>DASSZO010000185.1:0-32510 GCA_035702815.1 Candidatus Aquilonibacter sp. | reverse complement strand
ATCCGGCGCTCTCAATTGCTTCGACCAAGAGTTTCATCGCGCCGTCGATCGAATCGAGCGGCGGTGCGTAGCCGCCTTCATCGCCGACGAGCGTCGTCATGCCGCGGTCGTGCAGAAGCCGCCCGAGCGCATGGAACACTTCTGCGCCGTAACGCACGGCTTCCCGAAAACTCGGCGCGCCGACCGGCATGATCATGCACTCTTGGAATTGCAACGCGCCTTCGGCGTGCTTGCCGCCGTTGATCACGTTCATCATCGGCACCGGCAACGTCGCCGCCGACGGTCCGCCGAGATAGCGGAACAGCGGTAGCGAAAAACTCGACGCCGCGGCACGGGCGACGGCAAGCGAACAGCCGAGAATCGCGTTGGCGCCGAGGCTCGACTTGTTCGGCGTTCCGTCGAGTTCGATCATCCGCTCGTCGAGCTCGCGCTGCGCGGTGACGTCGCTGCCTTCGAGCGCCGGACCGAGCGTATCGTTGACGGCGGCGACCGCCTTGAGCACGCCTTTTCCGTTATAACGGCCCTTGTCGCCGTCGCGAAGTTCGACTGCTTCGTGCGCGCCGGTCGACGCGCCCGATGGGACCATCGCTTCTTCAACCGAACCAAAACTCGTCGCGACACTCACGGCGACCGTCGGATTCCCACGGGAATCCAACACTTCGCGCGCGTGTACCGCTTCGATCAATGGGCGCCCACCGGCGCGCAACGAATCAATCGACATCGCTTAGTCAGCCAGCCACTTCTGCAGATCGTGCTTGCGCGACACGAACTCGTTGGCGTTGAAGAAAATCTTGAGTTCGCGCTCGGCGCTGGCCTTGCTGTCGCTGCCGTGCACGAGGTTGAATCCGATCGTCTGCGCAAAATCGGCGCGGATCGATCCGGGCGCCGCGCTGAGCGGATTGGTCGCGCCGATGAGTTGGCGCATGCCTTCGACGGCGTTGGGGCCTTCGACGGCCATCGCGACGAGCGGGCCGCTCGTGATGAAGCTGACGAGATCGCCGAAGAACGGCTTGTCCTTGTGCTCGCCGTAGTGTTCGCGTGCTTTGTCGCCGGTGATCTGTTCGAGTTTCATCGCGGTGATGACGTACCCGCGCCGCTCGATGCGCGAGATGATTTCGCCGACCAGGCCGCGCGAGACGGCGTCGGGCTTACACAGAATGAGCGTCGTTTCTAATGTCATAGCAGGCCCCGAATACGTCGCTCGTGCAAGCTCCCCCTATGCCTGCAGGCCACCATCCGTATGCTGCGGTCGCCGACGAACTGCGCGGAACCCGGTTTTCACGGATCACCTACCTGCCCTCGACCGCGAGCACCAACAGCGACGCGTCAGCGGTCTTGGGCGACGAGGCGGCGTTCGGAACGACCTTCGTCGCCGAGGTCCAAAGCGAGGGCGCCGGCCGCAAGGGACGATCCTGGATAGCGCAGCCGCAGACCTCACTGCTGATGACGACGGTTCTCCCGCGCGCCCTCAAGGCGTCGCATCTGTGGGTGGTGCCGTTCGGCGTGGCGATCTGCGTGCGGCGCGCGCTCGTGCTTAACGGCGTGCGCGCTGATCTTCACTGGCCAAACGATCTCTTGCTCGACGGCAAAAAGGTCGCCGGCATCCTCTGCGTTTCACGCATCGTGGGAGACCGGGCGTGGGTGGCAGCGGGCGTCGGCATCAACGTCCATCGCACGCCGGGCGCCGAGAAAGAAATCTTTCCACCGCCGGCGTTCTGCGACGACGTCAATCCGCAGATCGACCGCGCGCATCTGCTGCGCGACATCCTTTTGAACTACGAGATCTGGGAAGAGACGCTTGATATGCCGCCCCGCATCGCGCGGGTGTGGGAGCGCCAGGCGGGTCTGCCGGGCCGGCGGTACCGCATCCTCAAAGACGACGCGATCGACCCGATCGAAGTGACGGCGCTCTCGCTCGCCGTCGGCGGCGGCCTCCTCGTCCAACACGACGACGGAACCCGCGAAACCATCGCCCTAGCCGACGCCCGCGCCCTCCGCTAACCCCGCCCCCGTGTCATCCTGAGCTTGTCGAAGGACCCCCCGTGTCATCCTGAGCGCCCCATGTCATCCTGAGCTTGTCGAAGGACCCCGTGTCATCCTGAGCTTGTCGAAGGATCCCTCGACAGGCTCGGGATGACAGATGGGGGGCGTCCCTCGACAGGCTCGGGATGACAGATGTGGGGTGGGGTTATTGGTTCAGGGTGTTGGCGTAGAACTTCACGAGGTCGGAGTGGAATTGGGCGCGGGCGTCGGGGTTGAGGTACACCATGTGGCCCGATTCGTAGAAGTGCATCGTGACGTGCGAGCGCAGCGCCGGCTGTAAGCCGAGATGCGAGAACGTCCATTCGGCTGCACCCGGAGGCGTTGCCATGTCGAACCAGCCGCCGCCGACGAAGACGCGCAGTTTCGGATTTTGCGTCATCGCGTCGAGCAGATCGCTGCTCGTCGTCGGTGCGAGCCATCCGAAGACCGATTTACGCGTGAAATCCCACTGCGGGAAGATCGAGTTGCTGCACTGCGGATACTGCTCGTCGCTCTTCCAGTTCAGTTCGTTGCGAACGTACGACAGGAAGCCGGATTGCAGTACGGGGCTCGTGTACGAATCAGCCGGATCGAATTCAGCTGAATCGCCGATCTGATCTTCATCGTAGCCGCGATACCGCGAATCGAGCCGTCCGAGTTGTTCACCGGAATCGCGGAGAATCTGCTTCTCGAAGCGTCCCGGTTGCACGCGCAGATCCGATTGCTCGACGTACTTCTGGCTCACGCCTAAAAACTGCGCGACTTGGCCGGCGATCTTGACGAACTGATCGTGCGGCAGACGATCGCCTTGCAGCAAAGCCGACGCGTACGGTCCGTTCGCGAAGGCTTGCGCCGCGTTGATCGTCGACATCAGCGAACCTTTGTTGCCGGACTTGTCGTGATACCAGCGGGCCGCCGCTTCGGTCGGAAGATACGTGATGTAGGCGAGATCGTTACCCGGTCCCGGCGCAATCGTCGAGAAATCGAGCACGGAGCTCAGCAGCGTGACGCCGTTGAACGCCATCGTTTCGTGATTGAGCAGATAGTCGACGAGCACGGCGCTACGCGGCGTGCCGTAGCTTTCGCCGAGCAAAAACTTCGGCGAATTCCAACGATCGTTGAGCGTTACGTAGCGGCGAATAAAGTGACCGAACACCGCCGCGTCTTGGTCGATGCCGTAGACGTCCTTCGGATTGACCTTCGGCAGCAAACGGCTGTAGCCGGTTCCCGGCGCATCGATGAAGACGAGATCGGAGCTGTCGAGCAGCGTGTCGCTGTTGTCGACGATCTGCGCGGGTGCGCCGATGTTCGGCTTGGCGTTCTGCACGACGATGCGGCGCGGTCCAAGCGCGAGCATGTGCAGCGGCGACGACGCGCAGCCGGGGCCGCCGTTGTAGAGGAACGTGATCGGACGGTGCGTGCGATCGGCGCCGTCTTTGGTGTACGCGACGTAGAAGACGCTGGCCGCGGGCTTGCCTTTGTCATCATCCGCGATCAGCGTTCCGGCCGTCGCCGTGTAGGAGATCGTCGTTCCGTTGATCGTGATGCGGTGATGGGTCACCGAGCTGCGCTCTTGCGGCTTCGGTGCGGCCGCCGGCGGCTTGGGCTTGGGCTTGGGCTTCGGCGCTGCGGAAAGTGCCGGAGCAATGCCGGTCACAGCAGTTAAGACAACTGCGAGCAAAGTCGTTCGTAGGTGCATGAAAAAGGGCATTGCCCCGCGCGAGGCAACGCCCTTCTTTTACCCGATCAAAAAACGATCAGAGGCTACTTGACGACCCCGCCGAGCGCGACGCCCGCGCCGGTGAGGGCCGATTTTGCCGAGCCTTCCGCTCCGCCATCGATGCTAAGACACAGGTTGGATGCCGAATTGACGGTTGCGGGCTTTGGAATCATCTTCGCGGGAATACCGGCGTCTTTGAGCGCCTTGGTGGCGATCATCGTGTCGGCATTACTGCTGAAGAATAGAATTACGTCCGCCATGTCACACCGTTCTAACCCGCTTCGCCGGTGACGAGTTCCGACAGACCCTTGGCAACGTCGTTAAGCTCTTGTACGCGCGTAACGGCCTGCTGCATCCGCCCGCTCATCTCTTGCGAGAGCGTGTCGATGACGATCATGTCGCCGTGCAGTTCGGCGTTGACCGCCTTGAGCTCGTTGATCTTCGGTTTGCCCGCGTTCGCGTCGCTCTCCAATTCGTCCAGAAGCGTGCCGAGGCGCTCCACCGCCGCCTTGGTCATCGCGACGTGGTCGCCGGAGACTTCGCTGCCGACGATCGCCACGCCCAATTCCTTGGCCGCCGTGCGAACCTGCTTGCTCCGCTTCTGCAGCGTTTCGGACAAGCGCTGAACGATCGGGATCGCGAGTGCGAGCGCGAGCAGCGCCGCAATTGCACCCCAAAGGATAAGCGTCATCGTCGTGCTGTTGATGATGCCGTTGATCGTCGCCATCGGCGTGCCGTACCAGCGCGCGCCGATCACTTGGTTCTGGTCGTCCGTGATCGGATCGATGTGGACGAGATACTCCGTGCCGCCCTGCGTGTCGACGCCGGTATACGGCGTGCCGGTCTTGATCACGCCTGCGGCCGGAGCCGACTGCTGATCGACCACGCGCGTGCCGTCGCTGGCTTGTTGGATCGTGCTTGCGATGATCGCGTCGTTCTCGAGGATCGCCGACGCGCCGCCGAGCGCGTGCGTCGCCTGATCGACGAGATCGTAGTAGTGATTGAGCAGGATACCGCCGGTGATCGCACCGATCGTGCGTTCGCTCGCGTCACTGATCGGCGCCGCGGCAACGAGCGCAAGCCCTTTGTCGCTCTTGCCGGCGCTGCCCTTACCATCGGCTGATTTGATATCCGCCGTCGCTTGCGGCGCGAGCTGTTCGCCGTTGAGGAACGACGGATCGAGTTGCGTCGCGGTGCTGACGGTTTCGCCGGTGAGCGCGCGCGAGATCAACTGGTTGTTCTTGAGCGATCCGGCCTGCGGACCGTTTGCGCGCGCGACGACGTTCCCGTTCGTATCGACGATGGTCAGGAACGAAAGACCCGACGTGCGGGCCGCGTTTGCCAGCTGATCTTGCAGGGCTGCAACGTTGTGCGTCTGCAGCGCTTTACGCAGCGTGTCGCTGACCGCGTCCTGCGCGACGAGGAGCTTGATTTGGTCCTTGCGCGAGTCCCAATACCCGCCGAATGCGCCTCCACCGTTGGAGACTTGGGTATCGCCCAACTGGCGCAGCTGTTTGTTGAGTTCAATGCGCGTCGCAACAACCGTTACGATGAAGCACAGGAGAATCGCACCGATGATCGTGCCTAAGAGACGTACGCGTAGACTCATTGCGGTTATGCGGTGACCTCCTCAGATCCTGAATCGCTGACTTTGAATTGACCCAAGCGTCCGTCGATTTCACCGGCGAGCGCGTTCATCTGATCGACCGACTCCATCATGCGCTGCGCAGCGTCGGTGACTTCCTTATTGACGTAGGTGAGCACCTCGACCGACGACGCGTTCTGCTGCGAGATCGACGAGATGTCCGAAAACGCTTTGCTGACCTCATCCGATTGGCGGGTCATCGATTGCGTGGCCTTGAGATTGAGGGCGACCGACTTCGTGATCTCTTCGATCTGCCGGATCACCTGATAGGAATTCGCGCTCATCGCGCGCGTCACCGAACTGATCTCGCTGATCTGATTGTTCGCGGTCAGTACTGCCGAAACGATCTCTTGAAGCGCGCCCGACGCGGAGTTCGTGCTGCCGGTGCTCTCTTCGACGCGCTCGGTCAAACGTTCCATCGCGCCGACGACCTCGGAGATGACGGCCTGCGTCGACGTGATGTGGCCGGCAATTTCCTTGGTTGCCTGAACGCTGCCGTCGGCGAGCTTACGAATTTCGCTTGCGACGACGGCGAAGCCGCGGCCGTGTTCGCCGGCGCGCGCCGCTTCGATTGCGGCGTTGAGCGCGAGTAAGTTCGTTTGCTCCGCGATGCGGTCGATGACTTTGACGATATCGCCGATCTGTTCGGAGTTGTTGCCGAGCTGTCGGATGTCTTCGGCCAAGTCGTTGATCGTGTTGCGAATCGTGTGCATGCCGTCGACGATCGTACCGATCGCGCTGCCGCCGCGTTCGGCGGTGCGCGACGTTTCCGTCGAAATGCTCGAGAGCGAATCGACTTGCGCGGCAACTTCTTCAATCGAACTTGCCATGTTAGAGACGGCAAGCGCGGTTTCGTCGAGGCTGCGCGTCTGCTGTTCGGCGCTTGCGGCAATCGTCGAGATGGCTTCGGTGAGCGCGACGACCTTCGACGTCGCTTCGTCGACGATGCGCGCTTGCTCTTGAATGCCTTCGTCGAGCTGGCCTTGCGCGACCGAGGCGCCTTCGATCACGGCGAGTGCAGTCGATGCGGTGGTGCGCAAATCGGTGCCCGCGCCGCCTAAGTGCGCTGCGTTCTTGTGCAGTTGGCCCAAGAATTCGCGCATGCCGAAGATCAATTTGTTGAGTGCGATGGCGAGATCTTGAAGCTGCGCGTCGCTCACCGCGATGTTCTTGGTGAAATCGCCTTGTGAGACTTCGCGAATGCCCGAGGCGAGTGCCGCGAGCCCCGTCGATGCAACGCCGGCGCTCTCGCCGCGCGGAAGCGCGACCCGGCTGCCGCTGCGGAATGCTAGCTGCCCCGTCGTCTCGCCGAGTTCTTCGACCGGAACGATCTCTCCATAGAAGAGCGCGCTCACGATGATGCCGCCGACCGCGACGAACGCGGCCGATATCGCTCCTTCGGCGCCGTGCTGGGTCTTGGCCACGTACTGCGCGACGGCAGCGAGGATCGCGACGGCGAATCCAATGGGTGCGCCTACAGCGGCGGCAGCGATCGCGATGATAGCGAGGATGAGCGATTCGATCGGAACTGCAACGCCGAACCAAGCGATTGCAGCACAAAGCGCGACGGCCACGACTGCAAGACCGAATCGGGCCGGCAATCCGAGCCGGGCCCGAAGACCGGCGAAGTAGGCGGAGATCACGAGGCTCCCTTCACGACGATTGGACACACCGTACCACGGCCCGCCTCGAACACCCAAAGACGCGCCATTCTTCTAAGGATGTACGGCTAAAAACGCCGTGGGCTTTAGGTCCCGCCGACCAGCGAGTCCAGTTCCTCGGCGACCGCGCTGAGCCGTTCGACGCGGGCCGCGGCATCGCGCATCCTCGATGAGAGCTCGCTGGTCAAGGTGTCGATCACGACGACGTCGCTGAGGGCTCGACCGGCGAGTGACTGCAGCCTCGCGGCATCCGCCGCTTCCCGGGCGAGTTCCGCGATTTCCTCGAGCGTTTCGCGGGTCTGGCTCACGTGATCGCCGGAAACTTCGCCGCCGACCACCAGCACCCGAAGTTGCTTTGCCGATTCATTGACCTCGTCGCTGCGTTCGGCGATCGCGCGCCCGATGCGTGACGCGACGATCGTGCCGACGATCGACGCGATCACGAGGCCGATCACACCCCAAAAGACGATCTGACGCAACGTATTGTTTACAATTGCCGTGAACTGGCCTAACGGCACGGCAAACCAGGTCGATCCGATGATCGTGCCGTCGTAGGCGTGCAACGGCGAGCTTTTTGCAAAGTAGGTCCCCGTCAAGGCCGGGTCGTCGAGCGAAGCCCCTACCTCTTTAACGCCCTCTTTTGTGGATAGCGACGTTGCAACAAAGTGACCGGCCAACGCAACCCCCGCGGCACCGCCGGTAAAGCGGCTCACGTCGTCGACGAACTTCGTCGTCGCATCGATCACCGTTCCGCCGTAGAGCACGCCCACCGCGCTGCCGCCCACGTTGACCGGCGAAGCCACCGCAAGCGCGAGCGCCGGCGCCTGGGCCGCGACACCGATGGCGCGCAGTTCCCGCCCGTCGAGCACTTGCGGGCCGCCCGCGACGGCGCCCGAGCTTGCGGCAAGGACGACACCATCGTTGGCCAAGCTCCCCGAGGCGGCGCGGCTGCCCGCCAGCACGTTGCCTTTGGCATCCGTTACGACGACGAACGAGAGATTGGATGCAACCGCGATGTCCGACGCAGCCTGCGCGAGCGCGCCGCGGTTTCCGGATCGCAGCGCTGCGAGCAGCGAGGCTTGTGCGGAACCTTGTAAGATCGCGGAGCGAATCTGCTCGCTGCGCGCGTCGATCGCGCCCGAAAGCGCGTTTGACCCCGCATCGACGCTCTGCTGCGCGAGGCCGCGGACGTCGTTGCGCAAACCGAAGTTCACGCCGATGAGCAGCAACACAAAAGCGAAGATCATGACGCCGACCAGCATCGCGATCAAACGAACCCGTAAACCCATGCAGCTAGCGTAGAGCCGCCAGCCAAAGGCTCGCTTATCCGGCGGTTATTGAGAGATTAACGCTGCGTTCAGCGTTCGTTACGCGCGCGCGCGATGCGCTTATCGCAGTTCTCGCAGAAGTGCGACATCTTGTTGTCCGTCTCGAAGATCGAGTTGGAATAGTACATCGCGCAGCGGGCGTTGTAGCAATGCTTGAGGCCGAACGCGTGGCCGAGCTCGTGGACGCACTCTTTGAGGGTCCGCTGGAAAAGAATGTTCGCGTCGGGTTCTTCGCCGTAGTATTCGGAGCGAAGGCGATGGAGCGAGACCGCGGCGACCGACTGCGCTTCGTCGGCGTCCCCGTAGATAAATCGGTGCGACGTCTTATAGAGGTCGAATTCGGTGAGCGCGAGCAGCACGCCGCCGCCATCGGGGTACGCGCGACGAACGCGCGAGAAGAGCGTCGAGAGGAAGAGCTGCTGCCGGGTCGCGTTGAGCGTCGTTCGCGGGAGCGCGAGCGTGCGTTCGATCTCGACCGTGCACAAGAACCGCTCTTCCAGACAAGGTCCCAAACGGTCGAGAAAGACGCCGTCCATAGCGTTGATCGGAACGATGCGAATGCGGGACTCCATCTGCGGTCGCAAGCTTCGACGCGCGAAGCCGGAAAACTGCTAGAGCGGTGCGAACGCGCCCATATGATCCTCGGCATCGGCATCGACCTCGCGGAAGTCGAGCGCTATCGCTTCGACGAACGTCAACTCGCTTGGTTCGCCCGGAAGATCTATACGGACGAAGAGATGGCGTACGCGATGCGCAAGCGGCACTGGCCCGAACGGCTCGCCGGTTTCTTCGCCGCGAAAGAGGCGACGCGCAAGGCGTTCGGTCACGCGATCGCGTGGCGCTCGGTCGGCGTCTCGCACGAACGCAGCGGCAAGCCGATCATCAAACTCTATGACGATGCGCAAGCGCTGATCGCCGCGCGCGGCGTGCAGGCGATTCATCTGACGATCACCCACTCGGCCACCACGGCCGCTGCCGTGGTGATTCTCGAAGCATGACGTTCGTTCTCACGGCGGCGCAGATGCGCGCGGCGGACGCGCAAGCGTGCGAGGCCTGCGGTCAAGACGCGCTCATGCGCAACGCCGGCGCGGCAATCGCGCGATGGATCCGGCGCTTTTCTCCGGCGGGCGGCCGGGTGGTCGCGTTTGCGGGACCGGGAAACAACGGCGGCGACGCCTTCGCCGCGTTCGCGCAGCTCGATGCGACGTACGAGCGCATCATTTACGCAGCGGCAGCCGATCGAACGGCGCCGGACGGCGTGACCGTGCATCCGATGCCGCAGAACGACGAAGAGGCGCGCATCGCGCTCGACGGCGCGATCCTTGCCGTCGATGCGTTGTTCGGAACCGGCTCGCGGCTGCCGCTGGGCGCGGCATATCGTCCGGCCGCACGCGCGCTCGATCGCGGGCGCCTGCCCGTGCTCGCCGTCGATATTCCAAGCGGCATCGACGCCGATACGGGTGCACGCGACGAAGATGCGGTTCGCGCGACGGCAACGATTGCGATGGCGGCGCTCAAACCCGGCTTGCTGCTCGATCCGGGCCGTTGGAACGCGGGCGAATTGTGGATTGCCGACATCGGCATCGGCGAAGACGTGTTAGCGCGTGAAGCGCACAGTTTTACGGCACTCGATCGCGACGCGTTTCTCGCGCTGCTTCCGCACCGC
Organism: Candidatus Aquilonibacter sp.; assembly: GCA_035702815.1. Taxonomy (GTDB): domain Bacteria; phylum Vulcanimicrobiota; class Vulcanimicrobiia; order Vulcanimicrobiales; family Vulcanimicrobiaceae; genus JAMXLG01. The sequence continues at coordinate 22,468 of DASSZO010000185.1, read as the reverse complement.
GCCGAAGACGCGGACAAACGCACCGCGGGTGCGCCGCTCATCGTTGCCGGTTCCGAGCAGTTTCCGGGCGCGGCGATCCTCTGCGCGCTCGGGGCGGCACGCGCGGGCGCGGGGTATGTGACCGTCGCAACGACGCGCAACGCGGCACCGGCGTTGCGCGCGCATTTGATCGAGCAGGTCGTCGTCACGTTCGCCGATACGTCGGCGAGCGAAGCGGCCGCCGATCTGATCGACGTGTCGTCTCGAAATAGCGCGATCGCGATCGGGCCCGGCCTCGGTCTCGATGACTGGACCGGTCAACTCATTCGCGCCTTGGTAACGCAGAGCACACTTCCGATCGTGCTCGATGCCAGTGCGCTCTTCCATTTCGCAAAGCACCTCGATCTGCTGCGCGACAAATGCTGCGTCGTAACGCCGCACGCCGGTGAGTTCGCGCGCCTTTCCGGCGGAGGTACGATACGTCCGGGAGAACGCGTCGCGCGTCTGCGCGAGTTCGTCGATCGAACGGGCGTCACGACGCTGCTCAAAGGCCGCGATACGCTCATCTACGACGGCACGGTCATGGCGATCAATTCGACGGGCACGAGCGCGCTTGCAACGGCCGGAACCGGAGACGTGCTCAGCGGCATCATCGCGACGCTGTTGTCGCAAGGGCTTTCGCCGTTCGACGCGGCGCGCGCGGGCGCATATTGGCACGGACTGGCCGGAAGGCTTGCGGCGCGCGAACGCCCCGTGGGGGTCGTCGCGCACGATATCGCCGAGCATCTTGCGGCCTCGCTGCCTACGCCGCAGTCGCAAGACGAACTGCTACGCTACGCTTGAGAGCATCGAGACGAGTTTCTCTTCCACCCGTATCCGCTTGAGCAACTGACTCACGAGCGTCTCGACCTCGTCCCGAAACTCGAGCGAGCGCAGTTGCGCTTCGTCCGCCTGATACCAGCGCGCGCGAAACGACTCGAACGACCGCGGAAAGACTTCCTGATCCCGCAGCACGTGTTCGGCGATGCGTCGTACCGATTCACTCGGATGACGCAAGAACAATCGGTAGCCGATCGTGAGATCGGTTCGCAGATGCAAATCCACGTCGTGTATGAAACGCGAAAACGGAATGTAGACGAGCGTTGTATCGTCGTCGAGCGCGCGAAAGAGCGCCGCCGCGTCTTCGTGTAGGCGCGAATGTAATCGCGCAACCTCTGAGAATCCCTGAGCCACTTCTACCCACCCCCGTAGTAGCGGAGAAGCAGCTATAGGCCAGCCAAGCAGGCTTCTCCTCCCTTTTCGGTTAGAGCAGTGCCCGCAGGCCCTCTTCGTCGAGGATCGCCACCCCGAGGTCTTGCGCCTTGGTCAGCTTGCTGCCGGCCGCGTCGCCGGCCACCACGTAATCGGTCTTTTTGCTGACCGACCCCGTCACTTTGCCGCCCTGCGCCTCAATGAGTGCGCTGGCCTCGTCGCGGCTCAGGGTTGGCAGCGTCCCGGTCAGCACAAAGGTCTTGCCCGCCAGCTTCCCGCCGCCGGCCGGAGCCTGCGCGGTTGATTCGAGGACGACCCCGCTGGCACGCAGCCGGTCGATCATCTCGAGATTCGCCGGCTGATCGAAGAACAGGCGGACGCTGCTTGCGACCTCCGGTCCGATGCCTTCGCTCGCTTGCAGCACGTCGAAACTCGCCTCGGCGACGGCGTCGATCGTGCGTAGGTCGCGCGCGAGGATCGCGGCCGTTTGCTCGCCGACGAAACGGATCCCCAGTCCGGTGAGGACGCGCGCGAGGCCGCGCGCTTTCGAATCTTCGATCGCCGCCAGCAACTTCATGATGCTCTTCTCGCCCATTCGCGGAACCGAACCGAGTTTGCTCGCGTCGAGCGCGTAGATGTCGGCGAGATCACGCACCAGTCGCAAACTCGTGAGCTGCTCGGCCATCACGTCGCCAAGGCCTTCGATGTCCATTGCGCCGCGTGACGCAAAGTGGCGCACGCGTTCGACGACTTGCGCGGGGCACGCGGCGTTCGTGCAGCGCGACATCGCTTCGCCTTCGGGATGATCGACGGCGGAGCCGCAAACCGGGCACGCGTCGGGCATCGTGAAGCGCTTCTCTTTTCCGGTACGCTCGCTCAGGATCGGTCCGACGACGCGCGGGATCACATCGCCGGCCCGCGTGACCAGCACGGTATCGCCGATGCGGATGTCGTTGCTTTCGATGTAATCCGCATTGTGCAGCGTCGCGTTGCGAACGGTTACGCCGCCGATCTGCACCGGTTCGAGCACGGCATTCGGATTGAGCGTCCCGGTACGGCCGACGGTGATCTGAATGTCGACGAGTTTGGTGCGCGCTTCGCGCGGCTTGAACTTGAACGCGGTCGCCCAACGAGGATCGCGCGCCACCGCGCCGAGCCGTTCTTGCGTTGCGAGGTCGTCGACCTTGACGACCACGCCGTCGATTTCGTAATCCAGGTCGTCACGACGCGCTTCCCATTCGCGGCAATACGTTATGACGTCATCGATGTTCGCCGCGGCGCGAATGTGTTCGTTGACACGGAAGCCGAGCGTGCGCAGAAGCTCCAGCGCTTGCGACTGCGTCGCGATCTCCGGCGGCGGTTCGGCAATGGCGTAGGCGAAGAACGAGAGGCGGCGCTGCGCCGTGAGCTTCGGATCGAGTTGGCGCACGCCGCCCGACGCCGCGTTGCGCGGGTTGGCAAAGACCGGCAGTCCCTCGCGTTCGCGCTTGACGTTGAGCTTTTCGAAATCGCTCTTGCGCAGATAGACTTCCCCGCGCACTTCGATAAAGGAGACCGGCTCGCGTAGTTTGAGCGGGATCGTATGGATCGTCCGGAGGTTCGGTGTCACTTCTTCGCCGACCGAACCGTCGCCGCGCGTCCCGCCGCGTTCGAGCGCGCCGTCGCGATAGTCGACGGCGATCGCGAGGCCGTCGATTTTCAACTCACAGACGTAGCTTACGGAAGCGCCTGCGAGCTTTCGCACGCGCTCGTCGAATGCGCGCAACTCGTCGTCGTCAAATGCGTTGGCAAGACTGAGCATCGGCTTGGCATGACGGTACGGGGCGAAGCGCTCCGACGGCGGCGCGCCCACCCGTTGCGTCGGGGAGTCGGGCGTGCGTAATTCAGGATGCGCGCGTTCCAGCTCGATGAGCTCGCGCAGCAGTGCGTCAAACTCTGCGTCGGTAATGGCCGGATCGTCGAGGACATAGTACCGATAATTCGCCTCGTCGATCTGCGAGCGCAACTCCTGCGCCCGCCCCTCAGTCGCGCCGCTTGCCATCCCGAGCTTGCCTCTTGTCACCTTGCAGCGGAGACGACGTGCGGTGCGGCGAGCCGACCTGAATCGGATAGCCGTCCGGATCGGAGATGATCGCGACGCGGCCGAACGACTCATCGTACGGATACTGCAAGATCGGAACGCTCATCGTTGCGCAATCGGCGACGAACAGATCGACGTTCTCGACGGTAAAGCCGAGTTGAAGCGATCCCGGACGCACGGCCAGCAAATCACTGCGCGGATGCAAGCCGAACGTCACGCCCGGTGAGAGTTCGAACTCGACCCAATGCGGCGCGCGATCGGTGATGAGTTTGAGTCCCAGGATGCGGCGATAAAAATCGCGCGAGCGATCGAGGTCGGAACAGACGAGCATTGCGATGGAGAATTTGGTCATAGGTGCAGCGCCGTCAGTGATCTACACCGGCTAGAAAGACGATGCCTCTACGGGCACACGATCGCCCTTTGCGAGATCGTCGAGCGCAGCGAGGTTCTCGCGTTCGAGACGTTCGAGTTCCGCCGGATCGGGTTGGCGGTGCGCAACCGCGCGCTCGTCGGCGAGCACCGGAACGAGATACGCGCCCGTGTAGGACTTTTGGCTCTTCGCCAGCGCTTCGGGCGTGCCGGTTCCGACGATCGTGCCGCCGCGGTCGCCGCCTTCGGGACCGAGGTCGATCAAAAAGTCGGCCGTCTTGATGACGTCGAGATTGTGCTCGATGACCAGCACGCTGTTTCCGGTCTGCACCAGCCGGTGCAAGACTTCGAGCAGCTTATGGATGTCCGCGAAATGCAGCCCCGTCGTCGGTTCGTCGAGCACGTAGAAGGTGCGTCCGGTCGAGCGGCGCGCCAGTTCGGTTGCGAGCTTCACGCGCTGCGCCTCGCCGCCGGAGAGCGTCGTTGCCGGCTGGCCCATCTTGATGTAACCGAGACCGACTTCGCAGATCGTCTTGAGTTTGTTATGAATGCGCGGAATGTTGGCAAAGAGCTCCGCCGCCTCGTCGACGCGCATTTCGAGCACGTCGGCAATCGTCTTGCCCTTGTACTTGACCTCGAGCGTCTGCGCATTGTAGCGCTTGCCCTTACAGACCTCGCACGGAACGTAGACATCGGGCAGGAAGTGCATCTCGATTTTGATGATGCCGTCGCCCTGACACGATTCGCAGCGGCCGCCCTTGACGTTGAACGAGAAACGGCCCGGCGTGTACCCGCGCATCTTCGCATCGGGCACCATCGAAAAGAGCTCGCGGATCTGATCGAACGCCCCGGTATACGTCGCGGGATTCGAGCGCGGTGTTCGGCCGATCGGTGACTGATCGATCACCACCATCTTGTCGAGTTGATCGGCCCCTTTGACCGTTCCGTAGGTCCCGCCGGCGGGCTGACCGTGCAGATGCTGGTTGAGCGCGCGCACGAGCACTTGATTGACCAGCGTCGACTTTCCGCTTCCGCTGACACCCGTAACCGCGGTGAAGACCCCGATTGGGAACTTGACGTCGACGCCGCGCAAGTTGTTCGCATTGGCCTTTTTGACTTCGAGCCAGCCGCGCGGCTCGCGGCGATGCTTCGGAATCGGGATGAACTTGCGCCCGGAAAGGTATGCGCCCGTCTCCGAAATCGGATTGCGCAGCACTTCATCGAGCGTGCCGACGGTAAGGATCTCGCCGCCTTCGGCGCCCGCGCCCGGGCCGATGTCGACCATGACGTCGGCCATGCGCATCGTGTCCTCGTCGTGTTCGATCACGACGAGCGTATTGCCCAGATCGCGCAACGTCTTGAGCGTCGCGAGCAGACGGTCGTTGTCGCGCTGATGCAACCCGATCGAGGGTTCGTCGAGAATATACAGGACGCCGACCAGCGCGCTGCCGATCTGCGTGGCCAACCTGATGCGCTGCGATTCGCCGCCCGAGAGCGTCGTCGCGGAACGCGCGAGCGTCAGATAATTTAAGCCGACGTTGGTCAGGAATCCTAACCGCGCGCGAATCTCCTTGACGATCTGATGCGCGATCTTCTCCTGGCGCTCCGTCAAACGAAGCTCGCGAAAGAAGCGCTCCGCATTCTCGATCGACATGCGGGTGAGTTCGTCGATGTTCTTCGAACCGATCGTCACCGCAAGCGCTTCGGGCTTGAGGCGCGCGCCCTTACACGTCGGACACGTCGAGGCCGACATGTATTTCTCGATGTCTTCCTTCACATAGTCGCTCGACGTCTCGCTATAGCGGCGTTGCAGGTTGTTGATCACACCTTCGAACGACGAACGGTACTCCCAGGTCTTGCCCGCTTTGGACGTATAGGCGAAGTCCTGTTCGCGATCCGTGCCGTAGAGCACGACGTCGAGCACTTCGTCGGAATACTTTTCGACCGGCGTCGACATCTTCGCGCGGTACTTGCGCAGCACGCGCTCGAGCTGCTGCAGATAGTACGGGTTCATCGACGGGAACCGGCCGCTGCCGATACTCTTGCTCCACGGGACGATCGCGCCGTCCTCGATCGACTTCGAGCGGTCGGGAATGACCTTCCACGGATCGATCTCGATCTTTTCGCCCAGGCCGCTGCACGAGGGACACGCGCCGTACGGCGAGTTGAATGAAAAGAGCCGAGGCGCGAGTTCCTCGAACGAAATCCCGCAATAGACGCACGCGAACGCTTCGCTGAACGTCAATTCCTTTGCGTCGGTGAGCACCGTTACGATGCCCGTCGAAAGGCGCAGTGTCGTTTCAACCGAGTCGGTCAAACGCTTACGCACGTCGGGCTTCATCACCAGACGATCGACGATGACCTCGATCGTGTGCTTACGCTTCTTGTCGAGGACGATCTTCTCTCGAAGCTCTTTCTGTTCGCCGTCGACCCGAACGCGGGCAAAGCCCTCTTTCTGGATCTCCTCGAAGAGCTTGGTGTATTCGCCTTTGCGCCCGCGCACGAGCGGCGCGAGAATCTGAAGCTTCGTCCCTTCGGGCAATTCCATGATGGAATCGACGATCTGTTCGCTCGACTGCGAGCTGATCTCGCGTCCGCAGTTGTAACAGTGCGGCGTTCCGATGCGCGCGAAGAGCAGGCGCAAGTAGTCGTAGACTTCGGTGACGGTTCCGACGGTGGAACGCGGATTACGCGACGTCGACTTCTGGTCGATCGAAATCGCGGGCGAAAGACCCTCGATGTAGTCGACGTCCGGCTTTTCCATTTGTCCGAGGAATTGACGCGCGTACGACGAGAGCGACTCGACGTAGCGGCGTTGGCCTTCAGCGTAGATCGTATCGAACGCAAGCGACGATTTGCCGGAGCCGGAAAGGCCGGTCACGACGATGAGGCGGTTGCGAGGCAGCGTAAGATCGATGTTCTTTAAGTTGTGCTCGCGCGCACCCTTAATAACGATCGAGTCGAGACCGGTTGTCATATAGCGTCACTACAACACAGAAAAGCGGCCGGACGTTTCGCTCAAGCGGTTGGTTGGTTCGTCAGCTTGAGATACTCGCCGGCCACGACGAGGGAGGCGTACGCTACGATAACCTGCTGCAGGAGTCCCGCCACGAGCCATCCGGCAAACTCGGAGACGTGCCCCAGCAGGCTCCCGATCAGCGCCCCGGCCAGTGAGATAACCGCAATGAGCGCGATGACTGCGGCGGTCGGCCAGAAGTTCGAAAGCGCGAGCCGGCACGATTCCGCGATGCCGTCGATCGCGCCGCGCCCGCCGATGATGACGGCCGCCATCGTATAGATGAAAAAGACGGCGTAGATCAAGAGCGGCACCAGAAACGTCACCGGGGAAAGCACCGCCGCGCAGACGCCGAGCACGAAGAGCAGCACCGCTGCGAAAAAGATCGGGCCGAAGCGATGCGTGAAGGCGTTCCAGCCGTCTTGCAGCGTGGTCGTTCCGTGTTGCCATGCGCCGCCGGCCATGCCGGTGACATACGCCATCTGCGCGATCGTAAAGGCGATGGTGATCACGAAGAACGCGATCGCAACGAGCGCACGCGTCGCAACGGCCGCGTCCGGCGTCCCGTTGCCGCTGATGACGAACGCGCCGAGAACGACGACCGCGATGAGAAACTGCACGACGGCCGCCAAGACCGCGAGCACGATGCCGGGAAGCACGAGCACCCAGTTGCGCGCGAGCAGTTCCCAGGCGTGAACGAAGGTATTTTCGAGGTCGCGAGCGCTTTGGGTCATGCCTTCTCCAGTGCGGCGGGAACGTCGATGATCGATTCGCAGACGGCGTGCGGCGGCGGCGCACCGGCCGGCGGCGATTCGTCTCGAACCTTCAGCCAGACCGTATACATTCCCGCATCGAGCGCTCCGCGAATATCCCGATCGTATCGGTCGCCGACCATTGCTCCATGCATAGGCGATGACCCAAGTTCCCGGCACGCGTGCGCGAAGAGTAATGGATCCGGTTTGAGCATGCCGACTTCATCGGCGATGAAAATCGCATCGAAATACTCGCCGATCTGCAGCAGCGCGATCTTCTCGCGATGGGTTTCTGAAAACCCGTTGGTGAGAATCCCGAGCTTCATCCCGCGCTCGCGCAGCGCGCGCAGCATCTCGATTGCGCCGGGGAATACCGCAAAATATTTCTTGCGATATTCGTTGTACCGAAACGCGCTTTGCGAGGCCAGACCGCGGTCGTCGATGCCGACGCCTTTGAGCGCTTCGTCCCAGAGCTGCTCGCGCAATCCGGATAGGCGCGTCTTGAGCTGTTCGGCGCTCAGACGGTGCCAAAACCCCTCGGCCGCGCGTACGTATGCGCGCTTGAGCTCCAACGCGTCGATGCCGTGCTCGGCGGCGACTTCGCGCGCTACCTCTTCGGCCGCGCCGTGAAAGGCCGTCGTATCGTCGTGGAGCGTGTCGTCCAAATCGAATAAGACGACCTCGATCGTTCTTGCCATTGCTTAGAATGTTACCCGGTAGCTGCGTAGACCGAAGCCGGGAATCGTCGCAACGAGCTCCTCGCCTTCGATTGCCGCCTCGTCCTCGACCGTTCGCTCGAGCGCATCGACGGCGCAAACGCCGCGCATCCGGGCTCCGCATCGAAGGCGCAGCGGACGCGCCTCACCGTCACATTCACGCACCCGAACGATGACGCCGTTGCCGTCGACGGCCGGTTTGACGGCAACGACGAGCACCGACGTGTCCGTTGCCGTAAACAGACGGACGCGAGGCGGCATCGCATACGATTCCCACGCGTGCTCCAATGCGCCGGTGCCGGCGCCGCCGTGCGGGGCAAACGCCCACGACAGTGCGACGTCGCCGCGATCGGCCAGCGGATCGGGCCAGCGCGGCGCGCGCAACAGCGAATGCCCGATGTGCGTACCGCCGCGGGAAAGCCGGCGGGTGCTCCATCCGTACGTGTCGAGCGTGAAGATCGCCATTCCCCGCTCGGCCTCGGCGGCCGAGGCGAAGCGTTGTCCGGGAACTTCGAAGCGCGCGCGTCCGGCAGGCGTCTCCGAATCGATTGCTCGCGCGACGGTTCCATGCGGGGAGCCGAAGCGCACGCGATCCGGCGCGACGGTCAACCAGTTCTCCACGCGCAACAGCACCCGATCGGAACGCCAATCGGCTGCGACGTCGACGCGAAGAAACGGCTCGTTTTCGATCAACGAAACCTGCATCGTCAGAGGCGAGCCCGCCGCATCGAAACGCACGGTCAACCCGTCGCTCGTCGCGGATCGATCCACCGGACGAACACGCGCGGGGTGGCGTTCGTATCCCGCGTCCACGTTCCACGCTTCCCACTTGCGCGGCCGGTCGCGATACGCGGCTAACAGATTTGCCTGCGCGATCACGTTGGGCGCGCCGGGCCCCGAGCAGTGGACGAGCGCGCCGTTTTCGTTCACGCGTGCGTGCACGATGCCGTTGTCGAAGACGTATTCGCCGTCATCGAAGACCGGACGGCACGGCGCCGGAACGCGTTGCGACCGCGCGGCGCGCGGCAGCATCGCCTCGGTCGACGAGCGGACGAATTCCAGCATCGCGAAGGCGCGTTCGTATTCCGCGAGCGACTCTTCGTAGGCGCTTGGCACGGACGTTCCCGGCAGGACGTCGTGAAATTGATTGCGCAGCGCGATTTCCCACACCGCGTCGATCTGGGCGTGCAGTCGCTCGACGACATCTCGGGGCGCGCGGACCGCAACGCACCACGCGACGCGCTCTTCCACGTCACGAAGCATACGCTCGATTCGCGCGTTTGCGGCTTTGACGTCGTGATGGGTCGTATAGGTTCCGCGGTGATATTCGAGATAGAGTTCGTCGTCGTGAACCGGCAACACATCAGCGCGCTCGCGAAGCGTTTCGAAGAATTGCGGTGGGCGTTGCCACGATCCGATGCGTTCCGCCTCCCGAACTTGGGCGAGCGTCGGTCCACCGCCGCCGTCGCTATACCCGATCACGAGCGGCTCATGCCGTTCGCGCGCGGTCGCGACGCGTTTGGAGCTCGCGCTGCCTTCGTATGCGGCCAGCATCGCACCGAGCACTTCCGAGCCGTCCGGTCCGCGCCAGCGGAACTGCGGATGCGCAAAGCGGGTCGTGTCGTTCCACTGCAGCTTCGTCGAGGCGAAATACGGAATGTCCGCATGCGCGAGCAACGTCGGCAACGTGTTCGGAAAGCCGAACGTATCGGGAAGCCACGCGAGCACCGGAGCACGATCGAAGCGGCTCGTACAGTAGCGGTGCGCGAAGAGCATCTGGCGCAGCAGCGATTCACCGGAGATGAGATTGCAGTCCGGCTCGACCCACAACGCGGCCGGCGACGGATCGAAGCGCCCCTCGCGCACGGCGTCGACGACCCGCGCGAAGAACGCGGCATCTTGTTCTTCAACGTACGCATATAACTGCGGCTGGCTCTGCATGAAGACAAACGACGGATCGGCCTCGCCGACCGCGAGCGCGTTGGCGAACGTGCGCATCGCCTTGCGCCGAGTCTCCGTGTAATTCCACAACCACGCGACGTCGAGATGGGAGTGTCCCCACAGCGCGACGTCCGTCGCCGGCTCGGCGACCGTCGCAGGCGCGACCGGTTCAACGTCGATGGTGTGCGCGGGTTCCTGCGTTGCGCGCCGGAGCATCAGTTGCCAGCGCCATCCGTCGCCGGAGGGAAGGTGATTGGTGGGAAGCGCGCGCCGCTCGACCTCGAGCGTCACGCGCCGCTCTGCTGCCGACGGCGACACCAACACCTCGGTATGCTCGCGATCGAACGCACCCGCGACGGCGCCGTCGAGGCGCAACAGCGCGCCGGTGCGCGTGCGGTATCGCATGCGCATCGGCACGTCGGACGGTTCGAGTGCAGTCTCGAGCACGACGAGCGCGTTGCCGCGCTCGAGTTCGCGAAGCGGCAGGCGCACGCGCGCCGCTATTGCGCGGGGCGCAGCAGCAGGCCGGAGATTTTCCCGGACGCCGCGTCGACGGCGTAGATGAACGAGAACACGTTGCCCTTGCCCGTCGTCACGCGGAAGACATAAAACGTGTTGCCCTGCATCGAGGCGTTGCGCACGAAATCGGCGGATTTCACGCCGCCCGCGGACGCAAGCGTCGATGCGCCGCTCGCAAGCGCCTGCGGCGTGAGCGCGCCCTTCATCTGGTCGGTCAATTGCGTCGCGTCGAGCATTTTGCCCGCGGCGAGCGCGCCGAGCCACGCCTTTGCGTTGGCGAGGACGGCCGGATCGGGGGTCGCGGCGGGCGTCGGCGCCGCGGAAGAAGCGGGGGCGGGCGCAGGCGAGGCTTGCGCGACGAGCGGAGCGGTCGTAAGAATCATCGCCGGAGATTATGCTATTGCGGCGGGCCACTCCGCTCGCTTCGAACCCGCGTCGTAGCCGTTCTGCAAAAAATCCAGCAGCATGGCCCGCGGATCGGCCGCGGAGCGGACCACGTCGTACGCGAGCACCCCGAGATGCGCCGTCGGGCTGGTTTGCACCCAACGTGCCGCTTCCGGGCGAAGCGGGGTCGCCGTCAGATCGCCCGGTTCGGGGGCGGTATACGTGTAGTAAGCGGGATAGCGCGTCTGCTCGTCGCCGGGCCAAAACCCGAAGCTGATCACTTCGTGCGAGTACGCCTCGCGTTCGACCGTACCGGCGCCGGCGCGCACGGGCGCCGGACGGCCCGAGAACCGGGTGACTGCCAGATCGAAACTGTGCCAAAAGAGATGAACGGGACTCGTTTTGCCGTCGTAGCGCCCGGCAAACTCTTCGAGCACGCTCGCGCTCCACGAGAGGATCTGCCACCAACGGCGCACGGCGTCGGCATCGTAGCTGCGATGCTCGGTATCGCGTTCAAACGGCGTATCGATCGGCACGCCGTATGGGCGGCTGCGGACCTCGACGTCGAGATCCATACGCGCCAGTGCGGCGCGTACCCATTCATAAAACGCCTGCACCGTCAAACCGTCATGCAGCGCAAGCGTTTCTCGGTTTCCGGATTCGGACGAGACGATGAGCACGTGATCGATGAAATCGAAATCGATCTGGAAGCCGACGCCGCGGTGATGCATGAGACGGGTCGTAAGCCCGCGCGCGCAGACGTAGAGCGGAACGTTCCACCAGTGATTTCTATGCGGCATCGAGCGCAGGCGGATTTTGCCGACGATCTGGCACCACAGATGAAGCGTCCACTTCGTCGGCGCCCATTCGTCGTAGGGAAGCGGCGGAAGCGTCATTGTCCCACCAATTCTTTGAGCGCCGTGTTGAAGATTTTCGGAGCTTTGCCTTGGAAAAGCAACGATTCATTTCCGCCGATCTGCTTGCGCAGCTCAACGAGTTCGTCGCGCAGCGCGGCGGCTTTCTCGAATTCGAGATTGGCGGCGAATTCGCGCATCTTCTTCTCGAGGTCGGCCGCCATCTTCATCGCGACGTCACGCGGAATCTTGTCGAGCTTCACCTTCTCGGCCGTTTCTTCGGTAGCGCCGATCATGCTCAAGATATCGCGGATCTCTTTTCGGACGGTACGCGGTTCGATGCCGTGCTCGGCATTATGCGCGAGCTGCAGTTCACGGCGGCGACGTGTCTCGCCGAGCGCGCGAGCCATCGATTCGGTCACGACGTCGGCGTACATGACGACCTTGCCCTCGACGTTGCGCGCCGCACGCCCGATCGTTTGAATTAACGACGTCGCGCTACGCAGATACCCTTCTTTGTCGGCGTCGAGAATGCCGACGAGCGAGACTTCCGGAAGATCCAAGCCTTCGCGCAGCAGATTGATGCCGACCAACACGTCGAACTGCCCGAGCCGCAGGTCGCGCAAAATCGCCACCCGTTCGAGCGTATCGACCTCGCTATGCAAGTAGCGCACTTTGAGCCCGTTCTCGAGCAAGAAGTCGGTCAGATCTTCCGCCATCTTTTTCGTGAGGGTCGTGACGAGCACGCGTTCCTTGCGTTCGACGCGCGCGCGGATCTCTTCCATGAGATCGTCGACCTGATTGCGGGTCGGGCGCACCTCGACTTCCGGATCGACCAGGCCGGTCGGCCGGATGATCATCTCGGCGGTCTGCGTGCTGCGTCCCATCTCGTACGTTCCCGGCGTTGCCGAGACGTAGACGATCTGATTGACGTGTTCTTCCCATTCATCGTAGGTGAGCGGGCGATTGTCGAGCGCGCTCGGCAGCCGGAATCCGTGTTCGACGAGCGTCAGTTTGCGCGAGCGATCGCCGCCGTACATGCCGTGCAGCTGCGGAATCGTCACGTGCGATTCGTCGATGAAGTACAGGCAGTCTTTAGGGAAAAAGTCGAGCAGGCACCATGGGGTTGAGCCCGGCTCGCGTCCGGTGAGATGGCGTGAGTAGTTCTCGATACCGTTGCAGTAGCCGACTTCGCGGAGCATGTCGAGGTCGTATCGGGTGCGCATTTCCAGACGCTGCGCTTCGAGCAGCTTGCCGTGCTCCTTGAAGTACTTGAGCCGCTCCTCGAGTTCGAGTTCGATCGAATTGATCGCGCGGCGCAGCTTCTCTTCGGGCGTGATGAAGTGCTTGGCCGGGAAGATCAGCAACTCGTCTTTGCTCTCGACGTACTCGCCGGTGAGCAGGTTGACGACGTTGATCGCCTCGATCGTGTCGCCGAAAAATTCGATGCGGTGCACGAGCTCTTCGTCAACGCCGACGAATTCGAGCACGTCGCCGCGCACCCGAAACATTCCGCGCGTGAGGTTGAGATCGTTGCGCCGGTACTGCATGTCGACGAGCTTGCGCAGCAGCGCGTCGCGATCCATCTCGTCGCCGAGGTGAATGCGCGCCGACATCTCCATATAATCCGAAGGCGAGCCGAGGCCGAAGATGCACGAGACCGACGCGACGATGAGCGTATCGGGACGGGTCAGCAGCGATTGCGTGGCCGAATGCCGCAGCCGCTCGATCTCGTCGTTGATCGACGAGTCCTTTTCGATATAGGTGTCGGTCGACGGAACGTACGCTTCGGGCTGGTAGTAGTCGAAGTACGAGACGAAATACTCGACGGCGTTATCCGGAAAGAACTCGCGGAACTCCGCACAGAGTTGGGCGGCAAGCGTCTTGTTGTGGCAGAGCACCAGGGTCGGCTTCTGCACGAGCTCGATGACCCGGGCCATCGCCATCGTCTTGCCGCTGCCGGTCACGCCGAGCAGCGTCTGGGCCCGGTCGCCCCGCGTGATGCCCGCTGCGAGCAGATCGGTCGCCTTGGGCTGGTCCCCGGCGAGTGCGTACGGGGAAACGAGTTTGAATTTTCCGGCCGCCATAAGTCCTACTGTAACCCCCGAACGAGCGTTCGAGTTGCGTGGGCTCCAACCATGCGCCATAGGGGAGAGCAGGCGGGGGGCTCGCGAACCCTTGCCACCCGCCCTTCCCGTGGAGAAGCACCCCGTTGAGCCATAACCCCTTGATCTTCAGCGGCAATTCAAATCGCGCTCTGGCCGAAGAGATTGCCAAGCGGCTGAAGCTGCACGTCGGCAAGTCGCTCGTCGACAAGTTCAAGAACGAAGAGACGCGCGTCGAAATCGGCGAAAACGTGCGTGGTTCCGAAGTCTTCGTCGTACAGCCGATCTGCAAATCGGCCGACGGGAAAATCGGCGTCAACGATGCGCTTATGGAACTTTTGCTGATGATCGACGCGCTGCGCCGAGCATCCGCGGCGCGCATCACCGCCGTCATCCCGTACTACGGATACGCAAAGCAAGACAAGAAGACGAAAGGCCGCGAACCGATCTCGGCCAAGGTCGTCGCGAATCTGCTCAAAGTCACCGGCGCGAAGCGACTGGTGACGATGGATCTCCACGCGGCGCAGATTCAGGGCTTCTTCGATATGCCGGTCGACAATCTGGTGGCGATGCCGGTGCTGTGCAACTATCTCAAAAAAGAGGGGCTCTCGAAAGACCGCGTTGTGGTCGTGTCGCCGGACGCCGGCGGCGTGCATCGCGCCGAACTCTTCGCCAAGCGCCTCGAAAGCTCGCTCGCGATCGTCTTTAAGCGCCGCCCCGAACCCGACGTTTCGGAAGTGACCGATATCGTCGGCGACGTTTCGGGTAAGATCGCCGTGATCGTCGACGACATGATCTCGACGGGCGGCACGCTTGCGAAGGCCGCCGAAGCGATCAAAGCGCGCGGTGCGACGCAAGTCTACACCGTCGCAACGCACGGCATCTTTGCGGGCGACGCGGTTCGCGTCCTCGAAGAGTCGAACATCGAGCGCGTGATCGTCACCAACACGATTCCGTTGGCGAACGCCGATCAGCATCCGAAATTCGTGCAGCTTTCGATCGCGCAAACGTTCGCCGACACGATCAGCCGCATTACCACCAATCGCTCCGTCTCCGCACTCTTCGATGGCGAGGAGGGCGGAACGTCCGAACCGGGCCCTACTGAGGCGCCCGTGCTCGAGACGGCGACGGCGTAACTACAGGAGAGATATGGCTAGCAAAGAGATGACGTTGAGCGCCGAGCGGCGCGAAAAGATGGGCACGACGGGCGCCAATCAGCTGCGCCGCCACGGCAAAATTCCGGCGGTACTCTACGGACACGGAACCGAGCCGCTGCATTTAGCCCTCGACGCAAAGGCGTTCGACGATCTGCTGCACCGCGGCGCGCGCACGGGCCTCATCACGCTCACGATGAACGGCAAGAAGGCGGATACCGCGCTGGTTCGCGAGGTTTCGCGCAATCCGGTCACCCGCTTCATTCAACACGTCGATCTGCAGCGCGTCTCCGCGCACGAAGCGGTGCACGCGAAGCTGCCGCTCACGACCGTCGGCGTTGCGCGCGGCGTCAAAGATTTCGGCGGCGTGATGGACGTGCTGTTGCACGAGATCGACGTCGAGGGACCGGTCGATGAACTTCCGGACCATCTCGAAGTCGATGTCACCGAACTGGGCATTCACCAGCACGCGGTTGCGGGCGATCTCAAACTGCCGAAGGGCTTCAAACTCTTGACGCCCGCGGACACGATCCTCGTCTCGGTCGAAGCGTCGAAGACCGCGCAGCACCTGGAAGAAGCTGCGAGCGGCAGCGAACAAGCGACGCCTGAAGTCATCGGCGCCAAACCCGCCGCCGAATAACGCTTGGCAAAAGACGATCCCGCACCGCGGCTGGTTGTCGGCCTCGGAAACCCTGGAAAAGAGTACGAACGAACCCGGCACAATGCCGGGTTCATGGTTGTTGACGAGGTCGCGCGCCGCATGGGCGTCGCGTCGTGGAAAAAGAAAGACAGCGCCGAACAAGCCTACGATTCGACGCGGCGCGTTGTCCTCGTCAAACCGACCTCGTTCATGAACTTGAGCGGCACGCCGGTGCGCTTGATCTCGTCGTGGTACCGCACGCCGCCCGAATCCGTGCTCGTCATCGTTGACGAGATGGACCTTCCATTCGGGGCGTTGCGGATGCGCCCGTTCGGCGGCCACGGCGGCCACAACGGCTTGCGCTCGATCATCGCGACCGTCGGCGATCGCTTCCCGCGTCTTCGCTTCGGCGTGGGCCGCCCGAAGTTCGACACGATCGACCACGTCCTGAGCCCCTTTACCTCCGACGAGTCACGCAAGCTCCCCGAGATCATCGACGCGGCCGCGGACGGCGTCGAGCTGTGGCTCAACGAGGGCCTCGAGCGAGCGATGCAGTTCGTCAACAACTGGACTGGAACCGGAGTTGGGTAGAACCGATACCACTATCAAGGGCTAACGCCCGATCGGAGGTGGTTCAAGCGAGCGACTTCACCGGAAAACCGTTCGTGGTACGCGTCGACGACGCGACGATCCAGGACGAGCACGCGACCCTCGTCGACGACCTTCATCTTCTCGCGCAACGTTGCGTGCGCCCGATCGTCGTGGCGCCCAATGCCGCGACCGCGCGAACGATCGTGCGAACGATCAACCGCAGCGCGAACGTCGCCATTGCGCTCAGCGGCTCGGATGCCGCGCTGCTTCCGCACGGACCCGACGGCATCGGCACCGTGCAACCGCGCATCCTCGACACGCTTACATCGGCCGGCTTCATTCCGGTCGTCGAACCGACGGCGTTCGCGGTCTTCGATCGTGACGATCCGGCCGTCATCGCCGACGACGTTGCCGCCGCAATCGCGACCGCATGCGGCGCCGCGCGCGCAATCTTTTTCCATCACGCCGGCGGCGTGACCGATCCCGAAACCGAAACCCAGCTCGCCGAACTTACGCCGGCCGAAGCGCTCGCACTCGCCGACGACGAGCGCGTCCCCAAAGAGTTACGCGCGGCGATGCGCGCGGCGGCGCTCGGCGTTCGCAAGGGCGTGCCGGCTGCGCAGATCGTCGACGGACGCGTCGCGCACGCGGTCGTCGTCGAACTGCTTACGCATCAGCATCTCGGCACCCGAGTTACCGGCGGATTGCTACTTGCATCCTGACGGAATGCCGTTTGCCATTTGAACTGCCTGCGCCGGATCGAGCACTTGCTGCGTGAAGAGCTGCGCGGCGCCGGTAACGCACACGCTCTCTAAGCGCTGGTCGGCGGTGCGAATGATGTTGCGAACCGCGGCCGCGCGGTCGTTTGCGAGGCCGAGCGCGTAATGCTCGCTTTGCTTGGACATCGAGCGCAGCATCGCATTATCCATCGGGACGACGATCAGGTACATGATCCCGAGCAACGCGCCGACGAGCGCGAGACGCGCGACCGGGTCGTCGTCGCGCCGAAAGCCGATGCGATCGGCAACCGCGATGGCCAGCGCGATGCCGAAGACGACGAACAATCCGTCGAAGAGCGCGATGCGAAACGGCGCGCCGCTCGCAACGTATCCAAGCTGACGCGCCACGACGAAGCGCACCTCGGCGCGAGTAGAGGCTTGCAGCACCGCATCGGTGAGGATAATGCGCTGCGTCGGCCCCAATCCGGTGACGACCGACGATTCGAGATGCGATCGATCGTTGACGTGGACCAAAATCGGCACCGAGAGATGGGCAGCCGCCTCGAGGCGTTGTGCGTCCGCAGCGTACGGTTCGGGTAACGGCTCGTAATGGCCAAAGCGCGGCAACACGACGAGCGGCTGTAGGAATGCGAGCACGATGCTTCCCGCGATGATGCAGCCGATCGTGTATGCGTACCATAGCTGCGTCCGGTCGACGAGCCGGAGAACGATCGTCACGACGATCCCGGCGAGCAGCATCGTGACCACCGTGTTCGCCATCCAGTCGATCGCCCAGCCGCGCAGCAACTGATCGCTCAGCGACATCGAGCGTTCCAGACGATAGATATACAGCTCGGGCAGCAGCGATGCGAGACGTCCGATCAATCCGAGGGCCGCGCCGAACGCGAACCGCACGATGAACTCGCTTTCGAACCGGCGGCGCAGACGGTCGCGCAGGCGCGCCGCCATGCCGGACTGCCAAAAATACGCGAGCACCACGATCTGCAACGCAAACGCGACGAACCATCCGGGCAGCATCAGATGCACGAGCCGGTCGGCCGCCGACGCGCGGGCGAGATCCACGAGGGCCGAGGCCGGCCGCGAGAGCAACGCGGAAACCGGAATGGCGTTGACGGCCGCATCGAGCGCATTGGGGCGCGGCGACGCACCCAAAAGCAGTACGCCGAGAGCTGCAAACGCCAAGCGCCGAAGGGTCATACGGCCATCTTGTACGCATGCGCGCCGCGGCCTTCATGGCGGCGCTATCGATAGACGGAGAAGCGTCCGGGGCTCACCGCAAACGAAACGCGATCCCGTCCCGATCGCTTGCTGTGGTACATCGCCGCGTCGGCGGCTTCCAGTAATTGGCTGGCATCGTCGGCATCGAACGGAAGCGATGCCACGCCGATGCTCGCCGTGATCGCCACCGGAATGCCGAAATCGTATTCCCGAACCGCGTCGCAAAGCGTTTGCGCGCGCTCGATTGCAACGGTCTTTTGCGCATCGAAGATCAGCGCGCAGAATTCATCGCCGCCGTTTCGTCCGACGACGTCAACGTCGCCCACGGTATGCGCGCGAATGAGCGCGGCCATCGCATGAAGGACGTTATCGCCTTGCGCGTGTCCGTATCCGTCGTTCACCCGCTTGAAATGATCGGTGTCGATGAACCACAGCGTCATCATTCCGCTGCGGCGTGTCCGCACGCGAGCGGCTTCGTCGCGCAGACGATCGCGAAATGCGCGCGGTGTCAGCAGCCCCGTCAGCGCGTCATACGTCGCGTCGGCGCGATCGCCTTCGCGCTCGATCGCGAGCGCAAACGGCGACGCCGCATGCTCGATGGTTCGCACGACCGTCTCTTCTTCGGCCAAGCCGAAGGCGTTGGTCGACGAGCAGTAGATGACCGCATGCAGCCCGCCGCGGTCCTGCATCGGAACCGCGAGCGCATAGCGATCGGTCGGGATGACGATTCCGTCCGAGCCGGCGGCCCGATGGCCGGCGGCCGCGGCGCGAACCGGGAGCGAGCGTGGCGCGTCGCGGCGCATGCGCAGGCGCGCAAAGTGCTCGACCCGCGAGCCTTCGGCATGGATGACGGCCAGTTCCTCACCCTGCGGCGCGAAGGCGAGGACGGCATCGATCGCAGGCTCGCGTTTGCGAATGTGCTCGCAAAGACGCGCGATCACCGCGCCGCTCGATACCCGTGACGCTTCCATGAATTCGCGCACCGACTCGAGGACGAACTCCTCGCGGGAGTGCAGCGCATCGATGTACGCGTGGCGGTCGCGCAGGCGCCCGTGCGCGCGCCACGCAGCAAGCGCGCTAAGCGAGGCGACGATCGCGAACAGCGAGAGTATGATGAGCACGGGCACCGTCCTTGCCCCCGCTAGTGCCCGCCACGCGGAGCGCGAGGACATCGAAGCGAAGACAGGATCGTGCTCGATCCGAATGACTGGCAGGCATTCCGCGCGCTCAGCCACGCGGCACTCGACGACGCGCTCGATTACCTCGAGCACGTTGGTGAGCGTGCCGCATGGAAGCCCATGCCCGACGACGCCGTTGCCGCACTCAACGAGCCTCTGCCGCGTGCGGGAACGCCGCTGGCCGACGTCTATCGCGAATTCGTCGAGAACATTTTTCCGTACAACAGCGGCAATATTCATCCGCGCTTTTTCGGCTGGGTCCAGGGGAGCGGCACGCCCACGGGTGTGCTCGCCGAGATGCTCGCCGCGACGATGAATCCGAACGTCGGCGGACGCAATCACGGCGCCGTCCACGTCGAACGCCTCGTGATACGCTGGTTTTGCCGGCTCTTCGGCTTTCCTGATGAAGCCAGCGGCGTCATGACCGTCGGCACGTCCGCGGCGAATCTCATCGCGGTCCTCGTCGCGCGGATGAAGGCATTGCCCGCCGTGCGCAAGACCGGCGTCACCGGAGACGCTCGGCTGATGGGCTATGCGTCATCCGCAACCCACGGCTGCGTTCGTCGCGCGTTCGAGGTCGCGGGGCTCGGAAGCGATTCGCTGCGCGTCCTACCCACCGACTCGCTGCACCGCATCGATCCAGCCGTCGCGCAGCGCACGATTGCGGAAGATCGCGCGGCGGGATACCACCCGTTCTTCATCGTCGGAAACGCGGGTACGGTCGATGTCGGAGCGATCGATCCGCTCGACGCGCTCGCCGGTCTCGCGCAGCGCGAGCAGCTCTGGTTTCACGTCGACGGTGCGTTCGGCGCGACCGCGGTGATGTCCGAAAAGCTCGCGCCGAAGTTCCGCGGGATCGAGCGGGCCGATTCGATCGCCTTCGATTTCCATAAATGGATTCAAGTCCCGTACGATGCGGGCTGCCTCGTCGTCCGCGACGGGTCGCTGCATCGCGAAACGTTTGCGTCGACGCCGAATTATCTCACCCGCATGCCTCGCGGCCTGGCGAGCGCGCAACCGTGGTTTACCGATTTCACGATCGATCTCTCGCGCGGTTTTCGAGCGCTCAAGGTGTGGTTTACGATCAAGGAGTTCGGCGCCGACCGCTTAGCGCGAGCGATGGAAGAGAATTGCCGGCAGGCGACGCTGCTGGCCGATCTCGTGGACGGCGATAATGCGTTCGAACTGCTCGCGCCCGTCCAATTGAACGTGGTGTGCTTCCGTTATCGCCCGCCGGGTACGACGGACGAAGCGGCCATCGACGCGTTCAACGACGAGCTGGTCATTCGACTGCAAGAGAGCGGTGAGGCCGTCACGTCATCGACGACGATCGGCGGCAGGCGCGCGATTCGGGCTTGCATCGTCAATCAGCGAACCACCGACGACGACGTCGTGCGAACGCTCGATGCGCTCAAACGAATCGCGCTCGCGATGGCCTAGCACAAACACCTCTCAGCTTTCATGGGTAGCATCGAGCCGATATGCATTTTTCCAAACGATTTGCGGCGATCGCCGCGTTAATTCTCGCCTCATCGACCGTCCCCGCGCTCGCGCAGGGCTCGATCGGGGGCGGCGTCTACACCAGTAGCGGAAACGGTACAACGTCGTCGGGCGCGGGCGTGCTGTTGAGTTCAGGGGTCGGGGTGCCGCTCGTTCCGTTCAGCGTCGGCGTCACCGCGTTTGCGCCGATCGCCAAAGGCGGCGGCTACGCGGCGACCGTCGACGGAACGTTCGCCGCCGGCAAAAACGCCGTCGGCGTGGGATACGGATTCGGCCAGTTCGGCAGTGCGCGCGCGGGCGGTACCGCGACGCTCTTCTTCGATCACCAACTCGCCCCGTTCACGACGCTGGAACTTCGCGGCTATCAAACGACGAAATCCGGCGGAGGCACCGCCGGATTTCTCGGACTAAAGTTCTCGATGTAGCCTGCGCGCTATTTTGAAAGCGGTCTTGCCGGGTTGCCCACGACGCGGGCACCCGGTGGGACATCCTTGGTGACGACCGATCCTGCGCCGGTGAGCGCGCCGTCGCCGATGGTACGCGGCGCGACGATCGCCGTATCGGAACCGATCGACACGTTCTTGCCGATGATCGTCTTGTGCTTCGCCTTCCCATCGTAGTTGCAGGTGATCGTCCCGCATCCGATGTTGCTGTTCTCGCCGATTTCGGCGTCGCCGAGATATGAAAGATGCGCCGACTTCACGCCTTTGGCGTAGTGCGAATTCTTCACTTCGACGAAGTTGCCGATCCGATTGTCGCCGTCGAACGTTGAGTGATTGCGGATATGCGCGAACGGACCAACGGTCGTATCGTCGCCGATCTCGCTTTCGCTAATGACGCTCTCGCGCACCATCACGTTGTTCCCGATCTTCGATTGCGAGATCCGCGTGTGCGGCCCGATCACGCAGCCCTCGCCGATTTCCGTCAGCAGTGAGATCGTCGTGCCCGGATAGATCACCGTATCGCGGCCGATCGTGAGCTCCGGCTCCAGATAGGTCGTTTGCGGATCGACAATGGTGACCCCGTCGCGCATATGGCGCGCACAAATCCGCTCGTTCATCTCGCGGCGCGCCTTGGCCAACTCGGTTCGATCGTTGACGCCGAGCACGTGCAAGTGCTCGTCGCAGACGACCGGGCTCACGCGCTTACCCTGCCGCACGAAATGCGCGACGGTATCGGTGAGGTAGTACTCGTGCTGAGCGTTATCGTTCTTGAGCTGGGCGACGGCATCGCGTAATTCCGCTTCGTCGAACGCGTAGATGCCCGCGTTCATTTCATCGACTGCAAGTTCGTCAGCAGAAGCGTCGCGAACTTCGACGATGCGGTCGACGTCCGCACCATTGCGGATCACGCGACCAAAATTCGAAGGCAGCGGCATCTTGACCGTGACGAGCGCCATCGAAGCGGCTGCGTGCCCATTCGATTCCAGCGATCCGATCATGCCGCGGAAAATCTCTTCGGTCACGAGCGGCATGTCGCCG
>DASSZO010000077.1:0-14812 GCA_035702815.1 Candidatus Aquilonibacter sp. | reverse complement strand
CGCATCCTGGCTGTTCGGATCATTACACGAATCGTTCGGCGTCGGAAAGACGCGATAGAGCATGAGCGAGATCGCACCGCCGGCACCCGCAAAGCCGAAGCCGTTATTGATCGCCGCGCCCGCGATGCCCGAGACGTCGGTTCCATGTCCGTCGGGATCGGTGACAAAAGTACCGACGCTCTGCGTCTTGCCGGTCGCGTCAGTGATGAAACATCCCGTGCGAACGACATGCGCTGCGGCAAGGTCCGGCTGCGTCACGTCTTCGCCTGTATCGATGACGGCCAGCTTGACCGCGCTCGAGCCTAAGCTATACGAGAACGCATGCTCCAGCTCGATGACGTGCATGTCCCATTGACCGGCAGTCGACGCCGTCTGATAGAGCGGCGCGCTCGTTCCCTTCGCACCTTCGAAAAACGGATCGTTCGTGAACGTCGCGCTTCGCGTGAGCGCGTAACGCTTCTGCGCCTGCGTCACCGACGCAACGCCCGGCTTCGCGCGCAGGCGCGCGCGTACCGTCGCAAGATCCTGGCCGTCGACGTCGACGAGTTCCGGCGCGCGTCCGTCAGCGTAGGTTACGGCAAGCACCGCACGCCCAGCGTTGAGCGTCGGCCCGTGCGTGCGCACCATGCGGTGCACCGCGCTTGCGGAAGCAACACCCGATGAGCCAACGCCGAACGACGTTGCCGAACTCGGACACGAGTATGGCGTCGATTGACCCGGCGGGGGTGGAGATGTCGTCGGAAAGACCGATACGCCGCCGCCGGTTGATCCACCGCCGCCGCCGCAGGCAGTCAGCACCAGTGCCGCGACCGTCGCGGCAGCCGCACCTCGAAGAAAACCTGAGATCACGAACGCGCCTCCTGGGGTTGTAGCCTACCCAGGGAACGTTGGAGTTACGTCTGCGGTTCGCGCGGCTTCGTCAATTCGTGCCAGAGCAATCCTAATGCCATTGTCGTCGCGCGGCGCTGCACCGCGCTCCGATCGCCCGAAAAGACAAACGATCGAGCGATCGTTCGCTCGTCCTTCGCCAGCGCAAACCAGACCAGACCGACGGGCTTTTCCGCTGTGCCGCCGCTCGGCCCCGCGATCCCCGTCGTTGCGATCGCAACATCGGTCTTTAGGCGCGCCCGCACGCCGGCTGCCATTTCACGAACCGTTTCTTCGCTGACCGCACCGAACCGAGCGAGCGTTTCTTCGCGTACTCCCAACTGCGACTGTTTGACGCTGTTATCGTATGCCACCACGCCGCCCCAAAATGTCTCGGAGGAACCGGGCAAGCGCGTAAGCGCCGCAGCGATTCGGCCGCCCGTACAGGATTCCGCGCACGAGAGGGTCAGTTGCCGCGCGCGCAACGCCGCGGCGATCGCCGACTCCAGGCTCTCCTCGTCGGCGCCAAAGATATGTCCTTGAAGACGCGCCCGAATTTCGCGATCGAGCGGCGCGATCATCGCATCCGCGTCCTGCGCGGAGCGGGCCTTGGCCATGATCTTGACGTCGCAGATGCCCTCGTGCGCTAGGACTGCGATCTTCGGATTCTCGCTTGCACGGAAGAGGTCTTCGATCCGATGGTCGATCTCGGACTCACCGATGTTGATCGTGTGAAGCTTACGCGTAAAAATGGACTCGGAGAGCCGATACCGTTCGCGCAGAAACGGAATGAGGATCTCGGTCAACATTGGCTTCATCTCGCGCGGGACGCCGGGCATGCACGCGACGAACTTGCCGCCGGTTCCAAACGCAACGAAGCCCGGAGCCGTGCCTCGGGGGTTCTCCAGCACGAAACTCCCTCGAGGCACGTGCGCTTGTTTGCGATTGTTTTCGCGCATTTCCCGCCCGAGTTTTGCAAAGAATTCTTGCATCTGACGCAGCGAACGTTCGTCCAACTCGGTATCGAGCTCGAGCGCATCGCACACGGCTTCTTTCGTCAAATCGTCAACGGTCGGGCCCAGGCCGCCGGTGGTGATGACGCCGTCTACGCGTGTGAGCGCCGAACGTATGAGTTGCGCGATGCGCGCGCGATTGTCGCCGACGGCATGGGTGCCGAGAACGTCGACGCCGGCCTGCGCACACTGCTGTGCGACGAAGACCGTGTTCGTATCGGTCAACTGGCCGAGAAGCAGTTCCGTTCCGACGGCGACGAGTTCAACGGCGAGTGACACGGGGGCGCATTCCTTCGAGTTCGTCTTCGAACCACTGCGGATACCGAACGTCGATCGTGATGTCGAAGCCGTCCGCGGCATCAATCATCGCCTTACGGCGCGCTGCACCGTGATCGGGGCCGGGGAGCGCGCGTTTCATGCGCGTCTTTTGCATCGCCAGACACTCGATAAAGCGCACGAAGGTCGCGTCCATCGCCGCCTGCAGACGCTCTTTGAATCGCTTTCCGACGCGCGGCGCAAGGCCGGTCGTCGAGATCGCGATGCGTACCGGGCCCGCCTTTGCAATCGCGGTCATCGCAACGAATCCGTACGCCGGCTGATCGATGCAGCACAGCAGAAAACGATGCCGGTCGGCCAGCGCACGAAGTCGCGCGGACAGCGCGTCATCCTGCGGTGTCGAAATCACGAAGAACGCGTCGATAACATCATCGTCACGCAACGTTGCCGCATCGCGAATCCACGTAACGTCGGCGCCGGATTCCCGCAGCGCAGCTTCCTTCTCCACGGCTTCGCGGTCATCGCTTGGGCCGATAACGACGCACTTGCGGCCCATCAGGTTGAGGCTCACCGGAAAGAACACGGCTTGATCGAGCGTCGGCACGTTAGAAATCCACGGGGCGAAGATAGAATTCGTTGATCGCGGTGTTGGTCAGCATCGCGGTCGTCGGGAGGTGGCGCTTCCAATGCGTGGAGTCGACGCGCCGGCGGACGAGTTCGACGTCCGCGACAAGGAAACCGCGCTCGACGAGCTGCCCGTCTGAATAGCCGAGCAGCATCTGCGCGAGGATCGCATCGGCCTGCGCGTACGTAATGCCGAGATCGCCCTCGTCGGTTTGATTCGCTTCCAGATCGGCGCTCGGAGCTTTGTCGATGAGCGCGGGCGGCACGCCGAGAAAGCGCGCCAGTTCCCACACTTGCGTTTTAAACAGGTCGCCGAGCGGATTGACGGGCGGCGTGTCGTCGGCGTGCCAGGTGAAATAGCCGAGGAGCCGTTCCGTCTTGTTTCCCGTTCCGATCGGCAGCGCGTCCAACTTCGCCGACTGGTCGAATAGGACGAGCATCCGCGTGCGCGCCATCACGTTTCCGCGGCGGCGCCCGTCGGCTTCCGGCTCGAACTGCAGGTATCCGTCGACGGCCGCAGTGATCTCGATCGTGCGCGCGTGGATTCCGAGCGCATCGACGACGAGTTGGGCATCGGTCAAGCTTGCCGAACTCGACGTCTTGTACGGCATACGAAATGCGTACACGTTTTCCGGGCCGAGCGCCCGCGCGCAGAGAAACGCCGTAACGGCGGAATCGATTCCACCGGAAAGGCCGATGACGGCGCGGTTCATGCGCCGTCGCACGATGAGTTCGTCGCGAAGGAACGCAACGAGCCAGCGCGTCGCCAGCTCCGGATTGATGCGCGGCCCCGCGAGCGCGGCATCGATCGTCGCCGTGATTTGCGGAACGGCGCTCATGACCGAGCCTTCGGTAACGGCAATTCCTCGTCAAGCAACAGATCGGGCAGCACCGCGTTGAGATCGCCGAGCAGCGGCAGCGTTGCACGCGCCATGTCGCCTTCGCGCGGATCGACAAAGCCGCGCAAGACGCACTCGCCGATATCCGGTGCCTCAACCTGCATGCGTCCCCACGGATCGATGATCGCGGACGAGCCGGTCATTCCCTTTCCGCCTTCAAACCCGGTAAGCCCGGCGTAGACGACGTAGACGCCATGCTCGGCGGCAATCGATGTGAGCAACTCGCGCCAACGCGTGATTGACGTCAGCTCGTGGGTCCCTTCGATGCCGCGTCCCGGCGATGCGGAAGGAACGATGATCAGCCGCGCGCCCTTGACGGCGGCGATCGTAGGCATGATCGCATGCCACGAATCCTCGCAGATCAACAGCGCGGCGCGACCGAGGCGGGTATCAAAGACCGACAAGCGGCGCCCGCGCGAAAGAAACCGTTCTTCGTCGAAGACACCGTAGGTCGGCAAAAACATCTTGCGATGCACGTGCACGATCTCGTGCGCCTTACCGTCGATGCGCAAAAAGATCGCGCTGTTGTAGTACGTGCCGTCGGCGTTCTCATAAAAGCCGCACGTCAAATCGACCGGTTTTCCGCCGGTACGATCGATCCACGTTTGGGCGAGATCGCGCGCGAAGCGCGTCGCGGGCAGCGCGAGATCGTAGACCGCGCCTTCGAGAAAATATCCGGTCGTCGCCGCTTCGGGAAGCACGACGAGATCGGGCGATTCATCACCGCTCGCGATTTGCGCGAACAGATCACCGATGTGGCGAAGGTTTTCCTCGTACTTGCCCTTGCGCGGCTGCACTTGAAGGATGCGGACATCCCCGAGCGCGGGAGTGCCGGTTGGGCTAACCGGCGGTTCCACTCGTCGCAACCTCGATCATCTGATCGACCGGTTCTTTCATGCCGAGTTGCGCGGCGCACTCCTCGGCCGGATACGTCCAGATTTCCGACAGGGTCGGATGCAGATGCGGGATGCGCATGAACTGCTCGACCGTCGAGCGATAGTTCATCGCGACGATCATCTCGTGAATCAGCTCCGAGGCTTGCGGACCGATGATCGACGCGCCGAGGATCTCGCCGCTCACCGGCTCGGCCATGATCTTGACGAAGCCCTTGGTTTTGTTCAAGCACATCGCCTTGCCGTGCTCGGCGAATTCGTACTTGCCCATCACGTACGGTACGCCGTCGCGCTTGAGTTGCTTTTCCGATTTCCCGACCAGCGCGACTTGCGGGTCGCTAAAGACCGTATGAGCGGTCACGATCCGGTAATCGGCCCGCTCTTCGCATCCGATGATTGCATTGCGTGCCGCAATCTCGCCTTGATAGATTGCGACGTGCACGAGGGGATAGTCTCCGGTCACGTCGCCGACCGCGAAGATGTCCGGGTTGCTGGTGCGCATGTATTCGTCGACCGGGATGCCCGAGATCAGGTGATAATCGACATCGGCTTTCTCGAGATCGAGCCCTTCGACGTTGGGGACGCGTCCGAGTGCATAGAAAATCTCGTCGGTTTCGTAGCGCCGCTCTTCGCCGTCGACGCTCACGACAACGACTTTCTTGCCGTTCGCCGTTTCTACGCGATGCAACGTCGCGCGGGTGACGACGTCGATGCCTTCTTCGCGATATGCGTCGGTCAACGCATCGCCGATGTCGTCGTCAGTTTCGGTGAGCAGATGACCGCTGCGGATGATCATGGTCGTCTTGGCGCCCATGCGCGAGAGAAATTGGCCGAGCTCGCAGGCGGTGTAACCGCCCCCGAGGACGACGACCGACGCCGGAATCTGCTCGAGTTCGAGCGCCGAGTCGGTATCGATGTATCCCGCTTGCGCTAACCCCGGCACGACCGGCGGCGCGATGGAACTGCCCGTCGCCACGACAAACTTCGGCGCGCGCAGAATCGTTTGCTCGCCTACCTGCAATTCCGTACGCGAGAGAAAGCGCGCTTTCCCCATGAAGGTCGGGAACGTGTTGATGCCCTCGACCCGGTAGTCGGCGAAATCCTTGATTAGCGCGCGCTTGCGTTTGGCGATAAACGGCATGTCGGGCGCGATCGTTCCGCCGATGCGAATGCCGAGCGCGTTCGACTCGCGCGCGTCGTGAATCGCGTCGCTCGATGCGAGCAGCGCTTTGCTGGGCATGCATCCCCGCAAAATGCAAAGGCCGCCGAGCGGCCCCTGATCGACCAAAGCAACCGAAGCGCCGGCGTCGCGAGCCGTGCGGGCCGCGGCGTAGCCGCCGGAGCCGGCGCCGACGATGACGAGGTCGTATACGTGCGTTTCCATTCCCTAGTACCTAACGCCGCAGCGGAGAGAAAGGTTGAGCTATGCCTAGCGGGCGGTCGGGCGCGCTCCAAGACGATGCACGGATTCAATGTTGCGCACGGTGCCGTTCGAATGCACGAGAATCGAGTGCGTACGCGCGTGATTTCCGAAAAAGCGCACGCCTTGCATCAGATCGCCGTCGGTGATGCCGGTCGCGCAGAAGAGCACGTTCTCGCTCTTGACGAGATCGTTGATCTGCAGCACGCGGTTGAGATCGCCGAAGCCCATCGCGATCGCGCGCTTGGCTTCGCCCTCGTTGCGCGGCTGCAGCCGGCCCATGAAGTTTCCGCCCAGACACTTGATCGCGGCCGCCGCGAGCACGCCTTCGGGCGCGCCGCCGACGCCCATGGCAACGTGAATGCCCGTCGTGTCGATGGCCGTGGCGATACAGGCGTCGACGTCACCGTCGCTGATGAGCTTGATCCGGGCCCCCGCTTCGCGGACCTCGTGAATGAGGTCGGCGTGGCGCGGGCGATCGAGGATGACCACGCAGATGTCGTTGATCGGCTTTTCGAGGGCGTTCGCGACCGCTTCGAGGTTGTCGCGCACCGAGGCGTCGATGTGGACGTACGGGGCCGCCTTCGGTCCGACGGCGAGCTTCTTCATATAAGAGTCGGGGGCGTGCAGCAGGCCGCCCCGCTCGGCAATCGCCATGACGGCGATCGAGTTGGGCAGGCCGTTGGCCACCAGGTTCGTGCCTTCGACCGGGTCAACCGCAATGTCGACCTCGACGCCCCCAAGGCCGAGCTCCTCGCCGATGAAAAGCATGGGCGCTTCGTCGCGCTCACCCTCGCCGATGACGATCCGGCCGGCGATGTCCATGTTGCCGAGCGCCGCGCGCATCTTCTCGACCGCGGCGCCGTCGGCAGCGTCGCGCTCGCCGCGCCCCATCCAACGCGAGGCGGCCAGCGCCGCGCTCTCGGTAACTTTGACAAAATCCAACGAGAGGTGATTGACCATGCCCCCCGCTCTACAAGGGAAGCCAACCATTTCCTGTTCCTGTAGGTAGGGTGCACGGACGCCCGGAAAATGGTGGGCCGTGTCCGCCCACATTCATGCTCCGCGCACGCCGGTACGGCCGGCGGTTCTCGCCGATCTTTCGAACGCCGGAGCCGCTCCGATCGCGATCGTCGTCCTCGCCGGACTGACGCTGGGCTTCTTCGCCTGGCTCGCGCTGATCGTTCCGCGGCACGATCCGATGCTCTCCAACGCCGGACTTCTCGTCTCGCTCGTTGCGATGACCGCGATCGTGCTGTACGTGTGGAGCGCGTACGCACGCTATTTCTCGCGGCGCACCGGCATCACGCTGACCCGATCGCTGCAATACGACGCGATCGCGTGGGCGCCGTTCATTCTCCTATGGATGGCATTCGTGCTGCCGCCTGCCTTCACGCACGGCGGCTCGCGGCTCTTTGCACTCGGCTGCGGTGTCTTTGCCGTCGCAAAAGTGCTCATCGCGGCGCGCTTCAACCAAACGGTGCGCGAAGTTCTGATCGACTTTTTCGCAACCCGCGTCGCGATCATCGTCATCGCAGAATTAGCCGCCGTTATCATCGGGCAACGCCCCGGCACGCACGTTCAAGAGTCGTCGAGCGTGCTGCTCAATGTGTGGGGACGTTGGGACGCGGTGCATTACCTGGATATTGCAACCAAGGGCTATGCGGGCACGGACATGGCGTTCTTCCCGCTCTTCCCGACGCTCATTCGCATCGTCGGTTCGATCGGCGGCAATCATCTCGTCGCCGGACTCATCATCGCCAACGTCTCGTTCTTCTTCGGCCTACTCTTTCTGTACAAGCTGCTCGAGCACGAATACGATCGCACGGTCGCACGACGCGGCATCTTCTACGTCTCGATCTTTCCGTCGGCGGTCTTTTTCTCGGCGGTCTACACCGAGTCGCTCTTCTTCATGCTCACCGTCGCGTCGTTCTACTACATGCGCATGCACCGGTGGTGGATGGCCGGACTCATCGGATTCTTCGCCGCGATGACGCGCGTCGAGGGCGTACTGCTGGCGGTGCCGTTCCTCATCGAATGGTACGACCAGTTCAAGAACGCGGGAATCACGACGTGGAGCTCGCTGCGCCAACTGCTCGCCGGCGCGCTGATCCCTTGCGGCCTCGCAATCTACATGGCGTATCTCTGGGTGCTGCGCGGCGATCCGCTCTACTTCTCGCACGTGCAGATTCACTGGAATCGGCACTTCGCGCCCCCGTGGGTCAGCGTCATCAACGCGTTTGAGAAGATCGCGCACGCCACGCAAGGCCAGACCGTCGCGAATCAAAGCCTCGAGATCGTGTTTACGGCCTTGATGGTCGGCGTGCTGATCGCCGGCTGGCGTTCGTTGCGTCCGTCATACATCGCCTATATGGCGCTTTCGGTTCTGATTCCGATGTCCACGTCGAGCCTGATGAGCATGCCGCGCTTTGCGCTCGTGCTCTTCCCGATGTTCGCCATTCTGGCGCGCTGGGGCGAACGTCCGGCCGTCAACAACTTCATCATCGCGTTCTCGCTCCCGCTCTTGGGATTGTTCACCGTCCTTTTCGCAGATTGGTATTGGGTCGCATAATGAGTCTTTCGGAGCTCGCCGGACGTCGCGGCGTCCGCCAGTTCGTCAAGTTCGCCATCGTCGGGTTGTCCGGATTCCTGGTGAACTTTATCGTGTTCACGCTGTTGCAGCGCGTCGATCCAAGCCACGCGGAACCGCTGCACTATTACGTCCTGTATTCCGTCGCGTTTCTGTCCGGCGGCGTTTCGAATTACTGGTTCAATCGTGTCTGGACGTTCCGCTCGACCGGTCATGCGGTCCACGAAGGCGCGAAGTTCATGACCGTCTCCGTCATCGCGCTCATCGTCGGCTGGATCGTCTCGGCCATCGTCGCACCCTCACTCGGTCACGGCCACAAGACGTGGTTCATCGCGACGGTCGCGGGCATTTTCGTCAACTTCTTCGTCAATAAATATTGGACGTTCAAGAACGCCTAAAGCGCTACGCATGGCCGGGCGGCATGATGTTGATCATGTTGCTTGCCGTGGCGTTGCGCCTCAAAGGCATCCATAGTCCCATTCTGGATCATCCGGGATGGCGCCAAGGCGATACCGCAAGCATCGCCCGCAACTTTGCGTTGCTCCAATACAACATTCTGGCACCGCAGACGACGTATAACGGCGCACCGCCGCATTACGTCGAGCTCGAGTTGCAGATCGTGCCGTTCCTGGCGGCCACGCTCTATCGCATCTTCGGCATTCACGAAATCTTCGGGCGCCTGATCACGATCGTCTTTTCCGTCGCCACGGTGGGAGTCGTCGGCCTCTTCGCGCGCTGGCTCTTCACAAGCGTGAGCGCGGGCCTCATCGCCGCGTTCTTCTATGCGGCGCTGCCCGGCAGCGTCTATTACGGCCGCACGTTCACGCCGGACACGACGATGGTCTTCTTCCTCACCGCGGCGCTTTACGTCGTCACCCGGCTCATCGTCGAGGATGAAGTCTTCTCGCAGCGCTCGCTCGCGCGCGCGACCGCGCTGTTGACCTTCGCATACCTCGCCAAACCCGTTGCGGTGACGGGAATCGTCGCCGTGATCGCCGCGCTTTGGGAACGCCTGCGTAGCGGACGAACGATGCGCCCGACGGCGATCCTCGTCCTGCTCGCCGTCCCGCTGGTCATTCTGTATCTCTATGACTATCGCGTCGCCGAACACGCGGAATGGCACTGGGCCAGCGGCATCACAAAGCTTCACGTCATCCCCGGCTTGATTTCCGCCTTCACGAGTGTCACCGGCTTTGCGCTCAAAGCAGTCTACTTCGTCAAAGTCCTCAACATGCTGCGCATGACCATGCTCGGGACGATCGCGTTCGTGCTTTCGATCGCGTCGTTCGTTGCCATCGGGTGGATCCCGATGCGCAGCCGGGTCGTCCTGTGGGCGTGGCTGGCCGGCGGACTGGTCTACACGTACGTCGTCGTTACCGTCGAGCGGGTCGACTACTACATGTATCTGCTGCTTCCGCTCTGTGCGCTTGCTATCGGCGGTGCGCTGGCAGCGTTCGTGCGGCGAATGCTTGCAGCCGATGCCGCCCCCGCAACGCGCTACGCGCTTGCGAGCCTCGTGCCGATCGTCGCACTCGCCTGTGCGGCTGAGGGTCACGCCGCCGTGCGGCCGTATTACGCGTACAACAAGCAGGCCTATCGCAACGCGGTCTTCCTCGACAAGACGCTTCCCCGCGATGCACTCGTCGTCATCGGGCACTACGGTCCCGACGTGCAATACTACATCAATCGCTTCGGGTGGGAAGAGGACCCTTATCTCTGGACGCCGTTTGACGAACAGAGCGCCATACGTAAGGGATCCCGCTACTTCATCTCCATTGAAGATCAGCGCTTCCGTAAGAACCTCGAACTCTGCGCCTGGATGCAGCGATTTCCGATCCGTAATCCAAATGCGCAGTGGCCGGTGTATGAAACCGACCCCACGCGCGAACGTCCCGGAGCCGATGCGTTCTGGCGCGCGTTTCGTAACGCCGAGCGCGCCGGAAACGGCCGAGCCTTCTTAGACGCGCATCACGTCTGCGAACTCGACCGCTGACGAGCCGTACCGCGCAGCGCGAGTACAATCAGTGACGAACGCGGTCGATCGCATCGAACGCATGAAGCGCTCGATGAAAGGCATCGGGCGCCACGGCGATCGTTCCCTGAAACGGATAATCCAGGCTCATCGTCAGGAACAGTTCCAGCCCGATCAGGAGCGCGAGCGTCCCGATCATCGCCATCTGCATTTTTGAATTCTTGAAGCCGAACAGATACGTGAACGCGACCGTGATGAAGCCGCCGACGACCACGATGCCCCACATGACGCCGTTGAGACCGGTTGCGCCTTCAGAGAGACGCTGATCTCGAGCCGCGAGCGTGGCGGCCATCGAGGCGATCATGTGCTGATGTAAATCGCTTTCGCGCATGTCGCGCGGCGTGAGGTTCGCCACGTCGCGCGCAATGCGTTCGGCTTCCACGTCGTTTGTCGAGCTCTCGATGCCGCGATGCATCTCGGGCCACGCCCTCGTGATCACGTCTTGCGTATAGGCGCGAATATCGGATCTCAGGCGTGCGCTTCCCGGAAATTCCGCCGCATCGCGATACACGCTGGTGAGGGCCGCCGCCTCGACGTAGGTGTTTGATTCAGCGGCGCTGTAGCGCTCCCATACCCCGATCGCGACAAAGCCGAGCAACACGGCGTAGATGACGCCGACGACCGCGAAGGTGAACCCGGTCAGATCGTTGTGTTCGCGAAGAAGATCGCGCGGGACGAGTCGTTCGACCAGGCGCGCCACACCGACGGAAATGAAGACGAACCCGCCGATGACGATAAGCGCCTCGAGCGTCACGGGAAGGCTGTCGAAAAACGCGACGAGCGGGCTCACGGCAAGGGCAGCAGTGACGCCGCGCCCGAGGAGGTCGTCGATTTCGCCGTCTCCGGAATACCGGCGCTCACGAGTTCACGGTAGTTGATGAGGCGGTTCGTGTTGCGGGCCACGTCGAGTTCGAGAGCATAGCTTCGCTTGATCGCGCTGGTCAGATCGGTCGTATCGTAGGTGTACGAGAAGCGCTTGAGGCTCGCAAGGATGAGCTTATTCGACGTGTCGAGCTGCTCGTAGGCCTTTTGGAGCGTCCCGCCCGCCTCTTTGTACGTCGGGTAGTTCGAGATCACGATCTCGCGCTTGAGCTTCGCATCCTCAATCGTCGCCTTGAGTCCCGCGAGGCGCACACTGGTCGGGTCGACGCGAAGGCCTTCTTCAAGCGTCGCCAGGGCATCTTCGAAATCGCCGTTCGCATAGAGTGACTGCGCGAGATCACCCGCGGACTGAATCAGTCCTTCACGAGCGCGCGGATCCTTCGGATCTACCTTGAGCGCGAGGCGATAGGCGAGCTCGGCATCGCGCACGTTGCCGCGCTCGAGCGCGACGTCGCCTTGATGCACGCGCGTATTGACGATCCAGTGTTCCACGCCGCCCGCGCATCCGGAAAGCCCCACGCAGGCGACGATCGCCAGCGCGATCTTAGAAATGAATGACGTTTGCGAAATGTGCGACATATTCGATCACCAGAGCGGCTTGGACGAAGATGACTTGCGAGAGCAGCGAGCCGACGATCGCCGTCAAGCTCAAGTAGAACACCATCGTGCGGACTTCCTCGACGGTCCGTTGGCCGTGGATCGCCTGATCCGTAATCATCGACGACGTCGGGTCGACGAAGAGCGTAAACAGAATCGTTCCGATGCCGTTGATCACCCCCGAGAGGCTGGTCGCGGTGCGCGCAACGCCCGGATCGAGAACCGACGCCAAGAACGCCGCCTGGACGCCGATCGAATAGACCGCGGTGACGAGAATATTCGAGATCAACAGCCGGCGCGGTACGGTGCGCCAATCGAACGAACGCAGTTCTTGAAACGACGGCAGGTGCTCGGAACGAAGCACGTCCACGATGTTCTTGAACTTGAGCAGCTGGGCAACGGCGTGCGGAACGGAACCGCGGATTTCGAACGAGCGTACGCCGCGGCGAAAGAGATACGTAAAGAGCGGCAGCAGTACCGCGCAGACGATCATCCCGAGCGTTCCGCCGAGGACGATCAGCCGCAACTGCCACTCGAACACGTGCTGCCAGACGCCGAGGTCGGCCGGGTTGCCTTGAAGTTGCGACGCCGCGTTGCCGGCGGCATCGGAGAGCGGCGCGATGAAAAAGACCGAAAAGAGCGTCGCCAGACGCCCAACGGTCATGAACAGATTGTAGAGCGAGATCGACGTGGCGATGCGATGCGTCTGCACGCCGGCCAGACGCGCGGCGTATGCGCCGATCGTGACACCTTGCGTGACGAACGTGATGATCATCGCGCCGATCAAACGGCCCGACCACAGGTGCGGCGTCACGTCGATGACCGTCGAAACGGTCTTCGTGATCGTGATCGCGTGGTCGCCGTTAGGCAGCGTCACGATTGAATTCGATGGCCGATTCGTCGACGGGCCCGAGGATGCACAGGCCGAGCTGATCCTCACTGAAGAGGTCGCGCGCGAGCTCGGTAATCTCGTCCCCGGTCACCGCGTCGATCTTCTGCTCGATCTCCTCGGGGCTCACGTCGCGTCCGAAGATAAACTCGTTGCGTCCCAAACGAATCATGCGGCTCGACGTCGACTCGAGCGCGAGCGTCAAGCTGCCCTTGATGTGCTCCTTCGCGAGATGCAGTTCGGCTTCCGAGATACGCGTGTCGCGTACCGCCGCGAGCTGCTCGCAAATGACGTCGATGCACGGCTGCACGTTCTCCGGCGATGTCCCCGCATAGATGCCGAAGAGACCGGCGGCGCGATAGGCCGCTTGGAACGAGTACACCGTATAGACGAGACCGCGCTTCTCGCGAATCTCCTGAAAGAGACGGCTCGACATGCCGCCGCCGAGCACCGTGTCGAGAACCGACAACGCAAACCGCCGGTCGTCGCGCGCCGAGAGCCCGCGCGATCCCATCACGACATATGCCTGTTCGCTGTCCTTACGCCGAACGAGCGTGCCCGGTGTCGCAGGCGGCGCATCCGGGACGAACGAATCGCTCGCGCCCGCAAAGTGCGCGAAACACTCCGCAACGAGTTCGACGAAGCGGTCGTGCTCGACGTTGCCCGCCGCAGCGACCACGACCGAATTCGGCGCGTAATGCCGCTTCATGTGCCGGCGCAGATCGTCAGGAGTGATGCGAGTAACGGTGTCGACGAAACCGATCGTCGGATCGCCGAGATTCGACCCGCTCCACATCGTCTGCAAGAAGAGGTCGTGGATCAACTCGTCCGGCGAGTCGTCGTACATTTTGATCTCTTCGAGGACGACTTTCTGCTCTTTGGCGAGCTCTTGCGGATCGAACGTCGAGTGCAAGAACATGTCGGCGAGAACGTCCATCGCAAGCGGCACGTGCCGATCGATCACCTTGGCGTAATAGCAGGTCGTCTCTTTGTCGGTGAACGCGTTGAGGTTTCCGCCGACGCCGTCCATCGTCTCGGCAATGTCGCGCGCGCTGCGCCGCTCGGTGCCCTTGAAGAGCATGTGCTCGACGAGGTGCGAGATGCCGCGATCCGCGGGCCCTTCGAGCGAAGAGCCGACGTCGGCCCAAATGCCGATCGTCGCCGAACGGACGGACGGCATCGTTTCGGTGAGCACGCGGAGGCCGCTGGGGAGCGTCGTCTTTCTATACATCAGTCACTAGGTGCCCTTTTTGAAAGCCGAGTGCACCCAATCCTCGTCGAGGTACACATCCTGCCCGCGCTGCAGACGCGCCGCAATCGCGGCGATCCCCTCGATCCGCCGCGCGCTGAGCGTAAAGACGGTTCGTGAGGTCGGCCTGGCTAAATCGCCGGCGACGACCACACCTTTGCCGACGCTCAGCGGAACGGTCGCCCAGACGTCGACCTCCTCGGCCTGCGGCGCGGCGGCGAAACACGCCGCGACGAGCGACGCGACCTCGTCGTAAAACTGGGCGGCGGTGAGGTCTTGATGGAAGTGCACCCCGCTCAAACGCAGCCCGAGCACGAGGTGGGCGCCCATCTGATTTGCCGCAACCTGCATGACCTGAGCCGGCCATTCCCGGGCGAACAGACGATCGCCGACGGAATAGGCGATATCCTTGCGGTTTCCGGTGGCACGAGCATGTGCGTCCAGGTCGGCGACGCTCGGCGTCGAGGCGAGCGCCGGTCCCATCGTCAGCGCGACGAGAAGGGCGGCAACGGCGCCTTTAATACGATTGCGCAAAGTAGGCTCGGACCGTTGCCGGTTCACCGCATGCAACGCATTTTGCG
>DASSZO010000230.1:0-2687 GCA_035702815.1 Candidatus Aquilonibacter sp. | reverse complement strand
CACGGCCGCCGTGCCGATCGTCGGATGTCCGGCGAACGGAAGTTCTTGACCAGGCGTGAAAATTCGCACGCGATGGTCGCAGCCTTCCTGCGTCGCTGCCTGCACGAAGGTCGTCTCGGAGAGATTCATCTCGCGCGCGATCTTCTGCATGAGCTCGGCGTCGATGCCGTCCGCATGTACAAAGACAGCGAGCGGATTTCCGCCGAAACGCTCCGTGGTGAAGACGTCGAGGTGATGAAGTGCAAGTGACGACACGTTACGTCGCCGCCTTCTCGACGTGCCCGCCGAACTGGAAGCGCATTGCCGAGAGAATGCGGTTCTGGAAGTCCGCCTCACCGCGCGAGGTAAAACGCTCGTACAGGGCCGCGGTCAGCACGGGTGCCGGGACCGCTTCGTCGATCGCCGCCTTGATCGTCCATCGCCCTTCTCCCGAGTCGGAAACGCGTCCGGCGAATTCCGAAAGATCTGCGTCTTTCACAAAGGCAGCTGCGGTGAGATCGAGCAGCCACGACGCGATAACCGAACCGCGGCGCCACACTTCGGTCACTTCCGGAATGTCGATCTGATATTGGTAGTGTTCGGGATCGCGCAGCGGCGTCGTTTCCGCATCAGCGGCGTGCGACGCGTTGCCGACGTCGGCACCCTTGAGAATGCCGAGCCCCTCGGCATACGCGGCCATGATCCCGTACTCGATGCCGTTGTGCACCATCTTGACGAAGTGCCCCGCGCCGCTCGGGCCGCAATGCAAGTACCCCTCTTCGGCGGTCCCTTTATGTTCCGGGCGGCCGGGCGTCCGGTCGATGGAACCGCGACCGGGTGCCAGCGACGCAAAGATCGGGTCGAGATAGGTGACGGCGTCGTCGGGACCGCCGATCATCATGCAGTAGCCGCGTTCCAAGCCCCACACCCCACCGCTCGTGCCGACGTCAAGATAGCCGATCTTGCTCGCGCGCAGCTCCTTGGCACGCCGGATGTCATCGATATAGTAGGAATTGCCGCCGTCGATGATCATGTCCCCGGCCTCGAGCAACGGGACAAGTTCGGCGATGCTCGCATCGACGACCGCGGCGGGAACCATCAGCCAAATCGCGCGGCGCTTCGTCAGCTTCGCGACGAACTCACTGAGCGAGGCCGCGCCGACTGCGCCCTCGGACGCAAGCGCGCGAACCGCATCGGCACTGCGGTCGTACACCACACATTCGTGGCCGGCGCGCATCAAACGGCGGACCATGTTGGCGCCCATGCGCCCGAGACCGATCATGCCCAGTTGCATCGTGCAAGACTCTCCTCTTCGATTGGGCCAGGGTAGTTCGTCGCTTTTTTCCGCGCTCCCGGGAATAGTACAAAGGGCCTTACGCCCGCGCACGGGAACCCCGCACCGGCACATTTATTATGATGGAACACGAAGAGCAGCTCTCAACCCCGGCCCCGATCGTCCCGCAGCCGGAGGCTCCGCTCGCGGAGTCCGCGCCGGCTCCGCTCGCGCGCGAACCGCAGGCAGCAACCGCCGAGCCGGAGGCGCCCGAAACCGCGCCCGACGCGGCGGCCGCCGACGCAACGCCGCAACCGTCCACGCAAGCACACGCACAGGCGCAAGCGTCCGAAGGACGCAAGCGCGCACAGGAAGCGTGGGCGCGCATTTCGGGCGCAAAGGATACGGGAGACACGATCGCCGCGAACGTGAAGTCGGAGATCAAGGGCGGCTTACTGCTCGATATCGAGGGGTATCGCGCGTTTCTCCCCGCGTCGCAAACGCGGGCGCCCAAGGGCGAAGGTCTGGCATCGTTCGTCGGCACCGAGATCCCGGTTAAAGTGATCGACGTCGATCAAAAGCGCAAGCGCCTCGTCGTCTCCCATCGTCGCGCCGCCGAACAAGAGCGCCGGGCTGCGCGTCAAGCGTTGCTCTCGTCGCTGCACATCGGCGAAGAACGCAACGCGACCGTCGTACGCATCGCCGATTTCGGCGCTTTCGTCGACTTGGGCGGCGTCGACGCGCTCGTCCCGATCGGCGAACTCGCATTCGAGCGCCTCGATAAACCGACCGACGCGGTGAACATCGGCGACTCGTTCCCGGTCAAGGTCCTTCGCATCGACGACAACGGCAAGAAGATCGCGGTCTCACGCAAAGCCGCACTGCCGGATCCGTGGCGCGATCATGCGGGCGTCCTCAAACACGGCACCGTGACCGAGGGCCACGTGATCGCTAAGGAACCGCGCCTCCAAGTCGAGATTGCGCCTGGCGTTATCGGCAGCATCTCCGATCGCGAAGCCAATCCGGACGAGTATGAAATCGGCGAAGCAGTCGAAGTGACGGTGCGCTCCGTCGACTATCGCAATCGACGCATCCGCCTGTCGACGACGCATTCCGCCAACGTCTACTCGTCGGGCTCGTTTGCGCCGCTCGGCAAAGAACTGGGCGGCTAAGAACCGGTCCGCGGGCTCACGATCGCGATGCCCGCTTCTTCAAAAGCCGCGCGGATGCGGCGAGCAAATGCAATCGCGTGGGCGCCGTCGCCGTGCAGGCAGATCGTCTGCGCGCGACCGGATCGCGCGAGCTCCAATGCTTGCGCGACGGCTTCTTCTTCGTCGTCGATGAGTGCATCGGGCTCACTTCGCGGTACGAGCGTACCGTCTGCGCGATAGCGCCGGTCGGCAAAGCCTTCGGCAATCGCCCGCAAGCCGAATGC
>DASSZO010000226.1:0-11887 GCA_035702815.1 Candidatus Aquilonibacter sp. | reverse complement strand
CTCCATGACCGCCGTCTCCGTAATTTCGATCTTGAGCGCATGCCCGGGTAGGCCGCTGGCTTCGAGAGCGCGCCGCACGATCGCGAGGTCGTCGACCCGCGCCAGGTGCGCCGCGGAAAAATTCACCGCAACGAAGAGATCGGGATACGCCGCCATCCAGTCGCTCGCCGCCAGACATGCGGCAGAAATGACCCGCTCGTCGAGTTCGACGATCAGTCCGACTTGCTCGGCGATTTTAATGAACGTATCGGGCATGACCCGGCCGCGCGTGGGATGACGCCAGCGCGCGAGCGCTTCGAAACCGGCGATGCGTCCGTCGACGAGCGAGACGATCGGCTGATACTCGACGAAGATTTCCCCGCGCTCGAGCGCGTGACGAAGGTCGGTTTCGAGCGCGAGCTTTTCGAGCGCGTCGGCGTGCATCGAACGATCGAAAACGCGAAACGTGGCGCGTCCCGCGCGCTTGGCCTCATACATCGCGACGTCGGCATCGCGCACGATCTCGCTCGCGGTTGCGTATCGCGCGTCGCCGATCGCAATGCCGACGGAAGCGGTGACGAAAAACTCCATGCCGGAGAGCGAGAACGGATGGCGCAGCGACTGCAGAATCTCCGCCGCTCGACGGCGCGCATCGCCTTGCTCGCGCAATCGCGTCAATAGCACGAACTCATCGCCGCTCATGCGTGCAAGGATGTCGCCCGGGCGCACGTGCGTATTCAAGCGCGATCCGAATTCGGTCAACAGCCGGTCGCCGGTCGCGTGCCCGAGACTATCGTTGACGATATTGAAGCGATCGATGTCGATAAACAAGACCGCAAACGCCTGATTCGCGTCGAGCCGAAGCGCCTCCAGATGCGCCTCGATCTGGCCCAAGAGAAAGCCGCGGTTGGGCAATCCGGTGAGATCGTCCGTGTACGCGTGGGCCCGCAGTTTCTCTTCGGCGCGTACGCGTTCGGCGATTTCGCGCTCTAAAAGCCGCCGCTGCTCTTCGAGTTCTTCGGCGCGCCGAACGTGCCGGCGGGAACGCAATGCCACGCCGATGGCAAGCAGTGCGGCAAGCCAGATACCGACAACGGCAACGAACGCTACCGCACGCAGACGGGCGGCGTCCGCCATGAATACCGCGCGCTTGATGTAATAGCGCACGTCCCAGCCGGTATACGGAATCGCACCGGAGACGAGGACGGCACGGCGGCCGAGTTCGCGTCGGACATACGCCTCGACGTCGCGCGACGTTGCATTGACGCCCAAGTCCCGGTCGCGGGTGGAGACGACGACGTTACCGGCCGGCGTCACGACGGCTGCAAACGTCCCGTCGTCCGGGATGATGTTCATCGATTCGCGCAACGCGGGAAGAATCGAATCGACGGTCACGACGCCGTTGAACGTCGTACCGTTCAAGAAGCTGCGCGCGGTCGTCACGTACACGTGGTCGGTATCGAAGTACGGCTCGGTGAAGATCGCGCGGCTGCGCGCCTTTTTGCCGGCCAAGTACCACGGCTGCCGATGGAAATCGTAGCTGGGACGCATCCACTGGTACGTCACGACCACGTGCTTGCGGTGCGCATCCCAATGTGCGTACGGTCCGTAGTATCGGGTTACGCCGTCGAACGCATACGGTTCGTACCAGACGCCGATGCCGTAGATCGTCGCGCTGCGCGACGATTGCAGCATGCGCGCCAGCATGCGTTCTACCGCCCTGCGGTTATTACGCATCGAA
The DNA here is from genome assembly GCA_035702815.1 of Candidatus Aquilonibacter sp. Taxonomy (GTDB): domain Bacteria; phylum Vulcanimicrobiota; class Vulcanimicrobiia; order Vulcanimicrobiales; family Vulcanimicrobiaceae; genus JAMXLG01. The sequence continues at coordinate 10,167 of DASSZO010000226.1, read as the reverse complement.
GCGACGACGTCGACGGTCGACGCCGTTAGCTGACGCGCGTCGAGGATGTAGTCGTCGAATTCGCCGATGATCTCTTTGACCGTCTCATGCGCGGATGCCGTCGCCGCATCGGTCGACTGTGCGACGCGGACCGCGGTAAACGCTCCGATCGCGATCGTGAGAATCAACGCGAGCAGGACGGCGCCGGCAATCGTGATCTGCGGCGAACGGGTGTGCGGGACTGCGAAACTCGCGGCACGCTGATTGCGCGCGGCGATCGCGAGATAGCGAGCGATCGCGCCGACGAGCCGTTCGTCCTGTTCGTCGAACTGCTCGGCGCTCGCGCAGACGGAAAGCACCCCGATCGCGCGGTCCTGGTGTAGGATCGGCACGGCGAGCGCGCCCTGACGATCGACGACGGGTTCGCGTGAGGTAAAGGCAACGACCGCGGGAGAGCGCGGTCCGAGTTCCGGGAGGATTCCGTCGTTCGCCACGACGCCTTCGATCGCGAGGCTGCCATGTTCGTCGGCGAGGGCGACGAATGCGATCTGCGCGTTGAGCTCCGAGCGAAGCGCGTCGCAAATCCGGTCGATCAATTGATCGAACGGGTAGTCCTCGGAAAGCAGAGCCGCCGTCCGCTGTATGAGCCGACGGTCCCGCTGCGCACGCGCTTCGGACATAGTACTAAAGTACTATATCGGAGATCCGCTCGATTCGTATTACACGATCCGATTCCACGAGCCGGCCAAGGACGTCGAAGCCGCCGACGACCCGCCCGAAGACCGTGAAATCGTTATCCAGATGGTATTGGGGCGAGAGGGTGATGTAGTACTCCGACCCGGCGGAATCGAGCATGGGCGTGTTCGTCTTGTCGTCGTAGTTCAGCCCCATCGAGAGCACGTAGGAGTTTTGCTCGAGGGGATTTTGTTCGGCGCCGATCGTGTAGCCCGGACCCGGCGCGTTCTTGTCGTCCTTTTCGCCGGTCTGCACCACGAAGTCGGGGACGATGCGGAACCAGCGGTTATCATCGTAAAAGCCGCGCGCCGCGAGATTCATAAAGTTCTCGACCGTCAGCGGCGCCCACTCGGGGTAGAGCACGACGTAGAGGTTCCCTTTCGTCGTGATGAGACGAAGGCGCGGGTGCGGCCCGTGCGCGGGCGACGTCATGTCCGCCGCGGTCTTGGGCAGCAATGCGGGGCCGAGATCCGCCGTCATCGCATCCGGCGCACCCGGCGCGACCGAACCTTCGACCATGGGGATCGGCTTCTCGCCCGCGAGTTGATCCGGCTGCGGGGACGGAACGTGGACGAAGGGCGGGATGCTCGTCCACGACGTCGAGAGCTGACCGCCCTCGAGCACCTTGATCGACTCAGCCGCTTGTTCCGCGACGCGCCACGAGTGATCGTCGCGGAGCGACTCGAGCGCGGCAGCCGCCGATGGATCCTTGAGTTTGCCGTAGGCGCGTACCGCCTCGATCCGGACGATCTCGTCCTGGTCAGAGAGCCCGGCGGTGAGGACGGCCCGCGGGACCCGTGTCGGGTACCGGCGGAAGATCGACCACATCGCCCGCTCGCGAACCTCGGCCGGTTCGTCGGGCGCGAGGGCCTTTACCAGCGAGGCTGCGGCCGCGCCGGCCGCCGGCCCGTCGGCGAAAAAGTTGAGCGTGATCGCGGCGCGGCCGGCGACGATGGGATCGCGGTCGCCGAGCGACCGTGCGACCGCCGACTCCACCCGCGGCTCCTCGCTGGGCGACAGCTTCTTTGCCGCCTCGTAGCGACCCAGGGCGTCGAGTGCCGCGATGCGGACCGCGCCCGACGGATCCGACAGCGCTTTAGTGATCGAGCTCACCCCGTTTCCCAGCCCAATCACACCTAAGCCATATATGCTCAACGCACGGACGCTCGTGCGAGGGTCCTTGACGTGCGAGACGAGCAAGGGGGCTCCGGCCGGCTGTCGCGATCGACCGATCGCGAGTGCCGCCCGGGCAGCGGTCGTTTCGCTTGGCGCGTTTAGCAGAGAAGCTAGTTGCCCGTCACCTAAACTCCTCGCCTGCTCCAGTTTGAGAATGGTGCGCGGAATTGTAATGATTCCGGCACCCAGCAACACCAAGCAGCCGACGGCCGTTACTACTAGACGTGAGCGCAAAAAATGAGCCAATCGCATGCCACCCCCCAACCATTTGTCCCGAACTTGCGTTCTAGTATATGCAGAACGATCGCTGTCCTTCCGGGGCAGCGCGAGAAGGTGAAAAAGAAAGCATAATGTCGACCCCAGAAACCCCCAAGAAGACGACCGGCATGTCGGTACGCGAGGCTGGCCAAAAAGGCGGCGAGACCGTCAAGAAAAAGTACGGGCCGGAATTCTACGAGCAGATCGGCCGCAAAGGCGGGCTCGCCACGAAGCAGGCTCACGGTCACGAATTCTACGAGCAGATCGGTAAGAAGGGTGGAAAGAAAGGTGGCGAAGCCACGCGCGATCGCTACGGTCCCGACTTCTACGAACGAATCGGACAAAAAGGTGGCCAGAAAGTCAAGCAACTCATCGAAGAAGGCAAACGTGCAGCTGCAGCCGCGAACGCGGAAGCAGAGAAGCGCGCGAGCTAGTTTCGCAACGATCATTGCGGCGAGCCTCGCGCTCGCCGCATTTTCACAACTGAGCGCGCCGGCGCGCGCCGTCCCCGTCCTCCCCGAGCACGGCCATGCGACGCCGTCGCCCGCGTTGCCGGGTCGCGACCCGAACGCCCTGCCGCTCAACTCGCGCCTGACCTTCGTCCTCGAAGGCACGATTTCGTCGGCCAGTTCCAAAGCCGATCAGTTGGTCCGCGCGCATCTCAAAGACCCAATCGTGCTCGGATCGCGAACGATCGCGCCGGCCGGCACGCCGATCGAAATTCGGATCCTCGACGCGCGCCCCGCGACCAATCCCGATATTTACGGCTACGTCGACGTCTACTTCATGCCGCTGCGGCTCGCGGACGGACGCACGCTGCCGATTCACCCGCCGACCGCCCATCTCAACGTGAACGTCAGCGCCGGCCACGAATCGACGGTCGGCATCGAGGACACCGTCGGCGACATCTTCACGCCGACGGCGCTCTTCCACGTCTTTCGCAAAGGCCGGAACTTCACGCTGGAACCGGGCGCGCAAATCCACGCGCTCACGGAGGCGGCCTTGCATCTCGCGCCAAACGGAACGGTAGCGATTACGACGCCCGCGCCGATCGTCGTCGACGAAGCAACCCCGCACGCATCGTTCATGACGGTCCCGGTCGCGACGCCGAATCCAAGTTTCCATCCAGATCTGACGCCGAAGCCGCTCGACCCGTCGACCCCCGAACCCGTCGATCGATCGACCCCTCCGGCGCTTTAAGGAGGACCTGTGTTCCGACGTTTTCTCAACGGCGCGCTCGCCGCGGTAGCCCTTACCTCGTGCGTCGCGCTCGTCGCGGCAACGCCCGCGCCCAAGCCGATGGCGACGCCGGCCCTCAATCCGAAACCGCAAGGCGCGGAAGTCGCGTTCGTCGCGCAGATCTCGAAAGATCTCAACGCGCGCTTTGCGACCCCCGCGGATGCGGAAAAGGCCGGCTATTTCCGCTTCACCAATGAGGACAATACCGGGTCGATCAGCTACGCAAACCTACAGTGGCAATCGGCGGACCCGCAGCATCCAAGCCAGCTCTGGTACAGCGTCAACGGAAAGCTTCTCGGCGCCGACTACTCGGTGCTGCTGTCGAACTCGCCGGCTGCGCCAAACCTCTGGGGCGTGAATCCGAAACGCTGGGAGAAGTTCGGCCACTCGCACATTCACTACATCCTGAGCGACGCGAGCGGTAAGGAAACCTACGGCGCGACGAGCACGAAGAAATTCGTCGCGGCGGGCGGCAGCGAGGCCGATCCGCAAGCGCAAGCGATCGTGAAGATGGGCGTCGCCAAGAGCCCGGCAGCGGTCAAAAAAGTCTTCGTCTTCCCCGCGCTCTGGGATCTGCAAGTGTGGGTGACGCCCAACCCCAACGGCGCCTTTGCCGAGATGAACCCGCTGGTCAAACCGTCGGCGAACGCGGAAAAAGACTCGATGTAGCTTCTACCGGTTCACTTCTTCGAACAGTAAGCCGTGGCTGCGGTCAGTGCCGTGTCCACGGCTTTTTCTTCGGCTTGCGCGATCACGTCGCGTTGGCCGTCGAAGCGCAAATACGATTTGAGATCTTTCTCGTCCGCCGGCAGGCCGAGATCGGAGAGCGCGTTCCCGCCGAGCGGATGCGTCCGCTGGGTGATATCGTAATCCATCATCGCACGGATCACGCCTTGCAGATCGAACATCAGCGAGCGCTGCCGCACGTACGCACGCTGCAGTTCGTCGGCCGTGGTCCGGAGCGCAGCCTGTTGTGCCGGGTCCTGCGTCGTGGCGATCGCAGCGTGCAGCGCCCCGACTTCGTCGCCGATCCGATCCATGCTCTTTCCGATCGTTTCGACTTCGTCCATCAACTTACGCCGCGTATCGACGAAGCGCATCTGAAAGTCGGGCTTCGAAAAAAGCGTATTGAGGTCGACCAAACGTTCGTCGACCTGATTCAACGTTCGCTCGTTGGCGAGCAACGGAATGAAGGCGGCGTTGAAATGGCGCGCGAGCGCATTACAGTAAGGCGACGACCTCACGGTGATGATCGTCTGCGGGGTGGCCGCGGGGCTCGGGGACGGAGCGAGCGCGGCGATGAGGAAAGAGGCGATAATATGGTTCATGCAGTGATCGACACGAAGGGTGCGGGGCGGTTGGTGGGGATCTTCGACGACCGCGAGCGGGCCCAGCGCATTGCCGCGATCGATCCTCCGTATTTCCGGCTCGTCACCGTCGAACTCAACGCGGTCAACCCGCTCGCCGTCGAATGGCTGCCGACGCCGGAAAAGAAAGACGCCCTACGCAGCGCGTAGGACGTCTTGCGGCTTATTCGTTGCTCCAGTAATCCTTGAGCGCTTTTCCGCGCGACGGATGACGCAGCTTCCGCAGCGCCTTGGCTTCGATCTGCCGGATGCGCTCGCGCGTCACACCGAACTCCTGACCGACCTCCTCGAGCGTGCGCTGATGGCCGTCTTCCAAGCCAAACCGCAGCACGAGTACTTTGCGTTCGCGCTCGGTGAGATTTTGGAGCACGTCCTGCATCTTCTCTTTGAGGAGCATCACGGACGCGGCTTCCGCCGGCGCGACCGCCTCTTGGTCTTCGATGAAATCGCCGAGGTGCGAATCTTCTTCTTCACCGATCGGCGTTTCGAGCGAGATCGGCTCTTGCGAAATCTTCATCACTTCGCGAACCTTCTCGGGCGTCAGGGCCATCGCTTCGGCGATCTCTTCGACCGTAGGTTCGCGGCCAAGCTCCTGGAGCAGTTGGCGTGAGATCTTGATCAGACGGTTGATCGTCTCGACCATGTGCACCGGAATGCGAATCGTGCGCGCCTGATCGGCAAGCGCACGGGTGATCGCCTGCCGGATCCACCACGTCGCGTACGTCGAGAACTTATATCCCTTACGGTAATCGAACTTTTCGACCGCGCGGATCAGGCCGAGGTTCCCCTCTTGAATCAAATCCAAGAAGAGCATTCCACGCCCGACGTACTTCTTCGCAATCGAAACGACGAGACGAAGATTTGCTTCGGTCAGTTGACGCTTGGCTTCTTCGCCATCGGTGATGATCGCGGAATCGGCGGTGCCGTTCTTTGCAAGTTCGAGCTCGCCGGCCTCGATCCGCATCGCCAGCGACTTCTCTTGCTCCATCGAAAGCAGCGGAACGCGGCCGATCTCTTTGAGATACATCCGAACCGGATCGTCCAGCGACAATCCATCGGGGATCGGCTCTTCCTGTTCCTCGCCCTCGGGCTTTTCTTCTTTTTGCTCGTCGATGATCTCGATACCGGCTGCGGTGATCTCCTCGAAGAGCCCGTCGATCTCATCAGGATTGACGTCATCGAGCGCATCGAAGGCCGTGTTGATCTCTTCGTACGTGAGCGAACTGCGCTGCTTGCCGCGTGCGATGAGTTTCTTTTTGAGCTCATCGAGCGTCAACGCGGGTTGCGCTTCGGCGACGGCTCCAGCCGCTTTCTTTCGTGCCATATTCTCTGACGTCACCCCCTTCTACAATCGCGTCGAACTGCGCGCCCCCCGTCCCGACTTTGCGGGACGGGACCCCACGTATCCCTAGCGATCTTGCTAGCGGTGGGGCCTCCGGTCAGGACTGTCGACTGCAGCCTGCGGAGTTTCCTTACATTAGACTCGTTAATTTCGATCTACTTCTTTAACTTCAGTTTCACCGCCTCGAACTCGTCCATGAGCTCGCGCGGCACAGGTTTGCCCGTTTCGAACAATTCGTCCAACGTTCGAGACAGGTATGCGTAGCGGTCTTGCTCCTCATCCCGCTTCAATCGCTCGACCACGCGATCGAGATGCGCTCGGCGTTCCTCCCGGTCGGCGCCGTGGCGCATCGTCTTGCTACGATCCATCTGCCCAAGCGACGCGAGCAGTGAAACCGCGTCGCTGTCATCGGCAAAGAGCGCGAAGACATCGGCCGTCTCACGTAGGCCCGCGGCCTCGCGCACGACTCGCTCGTACACGCTGCGGTACGATTCGTTGCGAAAACGTTGGGGAACGATTCGCGCGGCGTACTCCGCTGCAAGCACGGGATCTTCAAGAACGATGCTGAGAACCTCGCGCTCGAACGAAAGCGGCTCCAACGGTGAACCCGGTACGCTGCGTTGATGAACGACAACGTGCCGGCTGCCGACCGCGCTCGGCCCGGAGGCGCGAGGCGCGAAGTTGGCACTGTTCGCGAGGAACCGGCTATTCCGAAGGTCGTCCACGTTCACCTTCAGCCATTGCGCGACGTCCACGCGCCAGCGGTCCCACTCTTCGCGGGGCATCAGGCGCCTGATCAGCTCTTCGGCCTTACGGCTTACCACCGCGCGGCTTTCGAAACCGGACTTCAGGCGTTCGACTTCTTCGATCAGCTTGAGTTCGATCGACGGCTTGGCTGCTTCAAGACGCGCTCGAAACGCATCCGGACCGTTTGCGCGAATAAAGGTGTCGGGGTCTTCGCCCAACGGAAGCTCAACGACGCGCACCCGAGAACCGCTGTGCTCGATTACCTTAGACGCGACTTCGACCGTTTTGGTTGCAGCATTGCTTCCCGCGCTGTCCGAGTCGAAGCAGAGGAACACGTTGTCCGCGTACTTATGCAGCTCGGTGGCCTGTTTGTCGGTAAAGGCCGTGCCGAGGGCGGCCACGGCGTTTTCGAAGCCCGCCTGGTGAAGCGCGATACAGTCGAGATAGCCCTCGACGACGATGAGCGTGCGGTCGGCTTGCGCCGCCCGGCGCGCGACGTTGAGTGCGTAGAGATGCTCGCCTTTGGTGTACACCGGCGTCGTGCTCGTGTTGAGGTACTTCGGCTCGTCGGCGCCGAGTGCGCGGCCGCCGAACGCGATGACCTCGCCCGTCGTCGCGTACGTCGGAATCATCAAGCGGTGACGGTAGAAATCGTAGTAGCCGCGCTGCCCTTGCTTGACCAGCCCCGCTTTGGCCGCGATTGCGAGATCGACGCCGAGCGAACGGAGCTCGTCGCTTAACCCATTCCATCCGTCGGGCGCGTAGCCGATCACAAATTTCTCGATCGTCGCGTCACCGATTCCGCGATCCCGGCAGTATGCCAGCGCCGCCGATCCGGCCGGCGATTTGAGCATCCGCGAAAAATAGAGCGCCGCCGCGCGGTTTGCTTCGTAGATCGCTTCGCGTTCGCTGCGCACCCGCGCCGCGCGCGGATCCTCGGCCTCGACTTCGATTCCCGCTTTACCGGCTAAAAAGCGTACCGCCTCGGGGAACGGCAGATTCTCCAACTTCTGGACGAAGCCGATCACGTCGCCTGCGGCGCCGCAGCCGAAGCACTTGAAATACCCTTCTTCGGGATGGACGTGAAACGACGGGGTTTTCTCGCCGTGAAACGGACAGAGACCCACGAGGTCGCGTCCGCGCTTCTTGAGCGGAACGTACTGACCGATGAAAGTTGCGATGTCGATACGCGAGTGCAACTCGCGAATCACGCCCTGATCGAAACGCGGCATGGCTCTTAAGGGAATGTTCTCGCCAGGCGCGGGAATCCCGGCGCCGAACCTGAGCTAGCGACTTGAAGCGAATCTTCGATCCGGTCCATCACTTCATTGAACTCGAGCCGGCCGAGGCGCGGTTGCTCGACGTGCCCGCCATGCAGCGCCTGCGCCGGTTGCGTCAGCTCGGCCTTGCGTACTTCGCGTTCCCGTCGGCCGAGCATTCGCGCTTCACACACGCGCTCGGCGCGCTCGCAATGGGGACGCGCGCCTTCGACGAGCTGGCCGCGCATGGACCTGGATTCTTTACAAACGACGCGGACCGGGCGTACCAACGCCGGCTCGTCCGCTGCGCGCTCTTGCTGCACGATATCGGACACGGCCCGTTCAGCCACGCCTGCGAGGCGGTCCTGGGCGTTGCGCACGAAGCGCGAACACGGGCGTTGCTTGCGCTGGCGGAAACCCGCGTCGCGATCGAAGCGCTCGATCTCGATCCGAGCGACGTGCTCGCGCTGATCACCGGCGATCGCGCCGGGCGTTACCCGGCCTTGTGCGAACTCGTCAGCGGCCCGAATCTCGACGCGGACCGCATGGACTACCTTCAGCGCGACGCGTACTTTACCGGTGTCGCGAGCGGACGCTTCGATGCCGATCAATTGGTCGCGTCGTTGCGGCTGTTCGATCGCAACGGAGCCCTGGTCGTCGGGATCGACCGGCGCGGCGTCGTTGCGCTCGAATCGTTCGTGGTCGCGCGCTACATGATGTTTGCGTCGGTCTACTTTCACCACACCACCCGGATGTTCGAGCGGATTCTGCAAGACGTGCTGCACGAGCTGTGGCCGGATCCGCGGGCGCTCGATCCGATCGACGAGTTTCTGCGCTGGGACGACTTCCGCGTCCTCAACGAGCTTGCGGACCGTTCGAGCGAACCGGCGCGCGCGCTTCGAGAACGAATTCGTGTCTACGCGCTCGCGGCGGAATTCAATGCGGAATCGGATCTGCGCGCCTATGAGCGCTGTGAAGCGGCCTTGAGCAAGCGTTACGGGCCGGACGCCGTTTGGGCCGACGAACAGTCGCAGGTACTGCATCGCTTGCCGCTCGGCGCGGACGCGGGGCGTCAAACCGTCTGGGTCGAGACCGCGTCGGGATTGATCGACGCACGACATGCATCGGATCTGATCGCAAAGTTGAGCGGCAAAGCCTACTGGCGCAAGCTGTTCGTGCGCCGCGACCGAGCCGACGTGCGCGAGGCACGCCGGCTCTGCGCGGAGATCATCTCCGCTTCGTAAACGCAAGCGCGGCGTCGAGCTGCGAACGCGCCGCCTGCATGTCGGCGATCGCTCGCACGCGATGGCCGTCGTAATCGTGTTGATCGCGCTGCAGCTGGTCGATCATCGTCTCGAGCGACCGGCGAACGCGACGGAGGCTTCCCTGACGCGGGCCTTCGTTGTGGGCTGCAAAACATGCTGGGTTCTCATGGTCGTTTGAAATCGCCCACGCTTTGGCGGCCGCGAGTTCGTTTCGCGCATTTTGCAGATCGCGGATCGCTTCGGCTTTATGCCCGCCATAGATGCGGCGGTCGCCGTCAAGCTGATCGATCGCGCCGTCGAGGCGCAGGTTGACTTGGGCGAGATTGCCGTTGCTCCAGCAATCTGAAGCAGCATCGGCGGGAAGAGCGACGGCAAGACTCGCAACGAGTGCGAGCGCAGCGAGCGGCGCTCGAATACCGGATATCATAAGTGCGTTGCCTCCGTGTTGACGTGATATGCGTGCAACGCGGGCTATTTTGCGCGGAGTTCCCTGCGAACTGCCCGTATCGATCGATTCTCACGCATCTTTAAGCAGTTGCGAAATCGATTCAGCGCAACTGCGCAGTGGTTGCGCGCTCTGCGACGTCTTGGCAAGCGTCATCGCTCCGCCGAAGCTCGCAACGATTGTGGTGGCGAGTGCGTCGGCGCGTGCCGAGCCCGCGAGGCGTTTGCGGATCGCATTACCCCAGAGTGCGAACGCGTCGTCGAGCAGCGCACGCAGATCGCGATCGGCAAGTGCAAGTTCCACCGCGAGGTTCGTCACGGGACAGCCCGTCGTTTTGCCGCGCTTGCGCTCGATA
>DASSZO010000168.1:0-7451 GCA_035702815.1 Candidatus Aquilonibacter sp. | reverse complement strand
CACCCAAGCCGGCGTCGGTACGCAAGTGGGGATCATCGTGCAGCACGTCGTTCCCGAGCAATCGCGTGTTGCGGCGGTCATCGTGTACGCGCTCGGCATGGCGCTCTTTACGGTGATCATGGGGAACGCGTTTGCCGCATTCCCGATCATGACGGCTGCGGTTGGGTGGCCGATTCTCGTCCAACAACTTGGCGCGCATCCGGCACCGCTCTTTGCCATCGGCATGCTCAGCGGATTTTGCGGCACGCTTTGCACGCCGATGGCGGCTAATTTCAATCTCGTTCCCCCGGCGCTCTTAGAGATGCGCGACCGCTACGGGCAAATTAAGGTGCAAATTCCGACTGCCGTGGCCTTGTTGGCGGTCAATATCTGCTTTATGCTGATCTTTCCATTCGTATGATCAGAGACGAACTCGCACCCCGGATTTTGCCGGTCTTATTTTCGAACGTCACGACGCGTTATCCGTATCATGACGCGCATTTCGCGCGTGAAGGCGAATTACCGCACGATCCGATTGCGGCGCATCCCGCATTCGGGAACTCCTTCGACTGGCACTCCAGCGTTCATTCGCATTGGACGGCGGTGCACGCGATTGCCTATCTCGATCGCGAAGGGCGTTTCGGCGTCGCGAACCTTGCCGCGCTCAAGCATGCGCTGGCGGAAAATCTCATGCCGTCAAAGCTCGGCGCGGAGCTTCGCTATCTGCAATCGCACCCCGCGTACGAACGCCCCTACGGTTGGGCGTGGGCGCTCGCGCTGGCCGTGTACGTACCGGCGATGCGGGAGATCGCAGCGTGGATTGCGGAGGCGGCGGTGCGCTGGATGACGATGCTTCCGATGCCGGTGAGGCACGGCGTGCATTCCAATACGGCGTTCGCGCTTCGCCTAATGCTCGACGCGGCGCATCAACTGCACTTCGATGAATTGTCGTTTGCCATCGCAGACCGCGCGCGATTGTGGTTTGAACGCGACCGCGATTGGGCGATTCGCTACGAACGCAGCGGAACGGACTTCTTGTCCCCGGGGCTCACGGAAGCCGATCTGATGCGGGCCGTGCTTCCGCGACCGCAATTCCTCGAATGGTGGAGCGGGTTCGTTCCTCAATCCCAGATAGCGCAACTCGTCGAGCCGGTGCGCGTCCCCGGGGTCGAAGACGGCCACATCGTTCATCTCCACGGCCTCAATCTCTCCCGATCGGCGCAGTTGGCGCGCATTGGGGATGCGCTCGGCGACGCATCGTTACACGATGCGGCGCTCACGCTTTATCACGCAAGTAGCGCGCGGGCATACGAAGGACACTACACGGAAACGCATTGGTTGCCCACCTTTGCATGGGATGCCGCGATGAGCCTCGATCGCTAATCGGTGCCGGAAGCGGTAGCTATGCGGGTTGCTTCGGCTTGGTCGAGATTCCGAGCACACTGTACAGTGCGCACGTCCCGAAGAGTCCCGTTAGGAGGGGAATGAGGCCGAGCCATCCCCACGGCGTGTGCGGGCCGGTAAAGACGAGGGCGAGCAGCACGATGCCGAGGACGACGCGCAGTGCGCGATCAGCCGTTCCGACGTTTGACGCAAACAGGTTCACGAAAGATACCTCCGCTGTCAGCATAGCGTCGCGTGGTGACGGCGTTGGGAAGTCTTCGAGAACCTATGACCGCTTGTGTTCCTCGACGTACGCGCGCGGATCTTTGTCGTGATCGTCGGCTCCCGTCCGGCCGCTCGGAAAAGCGTTGCGCAGCCGCAAGAACTGCAGTCCGAGGTGAATGCGCTCATCCATATTCATCGCGCGCCGCGCAGCCGCTAGTGGGCCGCGTTCCTCCTCGGCCATGTGGTCGCTGTTCGCATCGCGTGCGCGGATAACCGCTGCGCGCCACTCGACGCTGCCGACGTCATAGTTGTCGGCGTCGTTTACGGCGTCGCGGATTTGGTTGTGATCTTTGATTGCGTCGCGGACGTCGTCGTCGTCGGACGCGGCCTTGAGCAGTTCGGGATAGAACGATTCTTCCTCAGCGACGGCGTGCGCGCGCAGCAAGGGCCCTAGCTCGAACCATAAGTGGCGCAGATCATTCACGTCGCTGGTCTCGTCAAGGCGGGCGAAAAGCCGGCGGAAGGTTGCGTGGTCGTCGAGGATCAGTTCGGTTACGTCGTCCGAAATGATCGGCTTATACTCCATGCTTGGTTGTGCGCCAATTTGGCCTTCCATAAACGCGTGCTGTCGCTTGCTTGCGAAACGATGGGAAAGACCTTCTCGTTCCCTGGGTAGGGAAACGTGGAGGTACATGAACGTGAAACGACTCTCCAGACTCTTGATCACCGCTCTCATCACCGGCTCGCTGCCGGTCGCGGCCCTGGCCGCGCCACACGCGCGGACCGTCGATCGTCCAACCGTGCGAGCCGCCGCGCCGCGGTACGTAGCGCGACCGGTCGTTCGTGAGGCTCCGCGTGCGGTAGTAGCGCCTCGGTATGTGGCTCGTCCGGTTATGCGGGAAGCCCCGCGTGCCGTAGCGCCGCGAGCCGTGGCTCCTCGGTACGCCGCTCCGCGGTACCTAGCGCGACCGATCGTTCGTGAGGCTCCGCGTGCGGTAGCGCCTCGGTACGTAGCGCGACCGATCGTTCGTGAAGCGCCGCGCGTGGTGGCACCGCGTGCCGTCGAACGGCGCAATAGCTTCGTACGCTATTATTCGCCGACGTATCTCAACGATCGCGAACGCGTCGTGCGCCCACGCGTGGTCTTCCACCCGTACGTGCCGCAGCGCATCTTCGTTGCTCCGCCGGTGCGCGTCGTACGGACGTACGCGGTGAGCCCGCAGTATGTGAATGCCGCCGCGGTTCCGGTCGGTTACGTCTATAGCGGCTACGTGCCGATCTATGGATCGTACGCGACGACGGTTCCGGTTGCATATGCCAACAACGTTGCGATGCCGCTGCCGTTGCCGGTCGGTTGGTCGCCGGCGCCGAATTACAACGGCTACAACGACGATAGCGACGGCGACGATATGTACGACTACGCCTACAACCAGTACGGAAACCCGTACTCGCAGTACGCGTCGTATTCGCAATATCCATATAACGGACAGAATCCGTACGGCTCGCAATATCCCTACGGCGGCCAATACCCGTATAACGGACAGTATCCGTATACCGGCTATCCGTACGGCGCGCAGTCGCCGGTGCCGTTCGGGAACGCCCAGCTTCAGGGTGTCGTCATCAGCGATACGAACAACGGGCTCCTCGTGCTCACGCCGAGCCTCAAGCCGATCTTCGTCAATACGTCGATCGCGCAGCAAAACGGCTACGTGAACGGCAACATCTCGCCGGGAACGTTTGTCGACGTGTTCGGCTACGACACGGGCAGCGAGTTCATCGCGACGGCCGTCGGCTAGCCGTCTATGATACGATGGGGCGGTGACGTCCGCCCCATCGCTGACCGATCTTCTGGCGCGCGTACCGCAGCTTAACGAGCATACGGTCGCGCCGCCTGCGCTTGCGCCGTTGCCCGAGATGCGCGAGCTCGAAGCGTCGCTGCGCGCGATCGTCGCCGCGTCACCTCAGGACGCCCGTGCAATCGCTGCGCTCGGAAACGTGATGGCGAGGCGCGCGCTCTACATCGATGCGCGTGAAGCGTATCTGCGCGCGACCGCGATCGATGAAACCTTTGCGCAAGCGCATCTTGCGGTTGCCGAATTATCCTCGCTTTTGCGCGATGAGATAACGGCGCAGCAGTATCTTTCGCGGGCACTGTCGCTTTCGCGCCGGTACGACGATCCGCTGCCCATCGACGGACGCCACGAACTGCTGCTCGTGCTGCGTGATGCGACCTACGCTCAAAATGCCCCCGTTGAAGTGCTCGTCGATCGGCGCCGGATCGCCATTCACAAACTGTACGTCGGCGATCGGCCGCGGGAGGCTGTGCCGGCGTACGATGCCGTGCTATGTGCGTTTGGTCCCTACGCAGGTGACGAGCGTGTCGCCGCACTGGTGACCGACGTGCTTGGGGATGTCGTGCCGCTCAATCGTCCCGCTTCGATCCGGAATTGCGCGCGCGAGCGGCTTGCGCCCCGGCTCGCTGGACTCGACACTTTGGATTGCGTCGAATCGCGACGAATCGCCCGCGCGGCCCTTGCGGACATCGCGTTGCCGGCGCTGGTACGTCCGCAGTATTCGCACGCGGGGTTTGGACTCGCGCTCATCGAGAGCCACGAGCAATTGGCCGCGCATGCGGCGCGATTTCCCGCGGAAGCGTATGACGTATCGCGATGGGTAGAGTATCGATCGCCCGACGGGTATTATCGCAAATACCGCGCGGTTATCGTCGGCGGCCGCGCCTACCCGTACCATCTTGCGATCTCGCCGCGCTGGATGGTGCATTATCTGTCGAGTCCGATGCGCGTGAACGACTGGATGCGCGAAGAGGAAGCGCGTTTTCTGCATGCGCCGCACCTCGCGGTTCCTGCGTGGGAACGGGTGATGACCGAGCTTGCACGCGCGCTCGATCTCGACTACGTGGGCGTCGACTTTACGGTTCGCGAGAACGGCAACGTCCTCGTATTCGAAGCTGATCCCGCGATGCTGATCCACGACGAAGACGAGGACGACGTCTTTGCGTACAAACGCCCGCACGTCGCAGCGATTCGCCGCGCGCTCGAGCAATTAGCGGGGCTACGGTAAAGCGCCGTATGCCGTGAAGAATTCTTTGACGAGCGCCCACGCCTGGCGCGCGGCGATCGGATTGTAGCTCGCGCGCTGGTCGCAGAAGAAGCCGTGATCGGCGTGACTGAACACGACTTGCTCGTGTGTTGCGCCGGCAGCCGTCAGTGCGTCCGCGACGTCGCGGTACTGCTCGGCAGGGATGTGCGCGTCGAGGCCTCCCCAAAACATGAGCAGCGGTCCATGCTGCGCGCTCGCAAGCGAAAGCAGATCGGGTGCGATTCCGCCGCCGTAAAATGACACGGCCGCGCGCAACGAGACGCGAGCGTTGGCCATGTAGGCAACGCGGCCGCCCATGCAAAAGCCGATGGCAGCGATCTCATTGGGGTCGACGCCGTCGTCGTTGCGAATCCAATCGAACGCCGCATCGATATCGGCTTCGAGGCCCTCGCGCGTCAACGCGGCAATCTGGGGGCGCACCGCCTCAAAATCGGTATAGCTCCCTTGAAAACCGGGGGCGGAGCGATGGAAGAGTTCGGGGGCGACGGCGACGCAACCGAGCGCTGCGAAGCGTTCCGCGACGTCGCGGATGTGAGCGTTAACGCCGAACGCCTCTTGAAAGACGATGACCCCGGGTGAGGCGTGGGCGTGAGCCGGCCGTGCGACGTAGACGTTCATCTCGGTCCCGTCGTTGACGGCCACGGTAACGTAGTCGGTGCGTACTGACATCGCGGGCGTGGTACGATGACTTATCGGCGCTTCCTTGTGCTTGTTCGAAGGGCAACACGAGAGTTGTGCCGCACAACGCAGGCATGAAGATCGTCCTCGAGATTCACCTCGTCGTCGCATTCCTACTGGTGCTGTGCGCACTGATTTTTAGTTGGAACGTTTCGGGGCGGCGCGTGGTCAACGCCGTTGCGGTGCTGCAATTTCTCGTCGGCTTGGCGGTAGCCGGGATGATGGGCGCCGCGCACATGATGCTCCCGCCGCCGGTCTGGATTCATATCATCTTGGCGCTTGCAATTATGGCTTGCTATGGCATGGCGATGCGCTTCGGTAAGCGCGCCGGCAGCAGCAATCTTGCCGTCGTCTTTTCGGTGCTCGGGCTGCTGCTCGTGCTCGCTAACGTGTACCTCGGCTGGCATATGGCCGGAGGCGTGTCGCAACTGTGAAGGGCGGACGCGCACTCGCGCTGATCGTACTGTTCGTCATCGTGGCGGCGGGCGCATGGTATTTTCTGCGATCCCGGACGCCGTCGGGCGCCGGCGATCACCTCGCGATCTACTACACGAAAATGGACGGGACGACCCTCGGAACGTGGTCCGTTTCGATGCGCCCCCGCCAGTCGGGCGAGAGCGCCGCTGAGCACCTCCACAACACGGTCCTCTATGCGGCAGTGCAAGCCGTTGCGGGCCCCCCGAGCGAAATTCAGGCGATTCGATTCCCGCCGGGAACGCACGTCCAGACCGTTAGCGTTAATGGAACGACGGCAACCGTCGATCTTTCTAAAGAGGTGACTGGGTCGACCGGCGGATCCTTTGCTGAAAACGGCGAGTTCAAAGGTCTCGTCTATACGGTAACGGGAATCTCTCCGGTCAATGCGGTCCAGATCACGATCGAGGGCCAAAAAGTGAATACGCTCCCGGGGGGACACCTTGAACTCGACACGCCGCTTCGTCGTTCGGACTGGTAGCGCGGTCGCGCTGCTCGCTTTGCTCGCGTTCGGACAGGCGCGGGCGGAGAGCACCAGCTACGTCTTTGAAAATCAGACGCTGGCGTTTTCGCATCTCGTACACACCGCTTCCGGCAGTGCCGTCGGTGTCAACGATCCCGGTTTCCGAAACCTGTTGAAATCACTCGGCGCGACGCTCACCTGGCATCCGGGTGAGCGTTACGTTTTGATCGCGACGCCCCAGCCGCTCGTCTTGAACTTCTCCGTGGGATCCAAGCGGTATGACAACGGCCTGCTCTCGTCGACGGCGGCGTTCGCGCCATTCGTCCAGGGCGGCGAAGTCTATCTGCCGTTCGGCGACGTGATGCGCGCGCTCTCACTCGCGATTAAGCACGACGGCAGCGCAACGGTGCTTCAGCCGCAGTTAACCTCGGTCGACTTACAAGGGAGCGGCAGTCAGGCCGTCTTGATCGCGCACGCGGCCGTCCCGCTTCACGCGCGGCTGGTAAGCGAAGCGCCCGATCACTTGACCTATGCGTTCGACGGCGTCGCATCGTCGATTGACGGCAGCCGGACGGTTTACGCGGGCGGCGTGCGTTCCATCAATGTCGCGACGTCCGGCAACGTACGCGCGCCGCGCGCGACCGTGACGGTAAACCTCGCGCCGAATACGCGTCATGATTCCCCGCACTCGAACAGTGGAGATTTTGAACTCGCGTTCGGCGCGAACGGCGGCGCACCGCCGCTGGTTGCCGCCGCGGCGGCACCGGGCGGCGGGGATCAGTCGCAACCCGTCGTTGCGCAGCAACCGGTGCAGCAGCAGCCGGTGCAAGCGCAAGCGCCGGCGCCCCAAGATCAGCCGCAGCCCGCTCAACAAGCGCAGCCGAACGTGACGTCGGTCACCGGCGTTACGGTGCAAGGCAATGACGGCGGTGCGACGGTGACGATCGCGGTCAACGGAAATGCAACGTACGAGTGGCACCGTCTGCGTGCGCCGGACAACCGGTTTTGGATCGATATCAAAGGCGCGCAGCTCCAAGGCGGCCCCCGCGACGAGGCTGAGGCCGACCCCCTGCTCTCGATGCGTTCGCGTCAGCTGGATCCGCAAACGGTGCGCATCGCGCTCTCGATC
>DASSZO010000153.1:0-2761 GCA_035702815.1 Candidatus Aquilonibacter sp. | reverse complement strand
GCGAAGCGGTACGCCTGATCAAGGCCGAATTGCCGCTGAAGGTCGCCGTCTCGCTTGGGATCCTGCGCGAAGATCAGGTCGTGCGCTTGGCTGAAGCGGGGGTCGATAAGGTCAATCACAATTTGGAAACGTCGCGACGCTACTTCCCGTCGGTGTGCACCACGCACACCTTCGACGAACGGATGGAGACGCTCCAACTGGTGCGAACGCACGGTCTCGAAGTCTGCTGCGGCGGGATCATCGGGATGGGCGAGACCATCGAAGACCGGATCGATTTTCTCTGTACCCTGCAGGCGCTCGAGCCCGCGGAGGTGCCGATCAACTTCCTCAATCCGCGCCCCGGGACTCCGTTTCAAGATCGCTCGCTCGTCGAACCGGTCGAAGCGCTGCGCTTCGTTGCGATGGCGCGCCTGGCGCTGCCGCGCGCGCTCGTTCGCTTTGCCGGGGGCCGCGAAATTACGCTGCAGGGCTTGCAGGACTTGGGCATGCGAAGCGGCGCAAGCGGAATCGTGCTCGGAAACTATTTGACCACGAGCGGCCGAGGCGACGACGACGATTTTGCGATGCTCGCCCGGCTCGGCTTTGAAGTGATGGCCTGAGGCGTGACCGACCCGACGGACGAGCGCGCTCCGCTGGATCAAAACCGCACGCCGTACTTTCAAGCGTTGCTGGAGTACGTCGACTCCGGCGTTCAGCCGTTCCATACGCCCGGGCACATGCAAGGGCAGGGCAGCGACCGTGCCTTCCGCGAGTTCGTCGGCGATAACATTCTCGCAATCGATCTGACGCCGATGCCGGGGATCGACGATCTCTTGCAGCCGACCGAATCGATCAAAGAGGCACAAGAATTGGCCGCGCAAGCGTATGGCGCCGACCATACGTTCTTTTTGGTCAACGGCTCGACGAGCGGCAATCAGTGCATGATGATGGCCGCGGTCAATCCGGGCGATAAGATCGCCGTGCCGCGCAACTCGCATAAGTCGATGCTCGGCGGCTTGGTCATGAGCGGAGCGCATCCGATCTACATGCAGCCCGCGGTCGATCAAGAGATGCACATGGACAACTCCGTAACGCCCGAAACGGTGTTGCGGACGCTGGAAGAGCATCCCGACATCAAGGCGGTCTACATCGTTTCGCCGACGTACTACGGCGTTGCCGCCGACCTCGTCGCGATCGAGCGCATCGTGCACGAGCGCGACAAGCTGCTGCTGGTCGACGAAGCGTGGGGGCCGCACTTTCACTTTCATAACGCGCTTCCGATTTCCGCAACGGAAGCGGGCGCGGATCTGTGCATCAACTCGACGCACAAGATGCTCTCCGCGTTCTCGCAAGGCGCGATGCTGCACCAGATCGGCGACCGCGTGCGGCTCGACCGCCTCAAAGCGGTCCTCAAGATGTTTCTTTCCACGTCGCCCAATCTGCCGATGGTCGCCTCGCTCGACGTAGCGCGCAAACAGATGGCGACTGAAGGCGCCGCGCTGCTCTCGCACACGATCGAGCTGGCGCAAGACGTGCGCCGCCGCCTCAACGAGATCGAGGGCATCTACTGCTTCGGTGAAGAGCTGCAAGGCCGCGAGGGCGTCTTCGATCTCGATCCCACGAAGGTAACGGTGCGCGTCGCCGGCTTAGGATATACCGGATACGAAGCCTCGGAGCTGCTGCGAAAACGCTACAACATTCAGGTGGAGCTGGCCGATCTCTTCAACGTCGTCGCGCTCTTCACGATCGGCACGACCGAAGATGCGGCGGAACGCTTCGTGAACGCGTTCGAAGAACTGGCGCGCGACGATCGTGCGTTGGATATGTTCGCGCCATCGGGCGTGCTCGAGCAACGATTGAAGCGCAATAGTTACAACCTCCCCGCGATTCCGCCGATGCGGATGCTTCCGCGCGACGCGTTCCTGGCCGACACTGAATTCGTTCCGTTTCGCGAGTCGGCCGGGCGTATTTGCGCCGAAACGCTCTCGCCGTATCCGCCGGGAATTCCGGTGATCTCGCCCGGCGAAGAGATGACGCCCGAATTGATCGATTACATCCGTTTGGAGCTGCGGGCCGGCGTGCGCATCCAGGGCCCCTACGACGACGAACTGCGGGTGCTGCGCGTGGTCAAAGCCGGGGTGTAACGCTTCGGGGGCCGAGCGGGTAGAATAGAGCATGAGGCATCCGCTCCGGAAGGCGCTCCTCCCACGACAAGTAGTACGAGCGGGCAGGTGCATCCACAAGATGTGGGTAAGGTGTGGGTACACCCCCATGGAAGCGAGGGTCACTGTTGGCGGTTAAAGCGCAGTCCGTTTCCCCGAGTTGGGAGCTCTCCCAACTCCTGGACATCTTCCCACTCCCCATTCGTCAGGCGCTCGTCCGGCTGCCAAACCTCGAAGAGATCATCGAAGTCGTACTGGATCTTGGGCGTCCGCCCGAGGCCCGGTTTGCGGCTGATTTTCGCTATCTCTCCGAGACGCCGGTCACGAACGAAGACATCGCGCACGTATGCTCGCGTATCTCTCCCTTCGGGGCGGATAACCGAGCCGGCATCGAGCAAACGTTGCATCGCATCAGTGCGATACGAAACCGGCAAGGCAAGATCGTCGGATTGACATGCCGCATCGGACGCGCCGTTTACGGAACGATCGACATCTTGCTCGACGTGCTGCGAAGCGGAAAATCGATCTGCTTGCTCGGTCGTCCGGGCGTCGGCAAGACGACGATGCTGCGCGAATGCGCGCGCGTGCTTTCGGAAGATCGCAAACGCGTGGTCATCGTC
>DASSZO010000130.1:0-4612 GCA_035702815.1 Candidatus Aquilonibacter sp. | reverse complement strand
CTTCTGGGCGAGGCAGTCCGCCGCGGCGAGGATGCATATGCGCTGCTCGATCCGAATACTGTGGCCAAGATCTACAGCTCGCTCACCAAGCAGATGGCGGCGGCGCAGAACTCGGGCCTGCATCCCATCGTGTTGTGCTCGCCCTCGGTTCGTTTGGCGCTCAAGCGTTTGACCGAGCGGGCTGCGCCGCAGCTGGTCGTGCTCTCGTATTCCGAGATCGCTTCCGGCCTGCGGGTCGAATCGATCGGACAGATATCGACGACCGACGAGGGTGAACCAATGGAGACGTCAGCACGGTGATCTTCAAGTCGCTTTTCAGGGGAAGCGCCAAGAAATCGGTTCCGGAGGAGAAACTGCCGCCGCTGCACTCGTTTGTCGACGTGACGGTGGCCGGGCGCGCATCGCGTTCGGTGTCCGTTGAGGAGGTCGGCCCCGAGCGCATCGCCGTCGGCGATACGGTCGGGCGCAAAGGCGAACGCGGCACATTCGTCTATCACAACGCCGCCGGCAAGTTCCGCTTCGCCGCCTCGATCGTCGAGGTGCGGGACGGCATGACGTGCTTCGAGATGCCCGAGCGCATCGAAACACTGGGCGGCGGCGCACAGAAGCGCTCGAGCGTCCGGCTCGACACGCTGCTGAGCGGGCACTGGCGCATGGCCCCGGGCGGTAAAGGCGTGGGCGAGTTTACCAAGGGCAGCATCCGCGACATCAGCCGCGGCGGCTGCGCGCTCATCATGGACCGCCAGTGCAAGGTGGGGCAGACCATCGAAGTCAAGATGACCTTGAACTCGAGCGCACCGCCTCTGACGGTTTTGGGCGAGGTGATGCGCGTCGAACAGGTTCCGACGTCCGGCAAACACTCTCACGGTCTGCGGTTTCACGGTCTGACACCGGTAGAAGATCGCACGATTTTGGATTTCATCAATCGCCGAACGGCGGAACTTCGCAGCCGCGGGCTGGCATAACACAAAACGCTAAGAAAAACCCCATTTCCGGCCGATGGGGTGTAAGTACAATCTCGGCCTGTAGGAGCAAGGAATGAGCAAGCGGGTCCTCATCGTCGACGACGCCGTCGTCATGCGGATGATGATCAAGGGGATTCTCAGCAAGAACGGATTCGATGTGGTCGGCGAAGCGCAAAACGGCGTGGAAGCCGTCGACAAGTACAAGTCGCTGAATCCGGATCTCGTGACCATGGACATGGTCATGCCCGAGATGGACGGCATTACCGCCGTCCGCCAGATCATCAGCCACGATCCGAATGCGAAGATCATCATGTGCACCTCGATGGGGCAGCAGGCGCTGGTCGTCGAGGCGATTCAGGCCGGGGCGAAGTCGTTTATCACCAAACCCTTCCAACCGCCGAAGATTCTCGAAACCATCAATAAGGTGTTGTCGTGAGCGCACAAAGCTTGAAACTGAACGAGCTGCAGAAGGACGCGCTCAAGGAGGTCGGCAACATCGGCGCCGGCCACGCCGCGACCGCGCTCTCGCAGCTGCTCAACGCGAAGATCAATCTGAGCGAACCCCGTATCGACGTCATCAAATTCCGCGACCTCGCATCGCGCGTGGGACACGAGAACCGGATGGTCGCCGCGCTGCACATGTACATCCGCGGCGAAGCGCCCGGACAGATCGTCGTGCTGTTCGATCGCGAGCAGGCCGTCGATTTCGTCGGCACGTTTCTCAAGCGCGTCATCGGCGATATCCAGGTCTTCGATTCGATCGCCGATTCGACGCTCAAGGAGATCGGCAATATCATCGCGGGTTCGTACCTGTCCGCGATCAACAATTTGACGGGCCAGAACGTGCTGCCGTCGGTGCCCACGCTCTCGTACGGCACGATTCAAGCCGCATTCCGCACGCTCATGTCGATTCTGCCGGATCAGGACGTGTTCTTGATCGAAAGCGCGTTCCTGGATAAAGAGAAGGAAGTTTCCGGCCAGTTCATTCTGATCCCGGAAACCGGCTCGCTCGGGCCGCTTCTCGCAGTGTTCGGCGTCGAATAGGTGCATGAGCGACGATCTCTTCGACCGATCGGAATTCGTTTCATACTTTAGAGACGAAGCCGAAGAACTATTGCAGCAAATCGACGCCGATCTGCTGCAACTGGAAGATTTCGTCAGCAGCGGCCGCGCCGACAGCGAACTGGTCAATTCCTTATTCCGCGCGCTGCACACCATCAAGGGCAGCTCGGGCATGCTGCAGTTCACCGACGTGCAGAGTCTGGCGCATCGCCTGGAAAACCTGTGCGACCTGCTGCGCAAAGAGCGCATGCCGCTCTCCGAGAGCTGCGTCGACATCCTGTTCGCGGGGCGCGACTTCCTCACGGACCTCGTCGAGGCCGCGGTTCACAGCAAGGAGACACCGGCCGGATTGAACGATTTCGCCGCGCGCGTCGACTCGTTCGTCGCCGTGTACGAAGAAACGTCCAACGTCATCGAAGGCACGACGGGTCCCGACATCTCGTTCGACGAGGCGGCTGCCGCCGAACAAGAAGAAAAAGACGCCAGCGAAGAGCAGATTGCGGCATTCGAGGCCGCGGTTTGGCGCCAGGTCGAGCAGGCGCGCGCGATGCAGGCCGATTCGCCGGCTGCGCCGCCGCCGGCAGCTGCAGACGCGACGCCTGCATCCGCCGAACCCGCGCAGACGCCGCCCGCGCAAGCGGAGCCCGTGCAAAAGGCCGCCGCTCCGGAGAAGCGCGGCGAGAAGCGCGCGAGTGCGCATCAGACAATCCGCGTGGACATCGAACGGCTCGATCTGCTGCTCAATCTGGTCGGCGAACTGGTCATCAACCGCACGCGTATCTCGGATATCGCGGGCACGCTCGAGCGTGCGCTGACCGACAAGAACGGTGCGGCCGCGCGTTTGAACGGCCACGCCAAAACGCTGGCGCCGCTGGCCAAGGCACTCGCGGACAGTTCCGCTTTGCTCGCGCGCACGACGAACGAGATCCAAGAATCGATCATGAAGGTGCGCATGGTGCCGATCGGCCAGGTCTTCGATCGGTTTCCGCGCATGGTTCGCGACGTCGCCAAGGCGCGCGGCAAAGAAGTGCAGCTCTCCATTTCCGGCGCCGAGACCGATCTCGACAAGACCATCGTCGACGAAGTCGGCGAGCCGCTCATGCACTTGCTGCGCAACTGCGTCGATCACGGCATCGAGATGCCGGACGAACGCGAACGCCGCGGCAAGCCTCGCCACGGAACGATCGCGCTCAACGCCTACCACGAAGGCAACCAGATCATCATCGAGGTCACCGACGACGGAAACGGCATCGATCTGGACAAGGTGCGGGCTCGCGGCATCAAGCAGGGCCTCATCGGCTCCGACGATCGCCTGAGCGATCGCGAGATTATCGAACTGATCTTCACGCCGGGTTTTTCCACCGCCGAAGTCATCAGCGACGTGAGCGGACGCGGCGTCGGCATGGACGTCGTCAAGAAGAACATCACGCGGCTCAAGGGCGTTTTCGACGTGAATACGGTGCCCGGCGCGGGCACGACGTTCACGATCAAACTGCCGCTCACGCTGGCGATCATTCAAGCACTGCTGGTGCGCGTGGCCGACGAGCTCTACGCGATTCCGCTCGATTCGGTCATCGAGTCGCAGCGCGTCGAAATGCAAGACGTGCGCACGGTGCACGGCAACGAAGTGATCACGCTGCGCGGGCAAGTCGTTCCGCTCGTGCGCATCGCCGATTTCTTCGAACTGGGCGGCCAGCGCGATCCGGACAAGGTGATGATCGTGATCGTCGGCCTGCAGGGACGCCAGGTGGGCCTGGTTGTCGACTCGTTCCAGGGCGAACAGGAAATCGTCATCAAGCCGCTCTCCGACGTCGTCGGGCGCATTCCGGGAATCTCCGGAGCGACGATTCTGGGCAACGGCTCGATATCGCTCATCATCGACGTACACTCGCTCGTATCCGAAGCTTACGCCAGCGGACGCGTCGCGCGCGCCGAATACTCGGGGGTCTAACTCATGACAACGACAGATCAGAGAGAGAAGCAGCAACTTTCCGGCGAGCGCATCCAAGTCGTCTCGTTCCATTTGGGCAACGAAGAGTACGGCGTGGACATCTCCCAAGTGCAGGAAATCATCCGCATGGTCGAGATCACGCACGTGCCTCGCGCGCCGCGCTTCATGGAAGGCGTCATCAATCTGCGCGGCCAGCTGATTCCGATCATCGATTTACGCACGCGCTTCGGCATGCCGCGCACCGATCACACGAAGAGCACGCGCATCGTCGTCACGGAAATCGGCACGAAAAAAGTCGGCATCATCGTCGACAGCGTGTCCGAAGTGATCAACATTCCGATAGAACAAGTGGAAGACGCGCCGGACATGATCGCCGGAGTCGGAACCGAGTACATCCAGGGCGTCGGCAAGGTCGCCGATCGCCTCATCATCCTCCTCGACCTCACGATGGTCATTACCGGCGAGGAGAAGGCCCAGCTCGATTCCGTCGAACTGAGCAGCTAGAAAAAAAAGCCGCGCGGCGCACCGAGCGGCTTTTCGCTTTCCCGGGCAGCCTACTCGTGATCATTCCGAGATCCAGGTTGGGGGACTTCCCTCCCTGCGGCGCGTCGCTTTGGAAGATTCTCTTAAACTA
>DASSZO010000073.1:0-21495 GCA_035702815.1 Candidatus Aquilonibacter sp. | reverse complement strand
CGGCGTCGAAGCCGGCGCCGGCGCTAATTGACCGGTCTTACAAATCGCCACGGTCTCGTTGACCGTATGCGCGAGCGTGTCTTGAGCCTTTTTCCCGGCTTGTTGCGTGTAGGTCACGCCTTCGCGCAATGCATTGAGCGGATTGAACCCGACCGTCAACCCCGGTAGGCGCGAAAGATCGATTTCATAGGGGTTCGGAGGCAAGCCCGCGTTGATAGCGGTGTCGTCGAAAACCGACGGACGCCCTTGCGGGTCAGCGGTCGGAGCGACATTCGCAAGCGGATCGACTTGGCCGGGCTTAGAAACCTGATCGCTGCCGACCATCTGACGAATGTATCCGAATCCTTCGTGCTGCATATCGGCCATGTTTTGCGTCTCGACGAATCCGTTGAGGATGTCGAGCGAAGCCTGCTGTTGCGCAAGTGATTGCAGCACCTGCTTCTTGAGTTCCAACTTTCGCTTGTCTTGATCGTCGCTTGCAACGGCGGGAAAGACGCTCGGATCGTTGAGCAGCTTCTGCACGGCGAGGATATTGTTGGCCAGCGGCAACACCAAGTTTTGCATGTGGTAGAGCGCCATCTGCTTGGTGCCCTCGCCTTGGCTGAACGCCGCATCGGCATACTGCTTGAAGTAATCGCTGCCTTTGCTGATCATCTTGTCGTTCTGCAAAATCATGCCGATCGACGGCGCGACCTTGGTTCGCAGCGCGCTGCAAAGCGGGCGCACACTGACGTGATAAATCTCAGGCGGCGCGGTTGCCTCGCTTGCCGGAGCCGGCGAAGAGTTGGCGCCGGGCGCGGCTGCTCCCAACATGACCGGAGCGAGGAAGGCACAGAGGAGTGCCGCCGAGACGGATATACGCATGGTCCTCATTCTACTACGACAACGTAAGACGAGGCCTGCCTGTTACCGAAGAATCGCCCCTTCGAGTGCGTTCCCGCTATAGCGCTTCAACGTCGCAGCGTCGGTGCCCGAGCAGGTCCATACCCCACGTTCCGTATCGCATATGCGCAGGTTGGTGAGCCGCGCTCCGTGCACGTCGGCGCCCGCCAAATCGACGCACTCCGTCTGCGTATTGGGCCGGCCGTCTTCCCATGGATGCCAGCATACGACGGCCCCGGAAAGATCCGCCTGGCGGAGGTCGGCGCGGCGAAAATCCGATCCGACAAGACGTGCGTTTTCAAAACGGGTCGACGTGACGTCGGCATCCCGAAGATCGATCGCCGTGAGCGTAGCGCCGGAAAGATTGCGTCCGCTTAGGTTCTCGCCGCGCAGATTGCATCCGGTGCAATGGTTGAGGAGTTCGCGGATTTGCTCGTCGCTCAAGCCCCGCAATGCGCCTCGCAAATCGGCGCCCGCGAGCTTGACGTTGCCGAACGTCGCGCCGTCTAATCGCGCATTACGAAACGTGCAACCGGAGCAGTCGACGCCGTTGAAGTTCGCTCCGCGAAGATCGGCGCCTTGAAAGTCCGCGCCGACGAGCTTGGCTCCCGTGAAATCGACGCGAGCGAGATTCGCTTGCCGGAAATCGACGCCGATGTAATCGACGCCGCGTAGATCGCGGCCGTGCAGATCCGCGTGGGAGAAATCACAGCCGATGCAGTGAGTCGGCTTTGCCTCGGCCGAAGCATTTTGGGCAACAGCGAAGAGAGCCATCGCGCAAAGCGCGAGCGCTAACCATTTCATGATCGTTCCTCGAGAGAGTGAAGTTAGGGCGTTAGTTTTTCCAATTGGCGCCGCTCATTGCCGCGCCGGTCAAGTTCGTATGCGAGAGATCGACGCCGCGAAGGTCTGCGTCGTGAAGATTGCTTCCCGTAAGGTCTGCATGGTCGAGATTGGCACCGCCGAGCCGCGCGCCCCCGAGATTGGCGCCCGTTAGATCCGCGCCCGAAAGGTTGGCGTTGCGCAGGTCCGCGTGAGCAAGGTTCGCGCCGATCAATATCAGCCCGTGCAGATCCATGCCGCGCAGGTCGACACCCGCAAAATCGCAGCCTTCGCATGAGGCGAGGACGGCGCGCGCTTGCGGCGCCGTCAACGTGCGTGCATCGATGGAGCAGCCCGTCATATGCGCTCCATCAAAATTGACGCCGTCGAGTTTGGCTCCGCGAAGATTGCAGCCCTCGAGTTCGGTGTTGCGGAACGAAGCGTTCCGAAGGTCGGCGTTCGCGAAGTTCGCGCCCGACATTCGGCTTCGATCGAAGCGCGCCGACTCCAGGTTCGCGTTCTCGAAGTTTGCACCGTCCATCGAGCGATTGGAAAAATCGCGCCCGCGCAGATTCGCGCCTTCGAAATCGCATCCGGTACAGCCGTCTTGATGTACGCGCACTTGAGCTACCTTGGTCGTGGCCAACGCGCGCGAGATCATCGTGGACGCGTCGGCGAGCTCTTTGGTCATCGTCGACGATCGCGGCACGATCGCGGGGATCGGCGGCGACACGTGATGCGGCGCCGGTGACGCGACGACGTGGGCGGACGGAACGGCGTGCGGCGTCGGGATCGCGACAATCGGCGCCTTGGGGATCGCCGCAACGGGTTGGGCCGGCGGCGCAGGCAGCGTAAACGCGATGCTCGGCGTCATCAAGCGCAAGACGATGAAGACGGCGACCAACGAGGCAATGAAACTGCCCGCAACGGTGGGAGCGATGCTCGAGCCGATCGCGCGACCCGTGCGCAGCAACCGTTCAATGCGAATGGAAATATTTTTGCGGGTGACGAAGACGCCGGGCGCCGGCATCGGACGATGCGGCCACGCGGTCATCTCGGCCATTTTGGTCAAGCAAAATGCGTAGGGACGAACCGAACCGGTAAGCTGCAGCACGTAATCGTCGCATGCGACTTCACGTTCGACGTCCATCTGACGCGAGATGAACCAGACGGCGGGGTTGAAGAACAGCAGCGCCGAGGCGATCCGCTGGATCGCGTTCGTCCAATCGTCCGCGCGCAAGAGATGGCCCAATTCGTGAAGGCTGATCTGATCGATCTCGCCCGGATCGAGCGAGTGAACCAGATGCGACGGCAACAGCACCATCGAATCGAAGAGCCCGACGGCGATCGGCACTTCGATCGCTTCCGAGGTGCAGATGCGTACGTCGCGAGAACCTTTGACCGCGTTCATCCAACGCGGCATCGAATCGCGATACTCGACCGAAAGCGGCAATGAGTCGTGTTTGAGACGCTCGAGCTGCATGAACGCGACGATCAAGCGAACCAAAATCACCAGCGCCGCAAGGAACCATGCCGCAACGATCGCGGGAGCGACCGCATCGGGAAGGCGAAGCGCAAGTGACGGGAGGACAAACGAATGCGCGGCCGGCGCGGCGGTCGCAGTCGTCGACGGCGCCGTTTGCTTGATGACGATCCGCTTGGTCGCGCCCGGATGCATTTGACTCGAGATCGCCGTGCTCGACGAAACCGCCGTAACTTGCGGCTCAACGCTTACGCGCGAAAGGCTGGTCAAGACCGGAACGATCAGCACCGCGAGTAACGACAATGACCACACGGCATAACGAGTGGCGGCGTTCGCCCGGCGAAAGACGTAGAGCGCCAGCCACGTCACGAACGCGATGAGCGCGCCCTGCCAAATTCCGTTCAAGAGAATTGCAAAGCCGATGCGAGCGATCGGCTCGAACGTATCGAGGTGAGGCATGGCCTACGTCCCTTCGTCGTACTTTTCGATCAGCGAACGAAGCCGCGCGAGTTCGTCGTCCGACGGGCGTTCGTTTTCGATCAGCCGCAGCGCAAGCGCACCGGCGTTATCCCCGAAGAACTTCGAGACGACTTGCTTGACCGCGGATTGCGCGGCCGCCTCGCGAGCGATCAGCGGATGATACACGTACGCGCGCCCGGCCTCCTCATGCGCCACATGCCCCTTCTGCTCGAGAATGCGCAGGGTCGTGAGCACGGTATTGTACGCAACCGGCGGCGGCGGCATCGCCTCGGAGACTTCAGCCACCGTCCCGCGTCCAAGGCGCCACAGCACCTCCATGATACGCAGCTCGCCTTCGGTAAGGGTCGGACTCTTCTTACGCGCCAATTCGTAGTACCCCTCAGCTCCTAATTCCTTAAGAGCATCCTACCACCCCCGCCGCCCCACCGTCAACTAATATTTTAAGAGAGACCGTCGCCGATCGACATAGGGGACGGTGACGGCTTTCGTCGGGGGGCTCTGAACGAGCGCCGAAGCCAGGATGGCGAGAGGCGTGAGGAAGGCAGCAGCGATTTTCGCAGGAGGCGAAAATCGCGAGCGGCCCCCGGCGAAAGGCGTCGCCGTCCCCTATGCCGTCGCTGCGGGCTCCCCGATCTGCTCGAGTTGTTGCTTCTCTTCGCCGGAGATGACCATCGTCAAGTCGAGCATGATGATCAGGCGTTCGTCCATCTTTCCGACGCCCTGAATATACTCGGTGCCTACGCCGGCGATCATTTCCGGCGCGTCTTCGACGTTTTCGATCGGGATGTTGAGCACTTCACTCACGCTGTCGACGACGATGCCGACGCGTTTGCTGCCGATTTCGGTCACGATGATACGCGTGCTCTTGGTCGCATTGATCTTCTGCATGCCAAAGCGCGTGCGCAGGTCGATGATCGGAATGAGCTGGCCGCGCAGGTTGATGACGCCTTCCATGAAGCGCGGCGCGCGCGGCACGTGCGTGATCTCGACCATCCGGATAATCTCTTGCACCTGCGAGATGTCGACGCCATACTCTTCGGTTGCAAGTTTGAACGAGACGACTTGAACGACTTGGCCGGAGAGCTGTTTCTTTGACTCTTCTTTGACGTCTGCCATGGTGAACATTTAGACTCCCGAGAATTCTACCCGTGCAACCTTGCCGCTCACGTGGGCTTCGCTGACGAGTGAGTGCACGTCGATGATGAGCGAGATCGAACCGTTTCCGAGGATCGTCGCGCCGGAGATGCCCGGAATGCGCCCGACGACGTCGGAGAGCGGCTTGATGACGATTTCTTGCTCGCCTTCGAACGAATCGACGACGAGGCCGACTTGCCGTCCCTGCAAGCCGACGATGACGATCATGACCTTGTCCGGATCGCGATGACCGCCAAGCTCGAAGAACTCCGCGATACGCACGAGCGGCACGACCTGGCCGCGCAGCGTGATCACTTCATTTCCATGGACCGTGCGGACGTCGCTCATCTCCACGCGCTGCGATTCGATGACCGAGTCGAGCGGAATCGCGTAGAGTTCGTCGACGACACGCACGAGCAGCGCTTGAATGATCGCGAGCGTCAGCGGCAATTTGATCGTAAAGCGCGTACCCTGCCCCGGCGCCGTTTCAACGTCGAAGACGCCTTTGAGCCGGGTGATGTTGCGCTTTACGACGTCCATGCCGACGCCGCGTCCGCTCACATCCGAGACGACTTCCGCCGTCGAAAAGCCGGGCGTGAAGATCAAATCGACGATTTCGCGTTCGCTCAAGCGGTCTTCGGCCGAGATCAACCCTTGTTTGATGCCACGCGCGCGCACCTTTTCGAGATTGATGCCGCCGCCGTCGTCGGCGACTTCGATGATGATCTGATTGCCTTCGTGATAGGCATTGAGCGAGATCGTACCGATGCGCGGCTTACCCAGTTTCTCGCGTTCGTCGGGAGCTTCGATGCCGTGATCGACGTTGTTGCGCAACAGATGCATGAGCGGTTCGCCCACTTCGTCGACGATCGTCTTGTCCAGATCGGTCTCCGCGCCGGAGATGACGAGTTGCACTTCTTTGCCGCGCGCTTTGGCGACGTCGCGCACTAGGCGCGGGAACCGGTCGAAGACTTGTCCGATCGGAACCATGCGCACTTTCATGATCGACTCTTGGATCTCGTTCGTCGTGCGCGCGAGCAACGCGGCCGAATCGGCGAGATCCTTTGCCAACGGCGCGATGATGCCGTTCGCCGCGCCCGTCGACGCGACGCCGGCTTTATCGCTCATCAAACGCTCGAGCGTGTTGGCGATATCGGAAATGCGCGTACGATTGATGACGAGTTCGCCGACCAAATTAAGCAGCGCATCGAGCCGCTCGATATCGACACGAATCGTCTGATGAATCGACGACCGCTTCTGGTCTCCGTTTGCCGCCGGTTTCGCCGCAGCGGGCGCGGCCGGCGGAACGGGTGCTGCCGGTTTAGGCATTTCCGGCTTGATCGCGCCCACCGGTTCGGGCGGCAATTCCTTGATGAACGTTTCAGCGGCGGGCGCGGGCGGCGCCTCGGGTGCAGCCGCAGCCGGCGCACTTCCGGATTGAGCTTGCGCCAAAAGCCGTTCGACTTCGGCTTCGAATGCAGCGACGTCGGCAACGCTGGCCTGTTCTTCGTGCGCCGCAGCCTCTTCAAAATGCTGTTGCGGTCCGGTGCGTCCCTCGATGACGTGCGACGTTTCTTCGTAGATCGACGTGAACGTATCGAGCTTGGCGATGTACTCGGTGACGCCTTCGGGCGCCGTCTCTTCACCGATCGCCGTCTGCACCAATCCGGTCAAAAGATCCCGGCCGGTAAACAAAATATCGACGGCGCTCTCAGAGAGCGGCATGCGATCCTTGCGCAACAGATCGCACAAATTCTCAAGCTTGTGCGCAAGCCCCTGAACGTCGGTAAAACCGAGCATACCGGAAGAGCCCTTCACGGTATGCAGGGCGCGGAACAGCGAATTGATGATCTCCGGATCCGTCGTCCCCGACGAAACCGTCTCTTCCAACCGAAGAAGATCCGCGTCGATCTGCTGCAACAACTCTTCCGCTTCATCGCGAAAGTAGCTGATGAACTCTTCCCTATTAAAAAGCTCGTCCGACACGGAGATTAATCCTTAGCGAGGGCGGAGCAGAGCCAGGAAGGCGGGAGCGACGACGAGCCGAGTAGCGATTTTCACACGAAGTGAAAATCGCGGACGTCCCCTTCGACGCAGTCGCCCTCGCCGAAATCACGAGCCTACTCGACTCCGAAAACTGAGAGTAGCGGCCCGAGCGATCCAGTCTCCGGAATAAGAATGAACTGTCCTGCGACTTCTTTTTCTTTGTCGAGGAACGACGACTCGATCAAGAAGACGTCTTGGTCGGGCAGAATCGACATCAGCGTGCGAAACGCGGCTTGAACGGTTCCATACGAGAGCGTCGGAACCGACGGAAGCAGATTCGATCCCGTCAGCTGGATGATCGCCGTCAGGTACGATCCCGCGATGATGTTTCCGAGCTCTTTGAGCGTCGAATCGGCGATCGAATCGAAAATCTGAATGTCGCCGATGACACGATGCAAGAACTGGCTGACGAAGTCGAGCGCCTGTTCGCGATCGAACAGCACGACCATCTGGCCAGGCGCTTCGCCGCGCACGTACATGTGCAGCGCCGCAACCGTCCGGTTCTCGTGACCGACGCGGGACGCGAGGTCGCGGAACTTGATGACGTCGATGCGCGGCTCGCTCAGATTGATCTTGGTGTTGAGCAGCTGCGACAACGCGGTGGCGGCGTGACCCGCACCGATGTTGCCGACCTCTTTGAGCGCGTCTTTCTGAAGATCGTTGAGCTGCATGCCCCCGCCGCTCATGACAGCACCTTCTGAATCGTTTCGAGAATCTTCGGCGGCTGGAACGGCTTGGTGATAAACGACTTCGCACCCGCCTGGATCGCCTCGACCACGAGGGCCTGCTGTCCCATGGACGTGCACATGATGATCTTGGCGTTGGGATCCCCGGCAACGATCTGCTTGACCGCGGTGATGCCGTCCATCTCGGGCATGACCATGTCCATCGTCACGAGGTCCGGTTGGAGCTGCTTATACTTCTCCACCGCCTCAACACCGTTCTGGGCCTCTCCAACGACATCAAAGCCGTTCTTGGAAAGAATCCCTTTGATCATCATCCGCATGACGACGGCATCGTCGACGATGAGGACTCTCTTGCTCATCCGTTGCTCCCAAGGCGAAGTGCAAACGAGGAAAGGCACAAAACGTGCCTCGCGCCATCCCTAACACCATCGGCTAAAGGAAAGCGCATCTTTATACGGGCCTACGTTAGAAGAACGCGTCGCAAAATCATGCGAGGCCGCGGCTGCGAAGCTCGGCCTGGCGCCGGTTGATGAACTCGACGATGCCCTGGTCTTCGTCGGGGCGGATGCCCTGAAACCGCAGGCCGTGGGAGTGCTTGCCCGACGTCTTGATGACCTCATGGCGCATGACCTCGCCAAGCAGGGTCAACGGCTGGCCCTCCGGCCGCAACTGCATGCGAACCTCGACGTGGACGTGGTGTTTGAGTCCACGGTCGATGATGAGCGAACAGCCGCCGCGGCTGATATCGCGGATCGTGCACTTTGCCCACTCGCCGGTACCGACGCCGCTCGGCGCAAAACGCCAGTGGCCGGAGACGATCGCGTCCAGACGCACGCTCTGACGCTTCTGTGCGCCGGTCGCCGCGCCGATCAGGCTGACTTTGCGCGGCATCTCGAACGTCGTCGTCGCGTTTGCAACCGCGGCGATCTTGGTCTGCGCCCGAAAGCGCCCGGCCGGTGCGGCATAGACGATGACCGCGACCTCACCCGGTTTTCCGAGCGACTCGCGCGTGACGATCCCCTTGGGTCCGACCGACTCGACCGTGACTTGGCGCGCGGGCCGGCCGCCGGCGATGACGTCGACGAACGAGTGAAGCTGCGGCAGCTTTGTCAGTGGAATCGAGGTGGTTTTGCCAAAAAGAGACTTCAGCATCAGCGTCGCGTCGGTTCTTCCGTCTTACTCCGGCGTCTCGTCGGTCGTCGAAATCTGACCGATCGACTCGACGCGCAGCCCCGGGGCGATCTCCGAATACGAGAGCACGACCAACTGCGGTGCCGCGCGTTCCGTAAGGCGCTTGAGCGCCAAACGAACCGCCGGCGAACAGAGGACGATCGGCGCGAGGCCGGCGTTCTGCGCGGTGGAGATCTGACGCGTCAGCGACGCATAGATACGCGTGACCGTGTTCGGATCGAGCAACGCATAGGCGTCCTCTCCTCGGCGTACCGCTTCGGAGAGCAACGATTCAAGGCGCGGATCGACCGTGATAACCGAAAGTAAGCCGTTCTCGGCGTACTCGGCGGAGATGTGCCGAGCAAGCGCCGATCTGACTTTCTCCGTGAGGAAGTCGATGTCTTTGCTCACGCGCGCGGCGTCCGCGAGCGTCTCGAGAATCATCACGAGGTTGCGGACCGGGATGCGCTCGCGCAGCAAGTTCTGCAGGACGCGCTGCACTTCGCCGACGGTCAACAGGCCCGGAACGAGCTCGTCGACGACGACCGGATAGTGCGACTTGATGTTCTCGAGCAGCGCCGACGCCTCTTGACGCCCGAGCAGGTCCGGCGCGTGCGATTTGATCAGCTCGGTGAGGTGCGTTGCGATCACGCTGGTGGGATCGATGACCGTGTATCCCGCCATCTCTGCCTCGGCCCGCGCGTTCTCGGGAATCCAGAGCGCGGGCAACCCGAACGCCGGTTCCGTCGTGGGAATGCCGTCGATCGGTGCGGTCGCCGTACCCGGGTTCATCGCGAGCAGACGGCTGACCATGACTTCGGCGGTCGCAACGTCCAACCCGTAGATCTTCACGGTGTAGCTGTTCGGACGCAGTTGCAGGTTGTCGCGCACCCGGATCGGCGGGATGACGATGCCCAGATCGCGCGCGGCGTGACGGCGAATGAGCGTGATGCGTTCGAGCAGGTCGCCGCCCTGATTGACGTCGACGAGCGGAATCAACCCGAAGCCGATCTCGAGCTCCATCGGATCGTACGAGAGCAGCGGTACGACGCTCTCTGCCGGCTTGGGCGCGGCCGTCTGTGCGGGCGCGCCGGCGATCGCGCCCGGCCCTCCCGGCATTGCAGTCGCGGTTGCAACGGCAGTACGGCGACGCGCGAAGTAGAGCACGAAGAGCAGCACGGACATCGTCAGGAGCAGCGGGCGCGCCAGGCCGACCAGGCCGAAGATGCCCGTCATGATCGCCGCGATGAGGATCGCGGCCGGCTGCGACGAGAGCTGCTTGGTGATGTCGCTGCCAAAATCGGATTCGGCGGCGGCGCGGGTGACGATGATACCGGTCGCGGTCGAAATCAACAGCGCGGGGACCTGGGTGACGATACCTTCGCCGACGGTCAGCAGCGTGAACTTCTGCAGCGACGTCAGCACGTCGAGATGCTGCTGCGCGATGCCGACGATGAATCCGCCGACGGTGTTGATGGCGACGATGATGACGGCGGCGATTGCGTCACCGCGGACGAACTTACTGGCACCGTCCATCGCGCCGTAAAAGTCCGCCGATCGCTGAATGTCCTTGCGGCGCTGACGCGCCTCGGCTTCGGTGATCAGCCCGGCGTTGAGGTCGGCGTCGATCGCGAGCTGCTTGCCGGGCATTGCGTCCAACGTGAAGCGAGCGGCGACTTCGGCAACGCGCCCCGCACCGTTGGTGATGACGACGAACTGAATGATGATGAGGATAAGGAAGATGACGAAGCCGACGGCATAGTTGCCGCCGATGACGATCTGACCGAAGAAGTTGATCACTTCGCCCGCGTAGCCGTGCAGCAAGATCGACCGGGTCGCCGTGATGTTGAGCGAGAGCCGGAAGAGCGTGATGATCAGCAACAGGGTAGGAAACGCCGAGAACGAGAGCGCGTTTTCCGTGTAGAGCGCGGTGCCGATGATCACGAGCGCGAGCGCGATGTTGATCGTAAGCAGCACGTCCAGCAAGAACGGCGGAATCGGCACGATCATCAGAAGGACGAGCATGACCGAGGCGCCCGCAACGAGCACGGGCCCCGCCTGACTCAAGCGCTGGACGACCGATCCCGCGCCAACCGGTGCGGCGGGAGCGCCTTGAACTGCCATTACGCGATGGTCTTCCTCTTGAGCTTGTAGACGAACGCAATCACTTGCGCGACCGCCGCATAAAGATTCGGCGGAATCGCTTGATCCAATTCGACTTTATCATAGAGGGTACGCGCCAGCGGCGGGTTCTCCATGATGGGGATGTTATGTTCGCGTGCGAGATCGCGGATGCGCTTGGCGATGAGGTCGGCACCCTTGGCGATGACGACCGGCGCCTCCATGCCCATCTCGTCCCACTCCAGCGCTACCGCAAAGTGGGTCGGGTTGGTGACGACGACGGTCGCACGCGGGACCGCCTGCATCATGCGACGGCGCGACATCTCGCGCTGACGCTTTTTGAGCGCGCCCTTGGCTTCGGGGTTGCCCTCGGATTGCCGGTATTCGTCCTTGACCTCTTGTTTGCTCATCTTGAGGCTGTCTTCCAACTGCCAGCGTTCGTACGCGTAGTCGAGCAGGCCGACGACGACGAGCAACAAGCCGAATTTCCAGGCGATGCCGTAGATCAGGTTCATCGTCATATCGACCATTGCCGCGGGCGACGACTGTCCGACCTCGGCAAAGAAGCTGACGTTCTTCGAGATCTCCATGTACAGAATCACGGCAACGGCGAAAAGCTTGAGCAACTGCTTGCCGAGCTGCACGAAGGTGCGTTTACTCAAGAGATTCTTAAAGCCGTTGATCGGATTGAGCTTGCTAAAGCTCGGCGTGATCGATTTAAAGGTAAACAGAAACCCGAACTGCGCGACGTTCGCCACGATGCCGATCACGAACGCCAAAACGAAGACCGCGGCGACCACCATCGCGACGCCCGCGCCGGCCTGGATGAATAGCGGCGCAACCGAGTGATACGTGAGATCGCCGCTCGCCTGACCGATGCGTGAGAAGTACCCTCGCATGTTGCCTTCGAGCGAGTCCATCATCGGCGTAAAAAAGGCATGCAGAATCAGAACGACGGCTAGGAAGATCACGCTGCCGGCCAGCTCCTGACTTCGGGCGACTTGGCCTTTCTTACGCGCTTCCTCGCGCCGTTTCGGAGTCGGCTTCTCGGTTTGTTCCGGCTTAGCCATCGACGACGGTTACGAGCATGCTCCTATCGGTTTTCGGGTTCCCCCCGCCGCTTCCTGAGATGCTTGCTAGAGGCACCCCGTGATACGACCGGCGGCTGCGAAGCGTTCCTAGGGGGAGCTTAAGCCCCCGGTGCCAATATGGGAGGCTGACCGAAAGGAACACCCGTACGAGATGACTTTCAAACGATCGCTGGCACTCGTCGCCGGCGCGGTTGCTGCCGTGCTCCTCGCAGCCTGCGGCAACGCTACCCCGATCACGAGCGGCACCCCCAGCCCCGCTCCAACCATCACGCCGTTCGCCTCGGCTGAGTATGCTATTCCGACCGCCTCCTCGCAGCCGGGCGGCATCGTCTCGGCAAGTGACGGCGGACTCTGGTTCACCGAGACCGGCGCCGGCCGCATCGGCCACGTCTCGTCGACGGCCGTCGTCACCGACGCTCCCGTGCTCACCTCGGGCTCGGCTCCGTTGATGTTGGCCAACGGCTCGGACGGAGCGCTCTGGTTCACCGAATCCGGTGTCCCGAAGGTCGGACGGCTGACCTCGCTGGGCGGCGCGATTATTGAGTATCAACTGACCGACCCGACCGCCCGTCCGTGGGGCATCACCAGCGGGCCCGACGGCGCGCTCTGGGTGACCGACCCCGGCTCCAACTCGGTTTGGCGCATCGCCACCGACGGAACGCCGACGCAGTATAAGCTCCCCACGGCCAACGCCGGCCCGACGGCGATCACGACGGCAAACAACGGCGCGATGTGGTTCGTGGAATCCAACGTCGATCAGATCGGCACGATCGTGCCGGGCGCCTCATCAAGCGCGCCGATCTCCGAGTACAAGGTCTCGGCGGGCGCCGGCTTGACGGCAATCGCGCAGGGCAGCGACAACGCGATCTGGTTCATCGAGTCAAAGGCCGACAAGATCGGCCGGATGCTCGCGACCGGTCAAGTGACCGCGGAGACCCCGCTGACGGGCTTAGTGAAGCCGGTCTCGCTCGTCCTCGCGCGTGATAACAACTTCTACATCACCGATCAAAGCTCGAGCACGATCGCGCAGTTCAATCCGAGCACGGGCGCGGTCAAGACGTTCGCCACGCTCACGGCCAGTGCATCACCGTATTGGATTACGATGGGTCCCGATCTCGAACTCTACTTCACGGAGCCGGGCGCGAACAAGATCGGCCAGTTCCGCTACTTCTAAGCGCACGCTCGGGTGTGTACCTCGAACGCCGGCCTTCGCGCCGGCGTTCTTTTTATTGCAAGCGCGCCGCTAGACGCGAAGGCCGCGCATCACGGTGTCCATCTGTTGTGCGACGGTCTGAAATAGTTCGGGGCCGACGGTCGCAAGCAGCGGAATGCTGATCGCCATCATGATGAGTCCCACCCCGACTTGAATCGGGAGGCCGATGACGAACACGTTCATTTGGGGCGCGACGCGCGCCATGAACGCGAGCGCGACGTTGGTCAAGAACAGCGCCGCGACGACGGGTGCCGCGATGCGAAAGACGATGAGAAAGGCCTGCGTAAAAAACAGCGTCACGTTTCCGGCCACGCTCGGATCGATCGTGATGTAGGGCAGCGGCACGAGATTGAACGATCCCGCGATTCCCTGGATCAAGAAATAGTGCGAGTCGGTGGCAAGGAAGATCAGCGTCGCGATCGCGAGCTGAAATTCGCCGATGATCGTGATGTTCTGCTGCGTCTGCGGATTGAGCACGTTGGCGATTGCAAAGCCGATCTGCAGATCGACGAGCTCGCCCGCAAATTGAATTCCCGTAAACACGAGCGCGGCGATGAATCCCACGATGATCCCGAGCGTGATTTGGCTGACCACGGCGAGACCGAGTTCGTAGATGCCCGGCGAAAGGTGCACGATCGGCACGAACCGATACAGAATGAACGAGACGATCAAACCGAAGCCGAGGCGCACGAGACTCGGAATCTGCGGCGCCGAGAACACGGGAAAGATAAAGAGCATGCTGCTCACGCGGAAGAACACGAGCAGAAACGTTTCGAACTGGGCGCCGGTCAGACCGAAGATATCGACCACGCCGCTACCTCACGAAATTCGGGATACTCGAAAAAATGCGGCTGGTAAAATCGGTCAGCATCGCGAGAATAAACGGCCCGAAGAACAGCAGCGCGAGCGCCGAAACGATGATCTTCGGAATGAACGCCAGCGTCGGCTCCTGGATCTGCGTAACCGACTGGAACAGCGAGATAATCAAACCGACGACCATGCTTAGGATCAGCACCGGTGCGGCAGAGACCAGCGCGACGAAGATTGCTTCGCGCCCGATCGTGATCGCATCGGCAAAATTCATGGATGGAAGCTCTGGAAGAGCGCGCTGACCGTGAGATCCCAGCCGTCGACCAGAATGAAGATCAGAATCTTAAACGGCAGCGAAATGATCACCGGCGGAATCATCATCATGCCCATGCTGAGCAGAATGCTCGCAATGACCATGTCGATGACGATGAACGGAATGTAGATCGCAAACCCGATCTGAAACGCGGTCTTGAGTTCGGAGAGCACGAACGCCGGAACCAAGAGATAGGTCGGGACGTCCTTCTGCTCTTTGGGACGCGGTTCTTTAGAGATCGAGTAAAAGAGCTGGATGTCTTTTTCGCGCGTCTGCTTGAACATGAAGGCGCGCAGCGGCTTTGCGGCGCGATCCAGCGCAACGGATTGACTGATCTGGTTTTTCAAGTACGGCTGGACCGCGTTGGTATTGACGTCGCGGATCACCGGGTTCATGACGAAGAACGTCAGCAAGAGCGCCAGGCCGACGAGGACCTGGTTGGGCGGAACCTGCTGCGTGCCCATCGCCGTTCGCACGAACGACAACACCACGATGATGCGCGTGAACGACGTCATGAGCACGAGCAACGTCGGGGCGAGCGCGAGGACCGTCAGCAACAGCAGAATCTGCAGCGCTCCGACCACCTCTTTGGGATTCTTGGCTTCGCCGACCCCGATGTTCACTTGAGGAATGGGAATCGTCGGAGCGGTCGGACCGCTTGGCGCCGTCTGCGCCGTCGCAATCGCCGGAAGGACCCACAGCACCAGCGCCGCGATTGCGGCGCCGATAATATACGGTGCGTGGCGCTTCCAGAGTTTGCGTATGACGTCCGCGGTCAAGACGATTTCCCGCGAAGAAACTTCAATGCGTCCGCGATCGAGGCGCGTTGAGCGCCCATCAGGTCGCGTTGCTCCTGCATCCACGTGTCTACTTCATCCGCCGGCAGCTCGCCGAGCGTGGCGACGTGCCCGTTTCCGGCGCCGATCAAGAAGTATTTTTTGCCCACCTTGACGACGTGCATCGCCGTGTGCTGCGCGAGCGCCGTCGATTCCACGACCGTGATCAGCCGGTGACGCGCCGAAATAAGCAGCCGCCCGCGCGCGAAACCGCGGACGAGCGCATAGAGGCCGCCGAGCATGAGCCCGACGACCACGAGCGCGAGAATATATTGGACCCAAAAGTTATTGGACATGCCCTACTCGGGGAGGCGGATTAGGTGCCCACCTGCGGGTTAAGTTCGGAGATCTTCACGGCGTATTTGTCGTCGACGACGACGACTTCCCCGCGAGCAATCAGAATATTGTTGACGTAGAGGTCGATCGGCTCGGCCGCCAGCTTGTCGAGCTCGAAGACCGTGCCCGACGCAAGCGAGACGACTTCGCGCAGCGGCATCACGGTCTTGCCAAGCACCGCGCTGATCTGCAGCGGCACGTCGTGGACGAGATCGAGATTGGCCTGTCCCGGTTGCGCCGTGCGCACCTGGGTCGGTTGCATGCGGGTGTACTCGACGTTCTGAGCGTCGGGCGCGGGAGCAGCGCGGCGCGCGGGTGCG
This sequence comes from Candidatus Aquilonibacter sp., assembly GCA_035702815.1. Classification (GTDB taxonomy): domain Bacteria; phylum Vulcanimicrobiota; class Vulcanimicrobiia; order Vulcanimicrobiales; family Vulcanimicrobiaceae; genus JAMXLG01. The sequence goes on along the minus strand of DASSZO010000073.1, from coordinate 5,752 downwards.
GCCGCGACCGGTTCGGGTTCTTGGCGGGCCGGCGCCGGCTGCGCGGCCGATGCGGTCGACCCGGAACCCAGACCGAGTTTCGAAAGGGTGATTGCGGCGAAATCGATGCTGATGCGAGGCACCAAACCGCTGCCCATATCGACGCTGCCGTCGTACGACTCAAACGGCGGGGGCGGCAGCAGCGTCGCATCGCTGCAGAGTGCGGCGTGCGCGCCGTCGGCAACCGCGCCGACATCCTTGGCCAACTGTTCGACCATCGCCGTCGCAATTTGCGAGACGGTTTCCGACGCGATGGAGAGCTGCATCGGGCCCATCTCGCCCATGTCGTCGCCGCCGAGCATCAACCCGACGATCTGCTGCATGTCCACCGTACGAAAACGAACGACGACTTGCGCGCCGACGGATGGGATCTCGGCGATCGTAACCAGCTCGTCGCCGTCGGTTCGGATCGAACCCTCGTGGTCGTTGCGAGCCGCGGGTGACGCCCCGGCCTGGTGCTCCACCAACCGGCCGAGTACGCTGCCGGCCGCGGCCAGCATGGAGTCGGCGAGCTGTTGCATCTCGGGCATGTATTATTCGTCCTCGTTCGCTACGACGTGTGCGACTTGCACCGCCAAGTGATCTTTGTTGATGCCGGGGAACACGCGGAACTTCTCTTTGTCGTTGACCTTCGCCGAGAGCGGCTCGTTCGTCGGTTTGTCGAACACGACGATGTCGCCTTCGCGCAGCGTGACCAGATCGCGCAACGAGACCATCGTCTGGCCGAGTTCGACTTCGACTTCGACTCCGGCGCGCTCGACGTTACGGGTGAGCTGCGCGATGTCTTCTTCCGTCATGCCGCGGCCGGCCATCACCGTCGGAGACCATTGGAAGTCGGTGAGCTGTTGGCTAATCGACTGCAGCACGAGGTACGGCAAGCAGAAATTCATGACGCCGGACATGTCGCCGATCTTGAGTTCCATCGAGATGTAGGCGACGATCTGATCGAGCGGGATGATGCGCGGAATGAACTGCGGATTCGAATCGAGCGCTTCGATCTTGAGCGAAAGCGTCAGCAGGTAGTTCCACGATTCGCGATAGCTGTTGAGCATGCGCGCCATGAAGCGCTGCATGAGCGTCCGCTCGATGTCCGTGAGATCGCGAAGCTTGTTGGGAAACCAGCCGGGACCGCCGAGCAGGCGATCGATGATCGAGAAGACGAGGTTGAGATCGACCTGTACGATGCCGCTGCCGGGCAACGGGTCCATCGAAAAGATCGCCAGGATCGACGGGATGCCGATCGAGGCGATGAAGTCGCCGTAGCTGATCTGTTCGATCGAAACGATCGTGGCTTCGACGCGCGTGCGTAGGTAGACGGAGAGCGAGTTATTGAGAAGGCGGGTGAAGTTCTCGTGCAGCGTCCGCAGCGTCTGGAGCTGATTGTTGGTGAACTTGTCGAGGCGCTTATTGAAGCGGAAGTCGAACGATTTTACCCGTCGGCCATCGATTGCTTCCTTGGCCGGACCGCCTTCGGATCCGGAGAGTTGATTGATAAGCGCATCAATCTCTTCTTGCGAAAGACTAGACATGCTGCGGAGTTACGGCCCTTTCTGGTCGCCTTCCGCCGGCGCTTCTCCCGTGTTGCCTCGCAGCAAGACGATGTCGACCCGGCGGTTCTGCTGTCGCTCTGCCTCCGTGGCATTCTTCGTACGCGGCCGCCACTCTCCATAGCCGGTGGCCGCAATGCGACGCGGGTTGACCCCATCCTTTTCCACAAAACGCCGGGCAACGCCGACTGCGCGGGCAGCCGATAATTCCCAGTTGCTCGGATACTGCGGGGTCGAAATGGGCACGTTATCGGCGTTCCCCTCGATCGCTATTTCGTTCGAGCTTCGCTTCAGGAAGGGAGCAATCCCGTCCAAGATTTTTTCGGTCGCCGGACGCAGCTCCGCGCTTCCGCTGTCGTAGAACGACCGGTCGTTGAGCAACGTAATGACGAGTCCGCGAGCTTCGGAGTGCACTTGCACTTGATTCTCGAGGTGATTCTGCTTGACGTACTTTTCGAGTTCTTTTTGAATCGCCGGAATGCTCGAGCTCGCTTCGAAGGACTTGGATCCGTTCGCCCCGCCGTTCGGCGGCTGGTTAATCGACCAGACGTTGTCGAACCCGCCGGAGACGGATTTCGCGAACGCCTGCACCTTGACGCGGCTGATCGTCGACATCGCGAAAAGGATGATGAAGAGCGCGAGCATGAGCGTGATCATGTCGGCATACGTGAGGAGCCAGCGCATCATGCCGGCCGTCTCCAACTTTTCTTCGGACTTCTTCTTCCGAAGGTTGGATTCGGCGGCGCGCGCTGCAGCTTTGATCGGTTGTGCCATGCTCGGTTCCCGCTACGCTATGCCGAGGACGCCGAGTAACCGGCTTCGCCCGCCATCGCGCCGCCCTCTTCGATATCGGTCTCACGTTCCTTCGGATCGAGGAACGCAAGCAGCTTCTCTTCGAGCAGACGCGGATTATCGCCGGCTTGGATCGCCAGGATGCCTTCGATCATGATCTCACGCATGAGCAGCATCTGTCCGTTGCGCTCCTTGATCTTCGTTCCGATCGGAAGCCAGAGCAAGTTGGCGAACATGATGCCGAAGAACGTTGCGACGAACGCGACCGCCGTTTCCGTACCGATGGAACCCGCGATGTTCGTGCTTTGGCTCGCTTCACCGAGCCCCTTGAGCATACCGATCAGACCGAGCACGGTACCGATGATGCCGAGCGTCGGCGAGTAGCCGCCGAGGTTCATGAAGACCTGTTCGGCCTTGGCGCCCTGTTCTTGCGCGTTGGAGACTTCGGTTTCGAGGACTTTGCGGATGATTTCGGTGTCGCGGCCGTCGATGACGAGCTGAATGCCTTTACGCATGAACTCATCGTCGAGCGCGGCGGCTTCGTTCTCGAGTGCGAGCAGGCCCTCACGACGCGCCTTCTCAGCGAACGAGACGAGCGTGGAGATGATGTCGCGCTCGTGATAGTTTGCCTCGGTGAACGCGGTCTTAAGCCCGCCGGTGAAGCCCTTTATAAAGGTACGCATCGGGAACGATGTCAGGGTCGCACCGACCGAGCCGCCGATGATCAGGACGAATGCGTCCCAACGTCCGAAAAAGATCCGGGGGTCGATGCCGCCCACGAATCCGGCTAAAAAGATCGCACCGAACCCAATAACGAGTCCGATGATCGTCGCTAAATCCAACGTCGCTCTCCGCTTGTAAGCTCGCGTCTTATCCGGGTATCGGCCGGGCAGTGACCTTAATCAAGCTTCGGTAAGGGTACGGTTGCTAGTCTGCTGCTCCGCCGGGCGCGTAGATTTTCCTTTTGAACTCGATGATCTTGCGCTGAACCTCGGCCATTCGATCGCGCACGATCAGGCGATTCCCCGAGGTGAGGGTGACGACCGTGTCCGGCGTCTCCTCGATCTGTTCGATGAGGTCCGAATTGACCATCACCGGATGGCCGTTGAGGCGAGTCAGTGCGATCACGTCTGGACTCCCGGCAGAGGGTGAAACGGGAGGCGGCCCGCCGTGGCGGCCTCCCGCGATATCGTCCCACGTCCCTGTACGGACGACTTACGGGGGGCGGCAGGTGCTGGCCTACCGCCCCCGGACCGCCGCCCTCCATGGCGACGGCAAGGGTTACGCGCTGCCTGCGAGGCTTAGTTCTCGGAGGCGCGCAGGTTGACGAGCGTGATCAAGTTCTGGTCGGCCGTCGTGATGCCGCGCGAGTTCGCTTCGAACGCGCGTTGGGCGACGATGAGCTTCGTGAACTGATCGGCGAGGTTGACGTTCGACTGTTCGAGCGAACCCGAAACGACGTCGCCGTAGCGCCCGCTCGCACCGGTTCCGAGTTGAGCGAGACCCGATGCTGCGGTGGCGGCAAACTGATTGCTGCCGACGCGCTGCAGGCCTTGCTCGTTTTGGAACGTCGCGAGCGCGATCTGCGCCAGCGTCTTGTTCTGGCCGTTCGTAAACGAACCGGTGATCGAACCGTCTTGGCCCACGGAGATGCTCGAAAGCGTACCCGCGGAGTAGCCGTTCTGCGAAATGACGTTTGCAGTGTAGGTTCCCGCGAGACTCGCTTGATTCGAGAAGTCGAGACCGATCGGCCCCGTCGTCGGCGGCGTCGCTCCCGAGGACGCGACGTTACCGGCGCCCGTACCCCAGACCGTCACGTTGAGCTGATTGCCCTGATCGATCGACGGTTGATTTGAGGTCGAGTGAATGAAACCGGCGGCGTTGGCGATGATGCCGTTTCCGCTGGCATCCGAAACGATCGACGACGAGTTGATGAACTGGCCGTTCTGATCGAAGTACAGATACCCGAGGGTTCCCGACGAGACGTTCGTCGTCGTCGGCGCGGTCACGGCACCGCCCGCACTGATGCTGGCCGGCGTGCTGATCGCGGTGAATTGCGTGCCGTCCGTGAACGAGACGTCGACTTTCCAGCGAGTCGCCGGCGTCACTTTCGTACCAGCGGCGTTATCGACCGCGCTCGGCAATGCGTTATTAGCCTTGGTGACGTTCATCGAACCCGTCGCCGTGCCGACGTCGGCTGCGGCGATGTTTCCGACTTGGAACGAGATGCCGTCGAACGACACGGTCGAGTTGGCCGAGCCGTAGGTGGTGTTCGTACCGTCGGTGATCTTCGCCTGAATCACGCCGCCGTTGTTGACGACGCTGACGCCGATCGTCGCGGGGCTCGCGACGTTGTACGTCGCGCCCGGCGGAACGGTGAACGCGTTGATCAGGTTTCCACCGCCCGAGACGGCAGAGTTCGTCGCGACGCTTCCGGTCGCAGCCGTAGCACCGGTGACGTCCGGCGTGTACGTGATCGTCGCTTGATGGGCGTTGCCGAGCGAATCGTACAACGTCGTCGAGATCGTCTTGGTCGTGCCCGGTGTAGGCGACGCGCCGACCGAATTGAGGAACTGCTGCTGCCACTGCGTCTGGTCGAGATTGCCGCCCATCGACATATCGAAGACCTGATCGCTCGTGTTCGGACCGACTTTGACGCCCTGTCCGGTCGCCGTCGCTTGTTCCGTCAAACCGATCGGGATGTTGATATCCGCCGGTGAGCCGGTCTGCGAGATCTGGCCGGAGCTATTGGCCGTGTAGCCTTGCACCGCAAGACCCGAGGCCGGATCGTACAGCAGGCCGTTGGCGTTGAGCGAGAACGCTCCGTCGCGCGTGTAGGTCGGCGTGCTCGAACCGTCCGCGTTGCGAAGGATGAAGAATCCATCGCCGTTGATTGCAAGATCGGTGTTGATACCGGTCGTCTCGAGTCCGCCTTGGGCGAACTGCGTGTCGACCGTGTTCACCTTGACGCCGAGACCGAAGTCTTGCGGATCGGTGCCGCCGCGCGTTTGCGACGGGCCGGTGCCCGACTGCACTTGTTGATAAAACTGATCGGCGAAGGTCATGCGCTGACCCTTGAAGCCGACCGTCGCCGTATTGGCAATGTTGTTCGACAACATGTCGATCCAGCTCTGATATGCGTTCAGGCCGGTGATGCCAATATTCAACGAATCGAATGCCATGTAGTGACCTCACATGGGATCCGCAACGCTTCAATCCATCCGCGTCGCGGCCGAGGCTCCGCATGCGGTCCGCCTCGGTGTTGTGTTATGAAGTTGTCGTTAGATGATCGCCGCCGAATCGATATTCGTGAAGACGTTCTCTTTCATCGAATCCGAGTCGACCGCGGTGATCACCGTGCGGTTCTTGATGCT
>DASSZO010000057.1:0-3208 GCA_035702815.1 Candidatus Aquilonibacter sp. | reverse complement strand
CATCCTGAGCGAAGGCGCGAAGCGCCGCAGTCGAAAGATCGTTACGAACCAAACGCCTGAGGTGATCCTTCGACTACGCTACGCTCCGCTGCAGGATGACAAAAACCGCCACCCTGTCATCCTGAGCGAAGGCGCGTGGCGCCGCAGTCGAAGGATCGTCACGAATCAATGCCCCGAGGCAATCCTTCGACTACGCTACGCTCCGCTCAGGATGACAAACTGCCACGCTGTCATCCTGAGCGAAGGCGCGAAGCGCCGCAGTCGAAGGATCGTTACGAACCAAACGCCTGAGGCGATCCTTCGACTACGCTACGCTCCGCCACCCTGTCATCCTGAGCGAAGGCGCGAAGCGCCGCAGTCGAAGGACCGTTACGAATCAAAGGCCTGAGGCGATCCTTCGACTACGCTACGCTCCGCTCAGGATGACATATGCGAGGCGATCCTTCGACTACGCTACGCTTCGCTCAGGATGACAAGTGTGAGGGATTAGAGGACGAAGCCGGAGGGGATGGCGGCTTTTTTGAACGCGAACCCCTTCGGGGACAGTTCATAGAGGTAGACGTTGGGCAGTGATGCGTCGCCGTTGAAGTTAAAACCGAACTGCCCCACGATCAAATTGTATGCGCCGCCCTGCTGCAGTTGGGTGAGCAGTGAAAAACGATCCTTCGCGTTACCGCGGCCGTACGCCTGAATCAAAAGCTGCGCGGCCGCGTATCCGTACGCAGAGAACGCGGTAACCTCTCCGACCTCACCTTGAAAGTCGCGTAGGAGCGAAACGATCGTCGGAATGCGCTCGAGCGGCGGCGTCGACGTTACCACCAATGCGCCGTCCATCGCCTCCCCGTACGGATCGATGACCGCCGTCGTGAAAAACGAGTCGCTTGCGCCGAACGCGCCTTTGAACCCGCGCTTGCGCAGCGCTTTGGCGATCGGACCAAAGCGATCGGGCTTGCCGGCGAGAAACACGTGCGTTGGATTCGATCGCAGCACGATCACCGCGATGTCGGCCGGATCGGATCGCTCTTCGACCGCTACGAGCGATGCGTCGTGCTTATCGGTGCGCGCTTGGGCAACGAGGCCGTTGGCAATGCTCGCGCCGTAGTCGCCGGGCGTCGCAAGGGCGACCACGTTGGCGCCTTTCGACAACGCGGCGCGCCCATAGAGCTGACCTTCGGTCGAGTCTTTGGTCGGAAGCCGAAAGACGTTCCGATACCCGCGCGCCGTAATGACGTCGGCGGTCACCGACGGCACGACGAGCGCGAAGCTGGCATTCGCGTATTGCGGAAGCGCGGCGAGCGTCGTCTCAACCGTCAGGTTCCCGATCATCCCGATGACGCTCGGATCGGACGCCGCGACGAAGACGTTGGAAGTAGCGACGGTCGGACTGTTTTGATCGTCGAAGGTGCGAACCGCCCACCAATGCGTCGGCGACGGCGTGAATCTATTCGTCTCATCGCAACAGGCTTGTGCGCCTTTGACGATTTGCTCGCCGTAATGCGCCAAGTCGCCGGTAAGCGGGACGCTCACGCCGAGGTTGATCTGCTGCAGAAATCCGCCTTGCCCCGGTACCGCGCCGCCGATTGCCAGCGCGCCGGTTCCGGCGAGAAAGTGGCTGCGCAGCATTACCGGATCAAGAACCCGGCGACGGTGGTGGCCAGAAAGACGAGCGAGAAGATCATGTTGCTGATGAATATACGTTCGTTGAGGACGAAAACGTTCTCCGAGAGTCCGTAGAGGCGATCTTCGTAGACGGTGAGCACGGCGGCTGCGGCAACGCCGAGGCCATAGATCCATCCGGCGTGCGCCAGTATTCCGGCGGCGGCGAGCAGGACGACCATGACGGCGTGCATCGCGATCGGCAGCCAGCGCCCGCTCTGTTCACCGAAGCGCGCGGGCAACGAAAAGATGCCCTGCTCCCGATCGGTCGGAAGATCCATCAGCGCGTACGCGATGTCGAAGCCCGCGACCCATACGGTCACGGCGAAGAAGAGCAGGAACGCGGGGAGACTGACCGTTCCCGTGACGCCGATATAGGCGCCGAGCGGCGCGAGCCCGTCGACCGCTCCGAGGACGAAATGCACGAGCCATGTGAAGCGCTTGCACAAGGGATAGATCAAGACGCCAAGCGCCGCAATCGGCATGAGCTTCACGCAGAGCGGATTGAGCATCCACGCAGAAAGCAACAACAACGCGAATCCGAGAACGATCGCCCAAACCATCACCGACGGTGACAGCACGCCGCTTGCGACCGCGCGCCGCGCGGTTCGCGGATTGCGCGCATCCAGATCGCGATCGAAATAGCGGTTTGCCGCCATCGCCGCGGTGCGCGCGCCGAAAACGGCAAGCGTGATCCACAGAATCGCCCACGCCGACGGTACGCCGCGCGCCGCAAAGACCGCGCCGACGTAGGCAAACGGCAGCGCGAAGAGCGTGTGCTCGATGCGAATCTCTTTGAGAAAGACGTTAAGCTTGGTCATGTGGCGCCTGTCGAAGCACGGTGCGCATCAGCCGGTTGTAGGCGTCTTCGCCCTGCCCGGACCACGGGTCGGGATGCAGCGACTTGGCGATCTTGTCCAAGCCGTACTCTTTCCACCGCTTGCTCACGATCGCTCTGGTATCGCGACTCATCACGATATCCGGCGGCCACTCGCGCGTGTACCCTTCGCTTGCGCTCTTGCGCGTCGCGTCGATGCCGATCTTCGTTCCGTATGCAACGCTGTACGATCCGTGATCGAGATCGTCGACCGGTCCCGGCATCATCACGACGTCGCGATCGGGTGCCAGATTGTTGAGCACGAACCACGCGACGCTGCGCGTATCCTGCACGTCGACGTCTTGGTCGACGACGATCAGCACGCGGGTGAGCATCATCATGTGCCCGAGGCCCCACAGCGCATTCATCACTTTCTTTGCATGGCCGGGGTATTGCTTGCGAATCGACACGATTGCGAGATTATGGAAGCCGCCTTCGACCGGAAGATTCATGTCGACGACTTCGGGAAGCACCATCTGCAGCAGCGGCAAGAAGAGCCGTTCCGTGGCTTTGCCGAGCCATGCGTCTTCCATGGGCGGCTTGCCGACGACGGTCGCGGCGTAGATCGGGTTGCGCCGGTGGGTGATGCAGGTGACGTGAAACGTCGGGTACTGGTCGGCTAAGCTATACACGCCGGTGTGATCGCCGAACGGACCTTCGGTGCGCACGTCGGTG
>DASSZO010000235.1:0-5577 GCA_035702815.1 Candidatus Aquilonibacter sp. | reverse complement strand
ACGCTTGCGGCCATCGTCACCTGGCTCGTCGTGCTCGTCATCATGAGCGGCGGCACCTTGGCGATGCACTCGGTCCAAGCGATCGGGTCGGCGATCGAAAGCGCATTCTCGAACTACGCGACGCTCGCATGGGTAGCCGCGGGCGGCGGCGCAGCGATCTGGCTCTCACTTTTCACCGGATTCCAACCTTCGACAAAGGGCGTCAGCGCGCAACGCCGCTAATCTCTATCCGGCATGAACGAGCCGGCGACCGCTTATACCGTCCTTGTCGTTGAAGACGACGCGGCCATCAGCCGCGTCCTTCAACTCGAACTGCAGCACGAAGGGTACGCGGTGGAAACCGCGCGCGACGGCCTCGAGGGGCTCGAAAAAGCGCTCAAAGAGCCCGACCTCGTCATTCTCGATCTGATGCTTCCGCGCATGGACGGGATGGAAGTCTGCAAGCGCATCCGTGCAAAGAGCAGCGTCCCGATCATCATGCTCACCGCGAAAGACCGCGTTCCCGATCGCGTCGCGGGCCTCGACATCGGCGCCGACGACTACCTCACCAAACCGTTTGCGACCGACGAGCTGCTCGCGCGCGTGCGGGCTCGACTGCGTCAAAAATCGCCGCAAAGCAATCGCATCGAGTACCGCGACGTCGTCATGGACCGCGATCGTCACGAAGTGACGCGCAGCGGCAAGCCGGTCACGCTGACGGCCAAAGAGTACGCGCTTCTCGAATACCTGCTGCTGCACCGCAACAAAGTGCACACGCGCGACGAACTGTTCAACGGCGTCTGGGGCAGCGATTTTCTCGGCGACTCCAATTTGATCGACGTCTACATTCGCTATCTACGCGGAAAGATCGACGACGGCTTCGAAGAGAAGCTTATTACGACCGTGCGCGGCGTCGGTTACACGATCAAAGACTAGAGCGACGCGATTCACATGCGCCTGTCGCTCAAATGGCGGATCGCCATCTCCTACGCGCTGCTGCTCGTCGGCGTGCTGATCGCAACCAGCAGCGTGATCGTCTGGCGGCTCGAGACGATTCTCTTCGACGAAGCCCGCGCGCGCGTCGACGTAACGATGCAAGATATAGCGGCGCGCGTGCAAGCCGCCAATCCGTTCGGTCTGCCGGGACTCGGCGCCGAATCGTTCGCACAGATCTTTTCGAGCGAGAACCTTACGCTCTGGGAATCCCCGACGATCTTCATTCAGGTCGACAACGCGCAAGGCTACCCGATCGCGCGCACCGCCAACCTCGGCGCAACCAATATCCCGGCCAATCCTTCGCTCAACGCGGCGCACGACATCGCGTACCGCATCGTCGAGCTCGGCGAGCGGCCGTTCCTCATCGAAGACCGCTTCTTCCGCAGCGGTAATGCCGCCGCGATCGTACACGTCGCGCAGCCGCTCGACGCGCTCTACCGAACCTTTGCTCAAGCGCGCGAGGCGATCGTCCTCATTCTCATCGTCGCGGCGCTCGCAGTCGTCGGGCTGTCGATCTTCTTGGCGGCACAAGCGATCGGACCGATCATCACGTTGTCAAAGGCGATGCGCCAAGTGGGCTCGGAGCGTCTCGACGTGCGCCTGGTCACGCACCGGCGCGACGAGATCGGCGAACTCACCACCAGTTTCAACGATCTGCTCGCCCGCTTAGAAGAAGCCTTCGCGCGCGAACGGCAGTTCATATCCGATGCCTCGCACGAACTCAAGACGCCGTTGACCTCGATAAACGCCAACGCGCAGCTGCTGATGCGATGGGGCGACCGCGATCCGGCGGTGCGCGAAGAGAGTCTGGAAACGATTGCGCGGGAAAGCGCGTCGCTTGCCGACATGGTCAACGGCATGCTGACGCTCGCGAAGGCAGACCGCGGCGATTCGATTCCCAAAGAACCGCTCTCGCTCTCGATGGTCGCTGCCGAAGCTGTCCGAGGGGCCAAGCAGCGCGCGAGCGACAAAGGCCTCGCGCTCGAACTGGAGCCGTCGCCGCAATCGGTGCTGATCGAAGGAAACGAACATTTACTGCGGCAGCTCGTTGGGAATCTTATCGATAATGCGATCAAATTCACTTCGAGCGGCGGCGTCTACGTACGAACGGGACGGGACGGGCGCCAAGCCTGGGTCGACGTTGCGGATACCGGACCCGGCATCCCCGAATCCGAGCTCGCCGCAGTCTTCGAGCGGTTCTATCGAGCGGATCGGGCGCATTCGCGAGAGATACCTGGCACGGGTCTTGGGCTTGCGATCGTCCGGTCGATTGCGCGCGTTCACGGCGGTACGGTAGCCGCGTCGCGCGCGCCGGAAGGCGGCGCTCTTTTCCATGTGACGCTGCCGGCGCTCGACGAATCGCTCACGCAGTCCTCATGATCGCCGAACACCGTGCCCGCTACAATGAACGGGTGGGGTCATCGTGGCTGCGGGGAGCGCCGGGCTTTCTGCTGGTGTTTGCGTTCGTCGCACTCGGCTGCGCGCGCGCGAACGCCGACACGCAGAGCATCGCCACGACCAGTGCTCCCGTCATCTTCGGGCAACTCCAGTACGGGCGCATCACGATTCACACCGCGAATCGCCAAGACGTGCAGATTCGCACCGACGGAAACGTGCGCGTCCGCCACATCGAACGCGTACCGCCGGTACTGCCGTTCCAGCCCACCTTTCTCGCCCAGACCGTGCAGACGCCGGACGGGCCGCTCTTGCAGCCTCCCGAACCATTTATGCTCGCGCCGCTCGATCCGTCCGTCGCACACGACGCGGTGATCTTCAACGGTACCGGGAACGTGGAGGTGACGATTCCCGCAGGATCGCCGCTGGTGATCGCTCGCGTCGGCCGGGGGAAAATCACGATCGACGGGTATCACGGCGGCACGCTGTTCACAACGGTTCGTGTGGGAACGTTACGTATCAAGAACGTCAGCGGCACGGGTGGTTTCCAAATAAACAACGGGCCGGCCATCGTGCAGAACGGAAATTTCGATCGTTTGCGGGCGCGAACCGGACGCGGCAACATGTTTTTCGAGAACACGAACGTGCGGCAGATCGACGCGACGAGTCTTACGGGATCGATCGTCTACGACAACGGTTCGTTCGAACCGGGGCTCGCGCGCTTTGAGTCGCAGCGCGGAAACATCGCGCTGGGCATCCGGGGCGGCGCGCAGGTCGACGCGCACAGCGGCAGCGGTCGCGTCATTTCCGAAGGATCGTTCCGTTCGGGCCCCGTCGTCACCGCGACGAGCGGCAGCGGCGCGATCTTCACCTACACCGGCTCCATCCGTCAGCATCCCAAGCTCATGCGTCAGTTGCCGATGCGCCCGCACCGTCGCAAACCGCCGCATTAACGGCGCGAAGACTACAGCAAATACTTGCGCATCAGCGCCATATCGAGTTTAAAGGTATGCTGCGGCAGCACGGCTTCGACGCCGTACCCGCAGGCTTCAAAGAAGCGCTGGGCGCTCCGAAGATGCGGCACCATCACCGTCATCTTGTGGCAGTTGTAATAGTTTGCGACGTCGGCCATCTCGTTGACGATCGCCCGAGCGTACCCGCGGCGCCGATGCTCGGCGTCGACAACGAGGCGCTCGATCTCTCCGAGCGACGCTGCAACCTTGAGCGTTCCGGCTGCAACGATCGCGTCTGCCTCTTTGACCGCAAAACCGTAACGAGCCTCGTGCCAGATCACCGGGAACTCATAGAACGCGCGCAAACTCTCGCGCTCGCGCTGGGTATAAAATGACTCGAGCGTCTCGGCGGGAACGCGCGTAACCTCAAACGGCAACCGATGCAACCTCCGTCGTGAGTTCGACAGTGCGCCCGTCGTATGCGGCGATCGCGCGAATCCCGAGATCGTCTTCGATCGTTTGCGCGAGCGCTTGCGGATCCGCTTCGAGCATCTTCGTGCCGAAGTGCTGGAAGATCGCCACGCGCGGGCGGACGCCTTCAACGATCGCGCGCGCCTGGTCCCACGTCAAATGATCGACATCCATGCCGTCCCGGAAGCGCAGGACGTTGAGGATCAGCACGTCGGGATGCGCGTCGGCATAGTCCTCGACCAACTTATCGAAATACCGGCCGCACGGCAGATACGACACGCGCATGTCGCCGTGCGCGAAATGCATGCCGTAGGTTTCGACGGAGTGGATGTGCTTGATCGACGATCGCATCTCGACGCCGCCGATGCGATACGGTCCGCCGCGCTCCTGCACGACGTCGATCCGCTCGACAAAGCGCTGCACGTACGGAAGGACCGTCGGCTCGCCGCTGAGGGCATCTCCGGGCGCGAGCAGCAGTCCGCGTTTGCGAAAGCCGCCCGACGTCATCGCTTCGACCATCGCGGTCACGTCGCCGGCATGATCGAGATGTTTGTGCGAAATGACGATCGCGTCAAGCTCACGCGGATTGAACGGAGGAACGTGCGAAAGGGCGCGCACGAGCGCGCCGGGACCGGGATCGACGTGAATCTGCGTCTCGCCGAAGCGGAACCACATTCCGCCTGAGGCACGAAGCTGGCGCGCGACCACGAATCGCGCGCCGCCGCTTCCAAGAAAGGTTACCGAATCCAAAGTATGGACCGGATTAGGCTAAGCTCTGCGCCTTTCCCGGTTCGTGCTTGCTCGCGTAGAGCGTGAAGAACTGGTCGAGATTCGAGCGATATTGCTCCAGGGCGGCGCTCCACAAGCGCAGGGCCGCGCATCCGGCGTCGGTGACCGTGTAAATGCGGCGGGCCGGTCCTTGTTCTTTCGGATCCCACCACGATGAGATGTATCCGTCACGTTCGAGCTGGCGAAGCGCTCGGTAGACGGTACCCGGATCGCTGATCACATCGAACTTCTCTTTGAGTTCTTTCATGATCTCGTATCCGTGCAAGTTATGGTCCTTGAGCATGACGAGAAGCCATGCCATCAAGTAGTTTTTCGGGGTACCCCGAGGCGGTAAGCCGCTATCGCGAAGCGTAGCGGGGGCGAATCCCGTATCGATCATAGACACCACTCGCATGGCGGAGCGGCCGATTGTTCCTCCACGAACATGACTCTGCGCGTCCTTCCGAGATGGGCCTTTTGAACCAGGCCCGTGCAACCCGGCCTGAATTTTACGCCCTGAGAAATGTAACCTGCGCGTAAAGTCGCAGATCGAGTGGTACTTTCACTACCACCCCATGGAAGTATTTGGAGAAACCGGTATGATGAACGAATGAAATATCGATCGACGGGCGATTTCATGCACAGTTTATTCGGCAAGCCGATTTCAAGGAAAACCCTTGTGCGCGGATTGTTCGGTGATTCGGACATCGCCGCGATCGCGACCGAACACGGGGTGCACCGGGACGCACTCCTCGAAGCGATCACCGCTGAGGAAAGTCCGGCGGGAGCGCGGCTGCGCGCCGCCGTGACCCGGATGCGGGCGGCAGCGGCGCACGTTCCGCACGGGAATGCCTTTCCGGAAAATCTCGACGATGTTTCCGACGGCGCCCTCGAGTTCATCGGTCTCTACGTCAACCCGCTCGCGACGACCGCGATGATTCTCAACACCGCGCCGCCGCCGCTCGACGATGCTGCGCGCGCAATCGACCCTGCGCTCTCGCTCGCCGCGTTTGCC
>DASSZO010000155.1:0-8976 GCA_035702815.1 Candidatus Aquilonibacter sp. | reverse complement strand
TCACCGAGTCTCGAGACGACAGGTTGGTCCTCAGAATCCTCGGCACCGGCAAGTACGGATTCAACGACGGGTACCATTTCTTTGGGAACGAGCATGAGCTCAAGGTCAAGCGCGCGCGCGATCTCGATCAGAGTAGTTGCGCGCGGATCGATCTTGCCGAGCTCGATTGCGGAGTACCGCGATTGCGTGAGGCCCGCGAGGCTGGCTACCGCCTGCTGAGACAATCCACGCCTATCCCTCGCGGTGCCTATAGCTCTAATAACGTCTAACATTGGCAACATTATACGCTATAAGGGCTAGGATTGGATAATCAGATAGTCTGTATGTGATCTAATTCCTGTCGGAGTAACTCAATTTTGGGCTAGGATTTGCTCCCGGGCGGTACGTGCAATTCACACGGCCCTTCCCTTTCCTTGCTTTGAGGTTCCTGAGGGCGTATAGTGGTGCAAAGTGGTGTTAGGTGGTGCCGCGGGGAGGGGTTTTGGAGGCGGAGCTACCGCGCTTTACGGGTCTGGTGGAGCATGCCCTCGACGAAAAGGGCCGCCTCATCGTCCCTGCGCGATTCCGGGAACGGCTTGGAGCGGGATTCGTTATCACGATTGCCCGTCCCGACCCATGCCTTGCGCTCTACCCGTCGCCCGCCTGGGCCCAGTTCTGCCGCCGTTTAGAGGAAGCGCCGGTCAAGGATGACTCCTTTCGCCGGTTCGTCCGCGACGTGCTCGGCCACACCGAAGAAGTATCGACCGACGGCCAGGGGCGCCTCCTCATCCCCGCCTCCCTGCGCACCTACGCCGGCATCGACCGCGAGGTCGTCTCGGTCGGGACCCTCACCCGCGTTGAGATCTGGGCGAGGGAGCGCTACGGCACCTATGCCGCGCCCGAAGGCGACGTCGGCGAGTTCATGGCCGCCTTGGGACTCTACTGATGTGGTGCCCGCATAGTGCATCAATCGGTATTGCTCGGCCCGTCACTGGAGTATCTGGCGATCCGGCCGGATGGGATCTACGTCGATGCGACCTTTGGCGCGGGCGGACATTCGCGCGCGATTTTGGAGCGCCTCGATGGGGGGCGTCTGATTGCCATCGATCAGGATCCGCAAGCGGTTGCGCGAGCCGAGGCGATGCGCGCGCCCGCGTTCACGTTCGTTCAAGCGAATTTCTCCGAACTGCGTCGGGTGCTCGACGAGTGTGGGGTCGAGCTGGTCGACGGAGTCCTCTTCGATTTGGGAGTGTCGTCCATGCAGTTAGATAATGCAGAGCGCGGATTTTCATTTCGAGAGAGCGCGCCGCTCGATATGCGGATGAACCCCTACACCGGCCGGAGTGCGTACGACATCCTCGCGAGCGCGTCCGAACGTGAGTTGGCGGACATCTTTTTCAACTACGGCGAAGAACGCGCCGCGCGCCGCATCGCGCACGCGATCGTGCTGCGCCGCAGCGAAGGGCGCTTGCCCAAGACGACGATGGAATTTGCCGCGTTCATTTCGGGCATCACGCATCGGCCCGGAAAGCGCGAGCGCATTCATCCGGCGACGCGCGTCTTTCAGGCGCTGCGCATCGCCGTCAACGACGAACTCGACGTTTTGCGCGGCGGATTACACGCCGCGGTCGATCATCTGCGCGCGGCGGGACGGGTCGTCGCGATCAGCTTCCACTCACTCGAGGATCACATCGTCAAGCACACGTTTCGTGAAGACGAACGTCTCGAGATTCTTACCAAGAAACCCGTCGTTCCGGATGAGTCCGAGATGGCGGAGAACCCACGCGCGCGCAGTGCGAAGATGCGCGCGGCTCAACGGAAGGCAAGCTAAGCGACGATGGCACTCGCGCAACCGGCATATACTCCCCAGGCAAAACCGCGCATCCCGAATCCGCGAACGGCGCGCAACGCCACCCACAAACGGATTCGCCAATCGCAACGCTCGCGCTACGGCGCGCTCGTTCGCGTCGGCGCAGTCTTGACGCTCGTGCTCGTCGGCTTGATGAGCTACGTGATGCTCACGTCCAATGTCACGAGCTTGACCTACGCGGTCTCCAAAGCGCATCGCGAGCGCGATCATCTGCAAGCGCAGACGGCGCGGCTCGACGATAAGATCTCGAGTGCCTCGTCGGACGAGCGGCTTGCCGCGATTGCGCGTAAGCTGCAAATGACCGACCCGCAAGCCTTTGCCGTCGTCAAGCTTCCGCCGGTGCACGTTGCGTCGACGAAGTTTCCGGTGCTCGACTCGATCGCCGGCTGGTTTAGCGGCACGCCTCGAGCGCAGGCGCACTAGGACCGATCTTGGCGCGAAGCCTCGGCCACCAGCGACAGTTCGCGCGTATCGCTCCGATGCGCGCGAAAGTCTTTTTCTACGTGTGCGCCGCGATGGCGCTGTTTCTCGCGTGGCGTCTCTACACGGTGCAAGTGATCGACGGGCCGTCGCTGGCAAAGCAAGCGCTCGCGCAACGCTCGGATACCGTCGAAGTCTTTGCGCGGCGCGGCAGCATCATCGATCGTGAAGGCAACGTGTTCGTGCGCTCTCTCCCCTCCGAGAGCGTGTATGCGGTGCCTCACGACATCACGGACCCCGAAGGAACGATCCAAAAGCTGCAGGCACTCTTCGGCAAGCTGTCGCCGGAGACGATGGACGCACTGCGCGATAAGAAGCTGTGGTTCATTTGGATCGCGCGCAAGATTCCGAGCGATACCGCGGACAAAGTGCGCGCGCTTGCGCTTCCGGGGATTCAGCTGCAAGAAGAGGTGACGGGCAAGCGCGTCGACATGGCCGGCAAGATGGCTTCGACGCTCATCGGCTTCGTCGGCACCGACGAAAACGGCCTCGACGGCCTGGAGTACTCATTCGATTCGATTCTGAAGGGCGTTTCCGGGCAAGAGACGCTCGAAACCGATGAGTTCGGCCGTCCTATTCCGTTCGGTCAGCAACACATCGTCAAAGCGGCGCAACCGGGGCTCACGCTACAGCTCACGCTCGATTCCTATCTGCAGTATGTGACGGAAGAAGCGCTCGGAGAACAGGTCGCGAAGTATCATGCACTCGACGGCACGGCGATCGTCATGGACCCGTGGACCGGTGAAGTGCTTGCGATGGCCAATCTCCCGCAGTTCGATCCCAACGCGTTCTGGAAGTATAGCGATAGCCAACGTCGCGATCGCGCGGTCACCGATGCGTACGAGCCGGGCTCGACGTACAAGCTGATCACTGCGGCGGCAGCGCTCGAATCCGGCAAAGTCACGACACATTCGCTCTTCCCCGCGCGTGAAACGCTCGAAGTGGGCGGACGCGTGATTCACAATGCCGATGACGACATGCCCGCGGGCGGCGGTATGGAAACGCTCGGGCAAATCATTCAGTATTCGCACAACGTCGGCGCGGCCGAGGTCGGCATGACGGTCGGCGCGCAAGCGTTCTATGCGATGGAACGCAAGGCAGGGTTCGGATCGCCGACGGACATCGAGCTTCCCGGCGAAAATCCCGGCATCGTTCCCGCTCCGAAAGACTGGAGCGACTCGTCGTTGGCGACGATGTCGTTCGGACAAGGCGTCTCGGTAACGCCGATTGCGATGGCGCGCTACTATTGCGCGATCGCCAACGGCGGTCTTTTGATGCGTCCGCGCATCGTCCGCGCGATTCTCAATCAGCACGGTAAGACCGTGTATGCCTATCCGCCCGAAGTCGAGCACCGCGTGTTCTCGGCCAAGACGGCGCAAATACTTCGCGGGTATCTGCGCGCGGTCGTAACAAGCGGCACGGGAAATCCCGCGGCGCAAATCCCCGGGTATACGACGGCCGGCAAGACCGGTACCGCGCAGATGGTCGTCAACGGCATCTACGAACCCGGCTGGTACGCGGCGTCGTTTATCGGGATGGTACCCGCCGAGCATCCGCGGTACGTGATTTACGTTAAAGTCGAACATCCGATCGGCGCGTATTACGGCGGCGTCGTCGCGGCGCCCGCATTTACCAAGATCGCGCGCGCAGCGATGCTGCATAGCGGCATCTTGCCGTCTCCGTCGCCGGCGCCGAAGAAGAGCGAGGCGGCAAGTCGATGAAGCTTTCCGCGCTGCTGGCGCGCCTACCGGCGAGCACACAAGTTACCGGCGATCGCGACGTTGAGATTTCGTCACTCGAAATCGACTCGCGCCGGGTCAAGCCCGGCGCGCTTTTTGTTGCGGTGCCGGGAGAGCATGTCGACGGTCACGAGTTCGTCAACGCGGCGTTGAAAAATGGTGCGGCGGCCGTCGTCGCGCAGAGCGGACGGCGCATCGATGCAACGCCCGCATGCCTCGTCTATGTTCCCGATACGCGGCGCGCGCTGTCGACGCTTGCGGCCGGCTTTTACGGCGATCCATCGCGCGCGATGGACGTTATCGGTGTCACCGGAACGAACGGGAAGACGACGACCACGCACATGATCGCGTCGATCCTCAAAAAGGCCGGTCGCCGTTGCGGCATCATCGGTACGGTCGGCGGTTATTACGATCGCTTCATGTGGGAACTTTCAAACACCACCCCGTTGCCGCCTGAACTTCACGCACTGCTCGCCGAGATGCGCGAACGCGGCGCGGATTCGATCGCAATGGAGGTGAGTTCGCACGCGCTCGCGCTCGAACGCGTTGAGGACGTGCGCTTCCGCGTCGGCGTCTTCACGAACCTCACCCGCGACCACCTGGACTTTCATCAAACGTTTGAAGCCTACGCGGCGGCCAAGCATCGGCTCTTTACGATGTGCGAAGCTGCGGTCATCAACGTCGACGACGAGCACGGCGCGCGCTGGGCCGCCGAAACGCGGCATAAAATCCCGACGATCACCTACAGTCTTCGCGGCGACGCCGACGTGGTAGCGCGCGACATCGAGATCGATTCGAAGGAGAGCCGCTTTACCGTTGACGGAACCGCAATGACGCTGCTGATTCCCGGACGTTTCAACGTGGCAAATGCGCTTGCGGCAATTGGGGTCGCCCGTCACTTGGGCATCGGCGACGATGTCGTCGAGCAAGCGCTGTGGACGATCGAAAACGTCCCGGGCCGCATGGAATACGTCGGCGACAATATCGTGCACGCGATCGTCGACTACGCGCACACGCCCGACGCACTCTACCAAGCGCTGTGGGCATTGCGCGAAGCGACCAGCGGCGTCGCGCTGGTCTTCGGGTGCGGCGGCGATCGAGATAAGGGAAAGCGGGCGGAGATGGGGCGCATCGCGGCCCAGCACGCGCGCCGCATTTACGTTACGAGCGACAATCCGCGCACCGAAGATCCGATGGCGATCATCGCGGATATCGAAGCGGGGATCGGCAGTCATCCGCATGTCGTCGAGCCCGATCGAAAGCGCGCAATCGAACGCGCGATCGACGAGTCGCAGCCGGGCGAGATCGTGCTCATCGCGGGCAAAGGGCATGAAAAATATCAGATCGTCGGCACGCAGGTGCTGCCGTTCGATGACTCCGAGGTCGCACGCGCCGCGATTCGCGCGCGGAGGACGCGCGTATGAATCTGCCGTTTGACGTGGCGATGTCGGCAACGCACGCGACGGTCTTCGAGTTGGATCTCGCACCGTCGGAGGTGCGCGTCGTCACCGATACGCGGTCGCTGGTTCCGGGCGATACGTTCCTTGCGCTGCGCGGCGAGCGTTTCGACGGACACGCCTTCGTGCGCGAAGCGGTCGGCAAAGGTGCCGGCGCGGTCATCATCTCGGACCCCGACGCACGCCCGGCCTCGCGGACGTCGCTCGTCGTGGAAGATACGCTCGCGGCATACATGGCGCTCGCCGCCGCGGCCCGGGCGCGCTTCCGGGGACGGGTCTTGGCGATGACGGGAAGCGCCGGTAAAACGACAACGAAGTATTTTTCGGCGCAACTGCTCGCGCTGCGCTACGGATCGCGCGTGCTCGCGTCGCCCGCGAACGAGAACAATGAGATCGGCGTGAGCAAATTGCTGCTCGCTGCTTCCAACGAGCGCCATGACGTTCTCGTCGTGGAGATGGGCGCGCGGCACTACAACGACATCGCGCCGCTGGTTGCCATTGCGAAGCCCGACGTAGCGATCCTCACCAACGTGGGTGACGCGCATCTCGAGATCATGGGGTCGCGCGAACGGCTCGAGGAAACGAAGTGGTCGATCTTCGGAGGCGGCGCGCGCGCAATCGTGAACGCCCGTGATGCCGCATCGATCCGGCGTGCGCCGACGCTCGCCTCGCCTCCGCATTGGTTCTTCGCCGGTGAACGCGACAGCACGATTCCGACGACGGGCCGGGTCACGGCGCTGTGCGGAAACGAACTGATCGACCGGCGCCAGTCGGACGTGCGGACGATTGAAACGACGGTGCGCGTTCCGGGCGCGCACAACCGGGAGAACCTTGCGGCCGCGATTGCCGCGGCGCTCGAGTACGATGTCGACATCGACGCGATCGGCAGAGCGCTTCCCGATGTCAGCCTTCCGGAGGGGCGTTACGAACGCATCGCCTTGCCCTCCGGCGTCACGCTTATCTACGACGCGTACAACGCGAACGCAGCCGGCATGATGGCTGCGCTCGACGCGTTCGAACAGGAAGCGGCGGCGCGGCGGATTGCGTTGTTGAGCAGCATGGCTGAACTTGGGGAAGAAGCAAGCGAGCTTCACCGGCGAGTTGGCGCGCACGCGGCGAAGACGCGGGTGGATGTGATGCTCGTCGGCGGTGAGTTTGCGGCCGAGCTTTCGCACGGTGCGTTACGCGCAGGGCTTTCCTCGGAGCGAATCGTTCCGTTTGCAACGAATGAACAGGCGGCGCAGTGGCTGAAATCGCACGCATGCGAGGGCGACGCCGTATTGCTCAAAGGTTCGCGCCGATATCGTCTTGAGGAGATCGTCGAGGAGTTGCAGAGATGACGCAGACGCTTGCGGTCACCCGCAAGGAAGTGCCGTCGGGACTCGTTGCGATTCCCGTGCGCACGCGCTTGGTGCGCCCGGGCGACGATCTCGTTTCACTCGTCGAACGAAGCGTTGACGGCATTGCGCGCAAGGGCGACGTGATCGCGATCTCGGAAACGGCCGTTGCGATCGCGCAAGGCGAGTTCGTCCCTGCGGAGTTCATTCGCCCTTCGAAACTTGCGTACGTGCTCTCGCGCCGAGCGGGCGCGCTCGCGACGATCAACCAGCCGGAATCGCTGCAGCTCGTCATCGACGAAGTCGGCTCCTGGAAAGTCTTCTACGCCGCGGCGATGCAAGTGCTCGGGCGCCTCGTGGGCAAGCGCGGCGCGTTTTACGAAATCATGGGTGAGGCCATTACGGCCATCGACGGGTATACCGGAACGATGCCGCCGTACGAACGCGCGATCGTGCTATCGCCTCGCGAGCCGGATGCATTCTCGCAGTCGGTGTTCGAACGGATTTCGGCCGGTTGCGCCGTGGTCGATGCAAACGACCTCGAGAAAGCCAAAGTGCTCGGCGCGTCGCAAGGCGTGAACCGGGGCATCGTCGAGAAAGCGCTGCTGGACAATCCGCACGGAAACGGCGACGAGCAAACGCCGATCGTCGTGCTGAAGTGGCGCGGCGAGGGAGCGAATCCGTTATGGAGATAACGATCGGCGGCGTGATCTTTTGGCCGCTCGTCGGCTTCGCGATCGCCGCGATTGCAGGAGCGGTCGCGCTTCCGCTGCTCAAGCGCCTGCAATTCCGTCAGCACGCGTACGAAGACGCGCCGGAAACGCATCAGAAAAAGACGGGCACCCCGACGATGGGCGGCGTCGTGTTCGCCGTGGCGATGCTCGCGCTGCTCTGGCCGGCGCCCACACCGCTGTCGACCGCGCTCGTGTTGCTCGTCGTGTTGTGCGCGCTCATCGGATTCATCGATGACTATATGAGCATCCGCCGCGGGCGTAACCTTGGGCTGCGCGCGCGAACGAAGTTTCTCGCAACCGCGCTCGTCGCGATTTACTTTCTGCGCACGGTCAGCGAGTCGACCTCGCTGTTTCCGCGCGACGTAATCTTTCACGCCGGCACGTACGCGATGACCGTTCCGCACTGGCTGTGGCTGTTGCTCGGGATTCTCGCGGTTACCGGAACCATCCACGCGGTCAACTTGACCGACGGCCTCGACGGTCTGGCCTCGGGGACGATGATTCCACCGCTGATCGCGCTGTCGGCCATCGGCATCGTTACCGCACCGGCTGCGGCGCATGCAGCCTGGCTCGGTCTGGGCGCTTGCGTTGGGTTTCTGTTGTACAACCGCCATCCGGCGAAAATGTTCATGGGCGACACCGGCTCGCTCGCGCTCGGCGCGCTGCTTTCGGGCGTCGCAATTCTCGAAGGCGAGATGCTGCTGTTGATCTTGATCGGCGGCGTATTCGTCGCCGAAGCGCTTTCGGTGATTCTGCAAGTGACGTACTTCAAGCTGACCAAGGGCAAGCGAATCTTCCGCATGTCGCCGCTGCACCATCACTTCGAACTCGGTGGGCTCAAAGAGACCGCCGTCACGACGCGGTTCTGGATGGCGTCCGCTCTGCTCTCACTCTTGGGATGGGTACTCGCTCGATGATGCAATTCGATGCGCGCGAAACGATCTTGATCATCGGCCTGGGGAAGAGCGGTCTTGCATCGGCCGACGTACTGCGCGCACGCGGGGTGACCGTCTTTGCGACCGACGAGAAGCCGGTTGAAGAACTGTCGGGGGCAATTGCCGCGATCGAAGCCGCCGGCGCGAGCTTCGTTCCGCCCGCGAAGATCCACGACGTCGTCGATCGTTTGACCAGCGCGGTGCTGTCACCGGGCGTTCCGCTCAACTCACCGGTCGTGCGTGAAGTCCAAGCACACAACATTCCCGTCGTCGGCGAAATCGAAGTCGCGTTCCGGCTCTGTAAGGCGCCGGTCATCGCGGTGACGGGCACGAAGGGCAAATCGACGACGACCGCGCTGATCGGGCACTTGCTGCGCGAATGCGGGCACGCCGTGCGCGTCGGCGGAAACATCGGTAACCCGCTCATTCGTGAAGTGATCGATGC
>DASSZO010000037.1:0-9319 GCA_035702815.1 Candidatus Aquilonibacter sp. | reverse complement strand
TGGCGAAGCGAAAAACCACCAACGATGCAGGTTTTTCAGCGGTTCTTCCGGGAACCGTCGCTCGCCTCAAGGATTGCCGTCTGACGCAACGCGTTGGTTTCCCGGAAGAATCTCCAACTTTTTCGGACTTGCCCGGAGGGCAACTTCAAAACTTCGTTCTTCCGCAAAAGTGACGAAGCGAAAAACCCGCAAGGATGCGGGTTTTTCAGCGGTTCTTCCGGGAAACCGACGCGTTGCGTCAGAGGGCAATCCGAAGCCTAGGCGTCCGCCCCATGACACTTCTTGTATTTCTTGCCGCTCCCACACGGACACGGATCGTTGCGCCCGACCTTCTCCTCGCTACGCGCAGGCTTCGCCGGTTCGCCATCGCCCAAGTTCGTGTGCATCTGCTGCGGACGACGCGCAACGCCGGGCATCGGCCCGAGCAGCTGTTCGGCTTCACCGGGCGAAAGACGCCCCGCCGGAGCCGCCTGCGGCACCATCGCGCCGGTCGGGATCGGTTCGAATTGCGGCATCTGCGCTTGCTGCATCTGCTGCTGGCGCTCGAGTTCTTCGGGCGGCGGACCGTGCTCGATCACAACGCGGAACACGCCCTTGATCGCTTCATCGGCGATGTTGTTCTTGAGCGACTCGAAGATCTCGTACGCTTCCTTTTCGTACTCGACGCGCGGGTCTTTCTGACCATAACCGCGCAGCCCGATGCCCGTCTTGAGGTGGTCCATCACGTAGAGATGGTCGACCCACTGGCGATCGATGATCGGCAGCAACAGATACCGCTGCTCGACAACGCGCAGAATATCCGGCGTCACTTCACGTTCTTTGGCTTCATACGCCGCAACCGCACGCTCGTTGAGCGTCCGGCGGATCTCCTCGCGGTCTTTCCCGCGAAGATCTTCAGTGGTGAGCTCCTGTTTGACCGGGAAGACGGCGTCGAGCATGTTGAGCATCTCGTCGTAATCCCATTCGCTCGGGTGCGCGTTCTCGGGCGCATTGTTGTCGACCGCTTCGTCGATTTTCGCTTCGAGCGACTGCAGCAAGAACGTCCGCGAGTCGAACGTACCTTCGAGAATCGCGCGACGATCGGCATAGATGATCTCGCGCTGTTTATTCATCACGTCATCGTATTCGAGGACGTGTTTGCGGATCTCGTAGTTATGATTCTCGACTTTGCTCTGCGCGCGCTCGATCGACTTGGTGACCAAGCCCGATTCGATCGGCTGTTCGTCGGTGAAGCCGACGGCGTTCATGATATTGCTCATGCGATCGCCGCCGAAAAGCCGCATCACTTCGTCTTCGAGCGAGATGTAGAACCGGGTCGAGCCCGGATCGCCTTGACGTCCCGAACGGCCGCGCAACTGGTTGTCGATGCGGCGCGATTCGTGGCGCTCGGTTCCGATGATGTGGAGGCCGCCTTTTTCGGCTACGCCTTCACCGAGTTTGATATCCGTACCGCGGCCGGCCATGTTGGTGGCGATCGTCACTTGGCCTTCTTGGCCGGCGTCTTTGACGATCTCGGCTTCCTGCTCGTGATACTTCGCGTTGAGCACGTTGCACTCGACGCCCTTGCGCCGAAGCATCGCCGCGAGCAGCTCGCTCTTTTCGATCGAGCGGGTGCCGACGAGAACCGGACGGCCCTTCTTGTGTTCTTCGATGATCTCGCTGACGACCGCGTCGAATTTGGCTTTCTCCGACTTATAGACGATGTCGGAGCTGTCTTTGCGCGCCATCGGCCGATTGGTCGGAACCACGACGACGTCGAGACCATAGATGTCGCGAAACTCGCGTTCTTCGGTTTTCGCGGTGCCCGTCATACCGGCGAGGTGATCGTACAAACGGAAGAGATTCTGGAACGTAATCGTCGCGAGCGTCTGGTCCTCGCCGCGGACGTTGATGCCTTCCTTGGCTTCGATCGCCTGGTGAATGCCGTCGGAGTAGCGGCGCCCGTGCATCAGGCGACCCGTAAACTCATCGACGATAATCACTTCACCGTCTTTGACGATGTACTGCTGATCTTTGTGGAAGAGATTCCACGCCTTGAGCGCCGCGTTGAGCTGGTGCGCAAGTTCGATGTTGCGCTGATCGTACAAGTTGGAGATGCCCAGCATCTTCTCAACCTTTGCAACGCCGGCTTCCGTGATCGGCACCGCATGCGCCTTTTGATCGACGGTGTAGTCTTCTTCTTTCTTGAGGCGCGGAATGATCTGTGCGAACTTGCCGTACAGCTCGGTCGACTCTTGCGACGGCCCGCTGATGATGAGCGGCGTGCGCGCTTCGTCGACGAGGATGGAATCGACTTCGTCGACGAGCGCAAAGTAGAGCTCGCGCTGGACGAGATCTTCCATTTGCCACGCCATGTTGTCGCGCAAATAGTCGAAACCGACTTCATTGTTGGTTACGTAGGTGACGTCGCAGGCGTACTGCGCGCGGCGTTCCGGCGGCGTGAGGCCGTGCTGAATGATGCCGATGGTCAGGCCGAGGAACTCGTAAAGCGGCCCCATCCACTCGGCGTCGCGACGGGCGAGATAGTCGTTGACCGTGACCACGTGGACGCCGCGTCCCTCAAGCGCGCGTGCGTAGACCGGCAGCGTCGCGACGAGCGTCTTTCCTTCGCCGGTCTTCATTTCGGCGATCCGTCCTTCGAAGAGGACCTGTCCGCCCATGATCTGCACATCGAAGTGACGCATGCCGAGCACGCGCTTGCCCGCTTCGCGTACGACCGCGAAGACTTCGGGCAGCATGTCGTCGAGCAGTTCGCCCTGGCCTAAGCGCTCGCGGAACTCCGCGGTTTTGCCGCGCAGCTCGTCGTCGGAGAGAGCTTGTGTCTGCGCTTCGAGCGCGTTGACGCGCTCGGCGGTCCGGCGCAGCCGGGAAATTTCACGCTCGTTGCCGTCGAAGAGCGCCTTGAGGAATGCCATACCGGTGTCTAATGTTCTCCGCGAGTGATTGTTTCTGCTTGTCAGTCGCCGTCGATGGGAAGCGAGACGACAAAGGTCGACCCTTCATTTTCTCGAGACCGCACCGAAATGCTGCCGCGATGCACCTCGACGATCTTTCGGGCGACGTAGAGGCCGATGCCGGATCCGCTGATCCCCTTATCCCGCGCGTTGCTCGCGCGTCCGAAGCGCGTGAAGAGGGTGCCGAGCTCGGTATCCGGGATGCCGATCCCTCGATCGGTCACTTCGATGAGCGCGCGGTCGTCGTCTCGCCGGACGCTCACGCTCACCTCGCCGGTTGAATACTTTAACGCATTCGAGACCAGGTTGTCGATGACGTGGCGGAAACGGTGAGGGTCGAGCTCGACGGCAATCGGATCAGGCGGCAGTGCGACAACGACGCGCGGGTTGTTGCGGGCGGTCGCTTCGGTGCAGTCCGCGACGAACGTCCCGAGGTCGACGACCTGGCGTGCGAGCGAGAAGCCTTCGGATTGGGTCTGCGCCAGGACGAGCGCATCTTCGGACAGGCGCACGAGACGCTTGGTCTGCGAATAGATCGTTGCGACTTCGTCCTCGCCGTCGCGCTGGTCTTCCATCAGCAGTTCACAATAACCCAGAATGACTTGGAGCGGCCCCTTGAAATCGTGCGCGAGCATCGCTAGCAGGTCGTCTTTGAACGAACTGGATTCCTGAAGCGCACGATTGGCCAAGCCCATCGCCTCATACAACTCGAGATTGCGCAACGCGAGCGAGAGAAGCGCGCCCAGCTCTTGCATGATGCGCAACTCGTCGCGCGTAAAGCGTTCGCCGCCGCTGCGCCCGACGAGCAAAAACGCGTCGATCGCCTCGCTCCCTTCCGCCGCCGTCTGGGTGAGCGGAAT
Organism: Candidatus Aquilonibacter sp.; assembly: GCA_035702815.1. Classification (GTDB taxonomy): domain Bacteria; phylum Vulcanimicrobiota; class Vulcanimicrobiia; order Vulcanimicrobiales; family Vulcanimicrobiaceae; genus JAMXLG01. The sequence goes on along the minus strand of DASSZO010000037.1, from coordinate 5,505 downwards.
CACGACGTAACCGGGTCCGTCGATCAGGCGCTGTACGCGCCGTTCGTCGGTAACCAGCGCGGTAAATCGTTCCGCGCGATGCACGAGATCGATGCCGCTTTGCTCGATCGTCTGCTCGACGCCCGAGCCGAACGAGCCGACCATCGCATAGCGCTCGCCATTCCACCGCAGAACGCACGCGCGTTCGGCGTGGACGAGCGCGCCGGCGAGGCGAGACATGACGTCGGCGAGCGATCCGATCGCGGTATGGCTGAGGATCGAACGCGCTGCTTCAGCCAACATTTCGCGCTCTTGGGCGCGCCGAAGCTCGCGCTCGTAGGCATGCGCATTTGCAAGCGCAATCTCCAGGTGCGATCCAAGCGTACGGAAAAACGTCGCTCGCTCTTCGGGCGGCCAATCCAAACCGCCGTCGACGCCGCGCACGATGAAGCACCCCCATAACGCGCCTTCGAGACGCAACGGGATGATCACGCCGTCGCGGCCATCGAAGAGTGCGTCGCGCGCCATCCGCGGAAGGAGCGACGCGTCCGACGGCTCGTCGACGACGAGAAACGGTTCGAGAATCGAACGGTCGATCGAGAGGACGGGCTCGAATCCGCGCGGCTCGCGAATGCGCATGGCCCGCCGAACCAGCACGTCGCCGTCGAGCGCGTATGCCGCGCAGTCGAGCGGAAGTTCGTGCGAAACCGTCACGACGAAGACGAGAACGACTTCATCCACGTACTGCGTGTCGCGCAGGATGCGAACGACGCGTTCCAGCGATTCGGCTTGCGTGCGTCTCGCGCGCTCGCGCTCGTACAGACGCGCGTTCGAAAGCGCGAGCCCGACATGGAACGCGAGCGATCGTAGTGCCGCAAGATCCGCGTCGTCGAATCCGTGAACGCGATCGAACGACAGCACCAGCGCGTCTTCCACCCGCCCGTCGACGACGAACGGAAGCGCCATCGCGCTGCGGGCACCGGCGCCGTAAATATCGGTCGAACCGTCCCACTCGTCGCGCCGTACCGTTAGCCCGCCGAAGACCTTGCGTAGATCGGCGTCGAGCGCGACCGCCCGCTTCGGTGCACCGGTCGCACCGCCGTGAACGGCCGAAGCGACGACGACGGCGTGATCGCCGTCGGCCATTCGCTCGTAGACGAAACACCGGTCCGCAGCGAATGCCGCGCGAACGCCTTCGACGATTCCGAATAGCACGTCGCGACGATCGAGCGATTTGTGTAGACGCTCGTTGACCATCGCGAGCAGCTGGCTGTCGCGCGACTGACGGCGAGCGGCGGCAAGCGCGCGTTCCGTGTCGAGCATGCGCGTCGCCACATTACAGAACGCGGCCAGCTCCAAACGCTCCTCTTCGGCAGGCTCGCCGTCGACGAGCAACGCCAACACGCCGAGAGTTCTCCCGCCGGCGATCAGCGGAGCGAACAGTAAATCCCGCTGACCGATCGTCGAACTGACGCCGACGAAGGCGCGCTGTTGATCGCGCGGCACGTACGATACGCTGCGTTCGCCGAAGCGGGCGAGCGCATGCAGAAACAACCGGCGCAACTCCGACGAGCCGTCGCGGAGCGCGAAGCCGGAAGCGCCTTGGGGCTCCGTAACGGTAACAACCGCGTCGTCGGTAAAGAGCAACGCGGTTGCCGCGGCATTCGAGACACACGCCAGCCCGCCGCGCGCAAGCGCTTCCGCCTTGGCTTCGGGCGTATTCGCATCGGCGAGCTGCGCGAGCCCGCTCAAGCGATCGGCGTGCGTTCGAACGATATCCTCGCTTACGGCGTTAGGCCGAGACCGATCACGTTACCCGGTGACGTGAGCGTCGACGACGGTGCAACGTTGCCGCTCGCACCCGGCGCGAAGACGTAGATGACGCCGGCGCCGCTGGCCGTCGAGTCGGCAACGTAGATCGTGCCTTTCCCGTCGACTTTAACATCGGTCGGGGCGACGAGCTTCGTAGCGGAACCCGAGATGACGCGCGACGGAGCACTGCTATACGTTCCCGTCGTCAGCGGGGGGAACACGAGGATCGCGGGGCACGCGGGCGAGCACAGCTTCGAGGCCGCGTCGGCGACGTAGATATTTCCCGATCCGTCGAGCGCGATACCGGTCGGCTGGCCGATGCCCGTCGTCGCACCGCCGACGATCGTCGCGGCGGGAGCAATGTTGACCGGCGTCGGGGTCGGCACCGGGGTCGGTGTCGGCGTCGGCGACGGCGTTGGCCCAGTCGAGGTCGGGGTCGGGACCGGGGTCGGCGTGGGCGTCGGCGTCGGGGTCGGCGACGGGGCCGGGGTCGGCGACGGAAGCAGGAAGACTTCGACGTTCCCGCCTTGGAGGTTCGCGACGTAGATGTTGCGATTCGCATCGACCGCAACGCCGCTCGGAACGTTCAGCCCCGTGTTCGGGCCACCGAGGTGCTGGATCCCGAGAAGACCCGTCGTCACGATCTGGATTTGGCTCGAGAAGTTGAAGGGCTGCGACGGGTCGACGACCGCGACGGCAAGCGCGTCCGCCGTCGACGGGCTTCCCGTGGGCAGGGGGTACGGATAATACGCGATGCCGCGCGGGTGAATGCCCCCGTACGGCGATTGGTTGAACGGCAACACATTGCCGGTCGCGTTGGCTTTGATCTCGACGATGGAACCGGTCTTGAGGCTCGCGTCCCAGTTCGTGGTGAAGATATTCGACTGCGGATCGAACGCGAGATACTGCGGCCCATCCAGACCGTTACTCGCACCGCCGGTCGAGATCTCATAGCTGGGGCCCGAACCGCTGGCTGCGCCGACGGGATAGATACTGATGCCGTTCTGGCTCGAATTGGTCGCATACAAACTCTGCGACGCGAAGGTCGGACCGACAGCAATCGTTTGGGTGGCGCCGCCGCTCGCACACCCCGCGATCGTAATCGCGGTGGCGGCAAGGCCGACGAAACCGAAGGCAAGCCTACGCAGCATATGTTCTCCTATGAACCCCACGGCCGTGAGGAAAGCAGTGCCAGGTTGGATAGGCGGGCCGCTTTTCCTGGAACGGCAAGCCCGACCGAAACCGCATGATGGGTCGCGTGCCATACCTCGAACGCGACAAATATCGCGATGAGGATGAGAACGATGGCGATCGCCCAGCGGAGCGCCAGGCGCCGTTGATAGGCCGGCCGGCTCGATTCGGTGTCGATGATCTGTCGGGGCACGGGTTTCTCTCTATACGCTTTCACGAATGGGATGGTTGATCGCGTAGGGCGTAACGCGGCGGAGCAGTTCGCCGGCCGTCACAAAGGTATACCCTGCGCGCCGAAAATGTGCGACGATTCCCGGAATCGCTTCGATGGTCGCCAGCTTCCCGCTGTGCATGAGCACGATGTCGGGGCTCGTCGCGTTCTTGAGCACGCCGCTTTCGATGTACTGCGGCGTAAACGTCTTCCAATCGCCGGTGTCGTCGGTCCACAGCACTACGTGATATCCCAACGCTTGCGCGGTCTTGAGCGTTTCGGCGGTGTAGCGGCCGTGCGGCGGCCGCATCATCGTCTTGACCGACGGATCGTGCACGAGCGACCAGAGCACGTCGCGGCCATGCAGCAGCTCATCGCGAACTTGCGCAGCGGACTCCTGATCGAGATTCGGATGCGAGTAGGTGTGATCGGCGATTTCATGGCCGTCGGCTTCGATCCGTTGCGCGAGTTCGGGCCATTGCTGCGCGTCGCGGCCGATCAAAAAGAACGTCGCCGGAACCTTCAAAGCCGCGAGCTCGTCGAGCAGCAGCGGCGTAAAGATCGGATACGGCCCGTCGTCGAACGTCAGCACGATCAGTTTCGGATGCGCAACTTGCGCGTGCTGCTCCGCGCGCGCGAGCCGGTGGAAACGCGATGCAAAGTCCGACCCGACCTCTTGATCGACGTTCATCTTCGGAGTGATGACGGCGGGCGTCGGTTCGGTCGCGTGTTTGAACGCACGGCCGCCTGCGAACAGAAGCGCAAGCGCCACGATAACGGCGAGTAACGGTCCCATGCGACGCATACCTTACAGCGGCGACGCGGACGGCGACGCCCGCTTGGCGACGACGGCTGTCGCGAGGTCGCGCCCGACGTAAATGGTCACGTCGCTCGACGTCGACACCGGCGCGCCGCTGATCGGCGTCGTCTGGAGCGGCAACGGAAGCGCCGAGCGCACCTTCGCGCCGGCAAACGTGAGGTTGCTATGTTCTTCGATGCGCGTTTTGGCTTCATCGCTGCGGTCGGCATTGCCGACGTCGGCGATCGCAAAGCCCGCCTTGCGCAGACTGTCGGCGACGGCCTTCGCGGCGCCCGTCATTCCGCTCGCGTTCTTAACGTCGACTTTGACGGCCGACGGCGAGATCGCAGCGAGCGCCATTGCATCCGGCGAAGGCTGCGGCGTCGGAGGCGCAACGAGATTGTCTTGCACGATTTGCGCGAGCTTGTCCTTATCGGGAATCAGGTCGTCGCCGTCGGACAGTACGACGTCGCCGGTGTACGGAATCTGCGCGAAGTGCACGTCGCTGAGCTGCACGCCCGCAAAGTAGGAAGCAAGCGAGAACAGCTCGTCGTTGGTCAGATTCGTTTGAATATCGCGATGCACGACGTTGAGCAGATCGCCCGCGTGCATGAGCGTGTTGAGCTTATCGCCGCGCAGTTTGTCGATCGCGGCCATGATCACCTGATCTTGGCGTTTGCTGCGGCACGGATCGCTGCACCAGTCGTGACGGAAGCGTCCGTAGCCGACGGCTTGTGCGCCGTTGAGATGATGCATGCCCTCGGTGAGGTGAATGTGCAGGTGGCCCCAGTTGTCGTCGTAATCGATCCGCCCGCCCGTGCATCCCGTATGGTTCTGCAAACAGTCCGACGTCTTGACGTAGACGTCGATGCCGCCGATTGCGTTGATCAGATCTTTGGTCGCGTCATTCCGGAGGACGACGTAGCGGTCGAAGCCCGGCAGCCCCAAAAACGAAGCGATGACCTGTTGCGCTTCTTTGGTTCCGCCGTCCGCCTGCGCTTGATTGATCTTTCGCTGGCTGCCGTCCGGGTAGGTGGCGAGCATGTCCCGCAACACCGAGACGACGTAGATGTCCTTGGGCTGGAACTGCAGATTGACGACCTTGATCAAGTCGCTGCGCGACTGCGATGAAAACTCGATGTCGTTGTTGGTGTAGTCGTAGTCCAAGCCTTCGACGAGCACCAGCAGGTTCGGTTTACCAAACACCTGATCGGGCGTTTTGACGAACGTCTGCGCGAGGAGCTGCATGGGACTCTGATGTTTGAAGATCGAGAATCCGGCAAGCGCCGATCCGAAGCCGATGAGGACGAGCCCGACGACGAGCGCCGCGCGGCGAAGCCACAGCGGCGTGCGCCGCTGGCGTCCGGTCTCTGTAACCGGCGTCTGCTCCAAATGCTTACCCAAGCGCCACAGGCTCCTTTACCATCGCACGGCCGTAGAAATCAAACGGTCCATGTCCCTCGAGCGTGATCTCGACGAACTCACCGATCTGCGCGTCGCCGGTGAAGTAGAC
>DASSZO010000083.1:0-2711 GCA_035702815.1 Candidatus Aquilonibacter sp. | reverse complement strand
CATCTTCGGCGGCAACGGCTTCATTTTACAGAAGCTCAGCGGCACGTGCACCGCGTTCGTGGAGCTCGGCGGCGAGATCGTCACGTACGATCTGGCGGCGGGCGAATCGATTCAAGTGCATCCGGGCCACGTGGGCATGTTCGAGTCGACGGTCAATTTCGACATCACCTTCATGCGCGGGATCACAAACGCGCTCTTCGGCGGCGACGGACTCTTCATCGCGCGCCTGACCGGTCCGGGCAAAGTATGGCTGCAGACGCTTACGATGCCGAACCTCGCGCACGCATTACTGCCCTACATGGGCCAGCAAGAAGCGCAAACGGCCGCACAATCCGGAATCGCGGGCGGCATCGCCGGCGGCGTAGCGGGCTCCGTCCTCCGCGGCATCTTCGGCGGCGACTAACGCGCCTCTGTCATCCCGAGCTTGTCGAGGGACGAGCTTGTCGAGGGACGAGCTTGTTCTTGTCATCCCGAGCTTGTCGAGGGACGTCCTTCGACAGGCTCAGGATGACAGGGGGTGCTCAGGATGACAGGGGGAGCTTAGGCGGCGGATTTTTTGCGGCGGGTGGTCTTTTTGGCTTCGTTTTTCTCGTGCGATGCGGAGCGGCCGTTGGTTCCCGAGCGGCGCTTCTTGCTCTCTTCGAGCGATTGCGCGAGCACGTCCATGAGGTTGACCACCTTCGCCCGCGGCGCCGCCGCCTTCTTGGCTTTGGGCAGCTCTTTGCCTTGCGCGCGTGCCTCGATCATCGCCAGTAACTCGTCGTGATAGCGATTGGTGAATTTTTCGGGCTCGAACTCGTCCACGCTCATCGTATCGATCAGCATCTTGGCCATCTTCATCTCACCCTCGGGAAGCTTTTCGGTTCCCGGGAGTTCGAGCGATGACGGTTCGACGATCTCGTTGGCCCAGTGCATCAATTCGAGGACGAGCGCTTCGCCGATCGGCTTGACCGCGGCGATGTATTCTTTCGTGCGAATCACGACCCGCGCTATGGCAACTTTGTTCGCTTCGTTGAGCGCTTCGCGTAGCAAGGCGTACGCGTGTTTTCCTTGTTTGCTCGGTTCGAGATAGTACGGCTTATCGAAGAACATCGGGTTGATTTTGTCGAGGTCGACGAACTCTAAGATATCGACCGACTGCGTCGCGACGGGATTGACTTTCTTGAAGTCTTCGTCACTCAATTCGACGTACTGGCCCTTTTCGTACTCGTAGCCTTTGACGATCTCATCCCATGGGACCGGCTTGCCGTCGACCGAGCAGACACGTTCGTACTTGATGCGCCCGCCGTCTTTGGCGTGCAACATATTGAACGAGAGCTCGTCCGTCCGGACTGCGGTGAAGAGCTTCACCGGAATCGTCACGAGACCGAAGTTGATCGCACCTGACCAGATTGAATGCGCCATAGCCGATATAGTGTACCCGACTTGCGCAAGCGAGGCATCGGTTCTCCGTATTTCGTAGTTCGCCGCGCCGGTTCACCACAATAGATTGTGGTTTACGGTAGGGCGGTCACGTCCATGTTTTCTGCGCTTTGCGGATAGCGGGCTCGAGCTTCTGTTTTTTCCATGCCTTGCCGCTCCACAGATCGCCGTCCGTCGCGAGCCGCTTGAGCGTCGTCTTCATGTTGAATTGCGCGAAGGCCGCTGCCGCCTCTGCCGTGCGCTTGCGTGCAAGAGCCTCAACCTCGGACCAGTCCAGCGGCGTGGAGACCGGCGCGCCGTCGCGCGCGCGCACCGAGTAGATAGAAACGATCGTCTTGCCGCGGCCGACCTGCAGGTAGTCCAAGTACACGAGCGCCGCATCGCGCGTCTTGAGCGAACGATCCACGGTCACGAGGTGCGGATGACGTGCGTGCATCTGACCCGCAACGATCTCGGCGAACATTTTCGCTGCGTCGTACGAGTACCCGGCCGCGAGCGGAACCACCACGTGAAGCCCGGTGCCTCCGGAGGTTTTCACCAGCGTCGCTATCCCGATCTCGTGTAAGAGATCGCGCATTGCAAGCGCGGTCGTCGCGAGCGTTTTGAGCGAACAGCGCTCGCCGGGATCGAGATCGAAAAAGACGTAGTCCGGTTCTTCGATCGTGGGAACGCGCGACGTCCACACGTGTAAGATGATCGACGCCATGTTTGCAACCCACGTCAGCGTCGCTTCATCGTTGCACAGCATGTACGTCGTCTTTGCACGCGTGCCGCCGGGACTCGAAAGCGCGACTCGATCGACCCAATCGGGGAGCCCCCGCGGCACGTTCTTTTCAAAGAACGACTGGGCATCGATGCCGTCGGGATAGCGTTGCAGCGTCAGCGGCGCGTTGTGAAGATGCGGAAGAAGCCACGGCGATACCGCGCGGTAATACTCGATCAAATCGCCCTTCGTAATGCCGTCGCGCGGAAACAGAACCTTGTCAAGGTTTGAGACGCTCAGCGTCTGCTTTCCAACGACGAGGGGAGTGCGCGCGGCGGCCAGTCGTCTAATCCTCGAACGTGAAGACGGCGTCGAGACGCGTCAGATCGAAGCTGCGGCGAATGTGCGGCCGCACGCCCCGCGCCGACTGAAGCAGCCGTCCGGACTCGGCCGAGTTGCTGACGTCGTGTTCGCCTTCGATGGTCATGTTGATGAGTTTTTCGCGCATCTTCATGCGATTTGGTTACCCTTCCGGGCGCTCGATCCTAACCTCGGCGGCGGGCTTATCCGTCCGCAATCCGAGGAA
>DASSZO010000070.1:0-12306 GCA_035702815.1 Candidatus Aquilonibacter sp. | reverse complement strand
CGCCCGATGCCGATGCGTCCGACATACTTGTTGTGGTCGATCGCCGAGATCAACAGCTGGAACGGACCATCTTCCGCCGGCGCTTCGGGCACGTGATTCTTGATGATCTCGAAGAGCGGTTCGAGGTCGCTGCTCTCTTCGTCGAGCGAGCGTTTCGCGATGCCGGCTTTGCCGTTGGTGAAGACGACGGGGAAATCGGCCTGTTCGTCGTTGGCGCCGAGTTCGATGAAGAGATCGAAGACTTCGTTAACGATCTCCATCGCGCGCGCGTCTTTACGATCGATCTTGTTGATCGCGACGAGCGCTTTGAGATCGAGTTCGAGCGCCTTGCGCAGCACGAAACGGGTCTGCGGCATGACGCCTTCGGCGGCGTCAACGAGCAGAAGCACGCCTTGCACCATCTGCAGCACGCGCTCGACCTCACCGCCGAAGTCGGCGTGTCCGGGCGTGTCGACGATGTTGAACTTGACGTCGCCGTGGCGCACGGCGGTGTTCTTGGCAAGAATCGTGATGCCGCGCTCTTTTTCGAGCGGGTTGGAGTCCATGACCCGGGTCTCGACCTGCTGGCCCTCGCGGAAGACGCCGCTCTGTTTGAGCATGGCGTCAACGAGGGTCGTCTTGCCATGGTCGACGTGGGCAATGATGGCGACGTTACGGATATCGGGTCTAGTCTTCACGCAGGCTCTTGTACCATATTCGCCCCCTGCAGAGCTACTGTTTTACCTTAAGAGGCGGCAAAAACCGCCCGCTCTAGCCCCTGGGCAGGGTAAGCCAGAAGGCGGTTTTCTCGCCCGGCTTGCTCTCAAAGCCGATCGTCCCGTTCATCATCGTGACCAGCTCGCGGCAGATATAGAGGCCCAGGCCGGTCGAGCCTTCGCCCGTCGAGAGGTGGCCGAAGCGGGTGAAGAGCTTCTCGCGGTCGCCTTCGTCGATGCCCGGCCCTTCGTTGACGACGCTGATCGTCAGGCTGTCGGCCGACGGCTTGACGTCGATGTGGATCGGGCTGACCGGGAAGCTGTACTTGACCGCGTTGGAGAGCAGGTTGCAGATGATTTGCACGAGCCGCCCCTCGTCCGCGAGCACGTGCGGCACCGGGTCCAGGTACGCCGCGTTGAACGAGCGGTCCGGATGCTCGCTGCGCATGCGCGCCATCGACTCTTCGATCGCCGCAACGGGTGCGATCCGCTCGATGCGCAGGGCGAGATGCCCCGCTTCCATGCGCGAGAGCAACAGAAAATCTTCGAAGATCGATGATAGGCGCGCGGTGGAACTGGAGAGCACGCCGAGGAGTTCTTGGCGCCGCTCGAGTCCGAGCGTCTCGAAATGCGTCTGCAGCAGCGCCGTTGCGCCGCGGATTGCGGCAAGCGGGGAGCGCACTTCGTGCGAGACCATGCTGAAGAACTCGTTCTGCATGCGCACGTTCTCTTCGAGAATGCGGCGCCGTTCGATCTCCGCGTAGTGCGCGCGTGAATTCGCGAGCGCGAGGCCGACGAGGTTGACGAAAAGCTGCATGCGTCGCAGCGTTTCGATCGACGGCACCTTGCCGTCAAGCGGCGCATCCGCGGAGAGATACCCGAGCATATTGCCGTCACGATCGGGCAAAACCAGGGTGAGCGTATCGCGCTCATGCCACGCATCGGGCGCCACGCGCGGCTCGTTGAGCGGACGGTACCCGGTGTAGATGCTCTGCTTCCACAGAATTTCGCGTTCGGCCGGATTGTAGAAGCAGTAGGGCAAGACTTCGGATTCGGCGGGCAAGATTTGAAGCACGGCGTCGCGCTCGATGTGCTCGCCGAGCCGTTCGCGGATAATCTCTTCCGGGAAGCCCAAAAGGACCCGGCGATAAAGCTCTCCGCCGGGCGCGTCGGCAGCGACGATCGTCACGTACTTGAATCCGAAGAGTTCGGAAACGGCGCGTGCGATCGATTCGAGGGCCGGCGAGATCTCTTGCGCGTGCAAGATTTCGTACGTGATGCCGAGCAGCCGCTGTAAGAGGCCGCCGTCGCCCGTCGCCGGATTGTCGTAGAACATCATGGGCTGCCACGGGTCCTTATCCGGCCGACCCGGGCGTCCTGCGGCTTAACCCCCGTTTTACGTGGTAGAATCAGCGGCGATGGATGCTGCATCGCAGTATGCGCTCGCTTATGCCTTGACGACGACCGCCGGTCTTCGCGGCGTGCTCTCCCTGGCGCTCGTTTCGGTCGCCGCGCACCTTAACGTCATTCACCCGATCGGGGCTTTTGCGTGGCTCGCGGAACCGCCCGTCATGTGGATTCTCATCGCGGTCGCGGGCGCCGAGCTCTTCGCCGACAAGGTGCCGTTGGTCGATCATGCGCTGCATTTCGCGCAGATTGCCGTCAAGCCGGCGGCCGCGGCGATCATCGTCGGCGGCACCGTGCACCCGCAGTCGCATGCGATGCTCGTTTTGCTCATGGTTGTCGGCGCGCTCACCGCGCTGGGAATTCCCGCCGGCGTGATGACCGCGCGAGGAGCATCGACCGCCACCACCGGAGGGCTTGCGAACCCCGCGCTCAGTACCGCAGAGGATGCGGCGGCACTTGGCGGAGGAATCCTCGCCTTCGTGATGCCCATTGCGATCGCGATCGTTGCACTGCTTGCGTCACTCGTCGTTTTTCGGTTCGCAAGCAAGGCCTATCGGCGTTTACGCCCAAGAACGCCGTAACGTGGGAGCGTACGGATCTGGTGGTCCGCACGGTCTTCAAAATCGCTGAGGTCGCCGCAAGGTGGCTGGTAGGTTCGATTCCTACACGCTCCCGCCAAAATCGGGCGTCTTTTGGCCCAGGTCGTCGTCAGTTGAGCACTCGTTTGCCAAAGCAAACTTCGCGCCTCAACTTCCTAGACCCGGACCAAAATACGCCCGATTTGTGTTTGCGTTATTGGAGTTTTTGAAGTTCTTCGAAGAGCTGGTTGATGTCCGGTTCTTCGGAGATGTCGTGGACGTCGATGTAGCGGACTTTGCCGTCTTTATCGATGATCAGGTTCGCGCGTTCCGCCATTCCGCCGGCGTGAAGAACGCCGTACTTCTTCGCGACGTCGCCGTGCGGATAGAAGTCGGAGAGCAGCGGGAACTGGATGCCGCCTAAGGATTCTGCCCACGCTTTGTTTGCGTGCGTGCTATCGATCGAAATGCCCAAGACCTGGGCATTCAACTGGTCAAAGCGAGCGAGCTGCTCGTTGAGACCAGGGATTTGACTGGTTCAAACCGGGGTGAACGCGAACGGATAGAACACCAGGACGACGTTCTTTCCGCGCAGGTCCGACAGCTTGGTTTTCGAGCCGAGATGATTGGCCAGCTCGAATTCCGGCGCCGCCGCCCCGACTTCTAGCGTCGAAGTGCGATTGGCCGTCGACGTACGGCCCTTCTGAATTGCCATGGCGCGCTATTGCGCCGTCCGGCGTCGGTTTCCTAGCCTCCCGACGTTTCGTAGATCTTGGGGCAGAGAAGCACGTTCTTGGGCTCGGTCGCGAGCGAATCGAGCATGTTTTCCGGCAAGTTGAACTGCAACGTATAAGGCCACCCATGCCACGGCGCCGGATACGGGAATTTGAGCCGGACGAATTGATCCTCGCCCGTCGTGCTCGTCAGCTTGAACGCAACGGTGACGGCGCCGCGCGCAAGAATCTGCGGCGCCGGATAGAGCCAGAGATGATACGAACCCGGATCGTACTCGGTGCGCAAATCGGCATCGAGCGTTCCATCGACTTGTTGATTGCATGCGATGCTCTTGTCGAGCAAGACGAAGGTCGGTTCTTCGTACAAGAACGCCGTCGGCGCGGTGCCGACGAGCAGGGTCGCTTCACGCGCGCGCGGATGTCCCTCGACAAGACGCTCTTTCATGTTGCGCGATTCGCCTTCGAGAAAAACTTCGTAGCTCGCAGCGCCGCAGCCGTATTTCGGCGCGTCGAAGGTCAAGCGAAAGACGCCGCGCGGCGAGTCGAATTCGACGGTTTGTTCCGGACTCGCGCCGCGTACGAAGCGGAAGTCGCGGTCGTACGTTTGCCGTCCGGTCGCGTCGGTTGCGTGCATGCGCACGTCGATTGGCGCACCCGAGGGCGCGTGCATCATGGCACTGCAGAGCGTGAGATGAAGAACGGCGTGCGCGAGAGCCATGAAAATTGCCTCCGGGTTCTACTCCAGCGCGCTTCCGCAACGCGTTGTGACGCTCCCGCCGACTACCTGGGTCATCGGTTGCATCGGTCGGGTACAATGGAGTGGCGTGTCCTTTTCCGTCACTTTGCGCGCGTTGATCAACCGCGCCATCGATTCCGTGGAACATGTCGAGGTGCTCCTGTTGCTTAAGCGCGATCCGGAGCACTCGTGGACGCCCGCGCACGTCGCCGAGGAACTGCGCCGTTCTTCGTCGTCCGTCGAGCGGCGCTTGCGTGACCTCGTTCGCGCTCGGCTTGTGTCGGAGACCAATGGGACCTACGCCTACGATCCCGGCTCGCATGCGAAGGCAGTCGACGAGCTGGAGTACGAATACGAGCATCGCCGCGTCCGTCTCATCGAAGCGATCTTTTCGAGATCGATCGATTCCGCGCGTTCGTTTGCCGACGCCTTCCGTTTATGGGGTGAAGACGATGATCGCTGACGCCATCTACGTCATCTGCACGCTGACAAGTTTGCTCTGCACGATTCTACTCGCGCGCGGATATCGCCGCACGAAAGTAAAGCTGTTGCTGTGGAGCTCGATCTGCTTTGCGTGTTTTACGATCAACAACATTCTGCTGTTCATCGACCTCGATAACTACTTCTTCGCAAACGTTCAAAATCTCGGCGGTTTGCGTACGTTGCCGGCCGCGATCGGCGTGATGGTTCTCTGCTACGCCCTGATCATGGAGGCGGTGCGCTGATGTATCTCTTCTTGAACGGCGTCGTGGCAATGGGCTGCTTCGTCGCGGCGCTCTTCTTCGGGCGCATGGGCAAACGCACGGCGGACCGTTTTTTCCTCCTGTTCGCCATCGCATTTTGGCTGCTCGGCTTAGAGCGGCTGCTGCTCTCGTGGCTCAACGCTCCGGAAACGACCACGCCGGCGATCTATCTGATGCGCTTGGCGGCGTTTCTCTGCATCATCTTCGCGATCGTCTCGAAGAACGTCGAGGGGCGCGCGCGCTAGCAGGGCCTTAGCGAGCAAGCGGCAAAGGGCGCCGCTACTATGGAACATACGCTCGTTCGTCTTGCCGAAACCGCGGCGTGGTTGTTCTTCATCGTCTTCGTGTTCGCGGTCATCGGCGTCGTCGCAACCATCCGCTGGATCATCGATCGCGTCACCGCCGGCGAACGCGCCGTCGAGAGCGAGGTTCGCTCGGTGGGCGAACACCTGCACCACCACAACGACTAGAACAGAATCGTCTGGAATTCGCTCACGGTCGTGAAGCCGACGCGGTCGTAGAGTGCGATCGCGCGTTCGTTGAAGTCGTTGACGTAGAGCGACAGCGTAGGCGACATCGTGAGCAGCCGCTCGCAGATCGCGCTGAGGGCTTCGGTCGCAAGGCCGCGTCCGCGCATATCTTCGGGCGTCCAGATGCCTTGCATTTGCGCCGTTTGCGGACTCCACGGCCCGATGTTGCAGAAGAAGCAAAGCCGGCCGAACGATTCGCCCACCCACCATAACCCACGCTCGATCATCGCGCGCACGTTCGCGGTAAATTCCGGCGAAGATCGCCGCGGATCGTACTCCAATTCTTGACTGATCATCAGCGCCGAGTTGTCGGCGACGAGCATCCATTCGTCGATTCGCGCGCGTCGCGCGACGACGCTGTGCTGATAGGGGCGCAGCATGGAGCGGTCGAGCATCATCACGTATTGGCGGTCGCGTACGGCACGCGGACGTTGGTGTCCGGCCTGAATAAGTTCCCAGTATTTTGCGATTGTAGCGCGCGGCCCGACGATCATCCGCTCGCCGCGAAACGAACGGCCCTCTTGCGCGAGCGCTTCGACGGTCGCGTCGTCATCGGCCGCCAGAACGACCTGACGCCCGAAATACCCCGCACCCGTGACGTTGCCGGCGTCGTCGAGCGCGACGCGGATCGCGCTGCGGGTCGTCACCGACGGATCGAACAGGATCAAATACGTCAGGAAGACGTGGTCGTACGGCGCGCGAGCAAGATAGGCGAGGGTCGCCGTTTCCAGCGCCCCGCCCAACGGTTGCGTTCGAATCATTACTCCAACAGTTCGAGTACAACGGGCGAACTCGTCGGCGCTTTACTGCCGCCCGGCGGCTCGATGCTCACCGCAACGGCATGCGTCGTGCTTGCGCCAGGGCGCAGCGCCACGATTGCGATCCCGCGCTTGTCCGGCGTAAACGTCTGACCCGGCACCATCGTCTTGGAACCCTTGGGCAACGTCCACGCCTGGTAGACCTTACCCTTGGGCGGTTCGGGCATGTCGTGCATCGCGATGTAGAGGCGATTGTTCGAACTGACGATCTCGCCGCCGGGAACCGGGTAACGTTTTGCGCCGGCGTTTACCAGATCCGCGAGCGCGCGTTCGTCGGTTACGGCCGCGGCTACCGCCGGATGTTCGTTGGCGCTCTTTTGCGCAAGCTCCACTTGATGCAGATGACGCGTGAGCGAGAGGTTCGAAATGCCGAGCCCGATCGCGAGGACGAAACACGCCGCCGCCGCCAGATACGCGGGCCACACCACCGGCGTGCGACGAACCGGCGCTGCCGGTTGCGCACTCGTCGCCCGAACTTCGCGCATGATGCGAGCCTTGAGCAGCGGCGACGCGACGACCGCTCCCTCGCTTTCGCTGGAACAGGCCTCGGCCGAACGGGCAACGGCCGCGGTCACGGGCGCGAGCGCCTCGTACTCGGCGCGGCACTGCGGGCACGTCTCGAGGTGTTCGCGCACTCGCTGTGCGTCCGCCGGCGGAAGCGACCCGAGCGCGTACACTGCGACGTCGTCAAGCATGGCGTCGTGCGTGTCGTTCATACCGTCACCGCGCCTTCCAGCGATGCCCGCAGTTTCTTGAGCCCCATTCGTATTCGCGTCTTGATCGTTCCGAGCGGAATTCCGCTGCGACGGGCAATCTCGTCGTGCGTGATGCCGCCGAAGAATCCGAGTTCGATCGGCTCGCGCTGCTCGGGCGGCAGACCGGAGAGCGCGCGCCGAACGAGATTCGCGTCGATGTTGGCAAACGCGGTGTCTTCGATCGCTTGCTCTTCGGGAAGCGTGTCCGGAAGTTCCGTCTGCGGATGCGCAGCGCGCGAACGCAAAAGATCCAGGGCGCGGTTACGCGTCATTCGCACGAGCCATGCGGGAAAATTCCCCCCGCGAAACAGTTCCGGTGATGTCCATACTTTCAAAAAGACGCCTTGCGTCACGTCCTCGGCGGCGCCGGCGTCGCCGAGCATCCGTGCTGCAACTCCATAGACGAGACGATGGTGGGCATCGTAGAGCGCTTCGAATGCATCGGCATCGCGCGCCTTTACCCGTACCATGAGCTGCTCGACATCTTGAGTCACCTGCCTGGGGTTCCGCTTCACGTGCGACCTGCCCTCGAAGATAACAACGGCGGCGGGCGTAAGGCGGATTGGGCCGGGCGGCGAATCGAAGCGCGAATGATCGAAGAGCTGGCGGCCCGCCTGCGCGATGCTCGTTCCGCGTTCGTCCTGACCGGTTCCGGCATCTCCGCAGAGAGCGGTCTGCCGACGTTTCGCGGAGTCGGCGGCATGTGGAGGACCCACCGGGTCGAGGAGCTTGCCTCGCCGGCCGGATTCGCCGCGAACCCGCGCCTGGTGTGGACCTGGTACAACGAACGCAACGCCGCCCATCGCCGCGCCACCCCAAGTCCGGGTCATTACGCCCTCGTCGAACTCGAGCGCCGGATGCCCGCATTCACGCTTGCGACCCAAAATGTCGATTCTCTTCATATGCGTGCCGGATCGTCGCATTTGCTGGAACTGCACGGGTCGTTGCGTATCGCGCGCTGCACGGTCTGTGATGCGCGCCGCCCGCTCGACGCAACGGGACTTCCAATCGATGAAATCGAGCACGAGTGCGGCGGCCTGTTTCGTCCCGACATCGTGTGGTTTGGAGAACCGCTCCCGCAAGACGCGTGGAGCCGCGCCGCGGCGGCTGCGTCGGAAGCCGAAGTGATTCTGGTTATCGGAACGAGCGCGGTCGTGTATCCCGCGGCGGCGCTTGCGACGCGCTTCGCGCGCAACGCGTACGTCGCTGAAATCAATCCTGAAGCAACCGCGATCACCGAAGGCGTCGACTGTTCGATTCGAGCCGGCGCGAGTGAAACGCTCACGCGTCTGGTCGGTTTGGTGTAACGTATGGAAACGTCTCGTGCACGCTTTATCGTCAGCACTACGCTCGGTCTTACCGCCGCGATGTTCTTTGATCGGCTCATCGCGCGCGCCGATACGATCGCGCGCGCCGATCTCGATACGCTCAATGCGGCGCTCGACCTCGAACGCACCGCGATCAAGGCCTACGCCGACGCCGCTCAAACCAATCTGCTCGCGCCGCCGGCGCTTCATCTGGCGCAGCAGTTCTCCGCCGACCACGCCGCGCACGCAGCCGCCTTGAGCGCGACGGTGAAAAGCGCGGGCGGCGTCCCCAGCGACAAGCTCGTGCCGATCACCTATCCGCATTTCGGCACACAGTCCGACGTGCTCGCATTCGCTCGCGACCTCGAAGAGAAGGCGGCGTCGACGTATCTCTCCGTCATTCCGGAATTCAAGGATCGAAATCTCGCCGGAATCGCCGGTTCGATTCTCGGCGTCGAGACCGTTCACGTCGGCATGCTCGCAAATGCGCTGGGCGCGTTCCCGCCGTATTCCGGAGGCTTCGTCAAATAGTGCGCTTCTCGCAAATCGGGTTTTTGACGCGATTTGCGAGCGTGTTGCTCGTCGTCGTCATCGGCATGTCGGTGACGCTCTCGTACGTGTTCACGCGCAACCATCTCAATGCGGTCCGCAACGACCTCATGGTCAACGCCGTGGGTCAGGCGAGTGCGACGCTGCAAGATCCGCTCGACCGCTACGCGCGTTCGGGCGCTTTTACCGAAAGTGACCGGCGCGAGATCGACGCCGCCGTGCGGAACGTCAAAAATTTCCAAGCGCTGGTGCGCGACGTCAGGCTCTATCGGCCCGATGGCCGCCCGCTCGATCCGATCCTCGCGCCCGACGCGGCATCGTCGGTGAAGCAGGCGGTGAGCGAGCAGAATATCATTCAAGGGCCGGTTCACACCGTCGCCGGTGAACCGATCGTAACCGCGTTCGTTCCGCTCGCCTCGCCCACGTCGTCGGGTTACGTCGCGGTTGCCGCCATCGACATTTCGCTCGGGCAGCTCAATGACGAAACCAGCCGCGAAACGCAGTTCGTCGTCGGAGCCACGATTGCGGCGTGCGCCTTCATCTTCGTCTCGTTGCTGACCTTAGCGATCGCCGCGCAGAACGAACTCAATCGGCGCCGGCGTCAAGCGGAAACGACGTTCCTTCAAACGATGGAAGGCTTGGCCGCAATCGTCGATCAACGCGATCCGTATACGGCCGGTCATTCGCGCCGTGTCTCCGAATACTCGGTCGCAATCGCCGAGCAGATGCGTTTGCGCGCGCGAGACGTCGATCACGTCAAATGGAGCGCGCTGCTTCACGACCTCGGAAAGATCGGCGTTCCCGATGCCGTGTTGCTCAAGAACGGTCCGCTCGATCCGCACGAACGCGAAATCATCAACGGACATCCGACGATCGCCAAACAAATTCTCGGTCCAGTCGAAGCGATGGCGCCGATCGTGCCCTGCGTGCTGCATCATCACGAACGGTGGGACGGGCGCGGATATCCGGACGGATTGGCGGGCGACGCAATTCCGCTGCTCTCGCGAATCATCGCGGTAGCGGATACGTTCGATGCGATGACGACGGATCGTCCGTATCGTCAAGCGTTATCCGTTGAGGAAGCGAAGCGTCGTTTAGTCGAGGGGGCAGGCGTGCAGTGGGACATGCGCTGCATCGACGCCGCCGTCGCGCTCATCGACGGCGGACTGCTCGTGCCGCCAAAGAACGTTGCGCAGGAATTCGGCCCGCGCTTGGGCTTGGGTCTTAGCGCTTCACATCAAGCGTAACGTCGGCTGCCGCCGACGGCACGTTGACGGTCGCCGTTCGTTCGCCGTGATCGGGGTCCCACGCATGCACTACATGCTTGCCGGCGGGAACGTTCGCAATGGAATACGTACCGTTCGATGCAAGCGCATACGGACCATCGGCGACGATGATGTTTGCGTGCATGCTGGCATGGATGTGGCAACGCACGTTGACGACGCCCGGTTGATTGAATGTGACGAGCTTTCCCGGTCCCGGTCCGTAGTACCCGATATCGAAGCGATCCGCGGCCGAGTCCGAATAGATGCTGTGATAGAACGGATCGTCGTTTGGAAAGCGGACCTGCGACCCAACCGGAATCACGACGTACGGCGGGATAAACGTGCGGTTGCGGTTGCGCATCTCGGCATCGTGCTCCGGGCCGACCGCATCGGGCGCGGTGATCCACACCACGGCGGCGTCGGTCGTGCCGTGAACGGTGGCGGCCGCTGCGAGCGCTGGAACGAAGAGCGGAACGAGCGCGAGAATCAGACTACGGCGGAAGCTGAACCGGCGGACCTTGATCGTCTTCATACGTTCCTATGACGGGCGGCGCTTCGGGCAATGCCGGAGCATCGTCGTCGTAGCGCGAGAAGTGAGCGAAGGGATGCGATGCGCCGTTACCTGCGACGCGTTCGTCGACGAGGTTTTTCTCCGGCTCCGGCGGCCCCGGCGCGATATACGCGTCCGCTTCCACCGCCGGCTCTTCGGGCGGCTCCCACGTTCGTACGACCGTTCGTTGAAACGAGCGCTGCGAAGGAAGCGTGAGAAGCGAATCTTCACTTGCGCGGCGAGTTAATCCGCGAATGATGTACGCGTTCTGTAACCGCCGCAAGCCCTTGAGCGGAAGCGACGAGGTCGGAATGCCGACGAACAGGTCACGAACAACGTCGTAGGTGGTCTCCGACGCAATGATCGACGCGTTGAGGTCCTCGGACGCCGCTTCCAGGCGCGCCGCGACGTGCACGGGGTTGCCGACGATCGCGAACTCCCGGCGATCCTTATATCCGGTGTCCCCGGCGACGATCTTGCCCGAATTGACCCCCATGCCGACCGTAAAGGCTTTGCGCCGCTGTTCGCGCCACCGCGATTCCATCGCGGCGACGACCCGCATGATGTCGAGCGAGGCGCGCAGCGCGCGCTCTTCCTGAAAGCGCTCTTCGATCAATACGCCGAAGACCGCAACGACCGTATCGCCGCGCAGGCTTTCGATGAAGCCTTTATGTCGCGCAACGGCTTGGCCGACGATCGTGTAAAACTCGTTGAGATACCGCAGCGTCTCTTCCGGCGAGAGCGCTTCCGAAAAGAGCGCGAAGTTGCGGATGCGCACGCATAGCAGGGTGGCATAGTACTCGCGCGCCTCGAGCAGGCGCGGGTCTTGCCGCGCGAGCAGATCTTCGACGACGGGCGGCGGCATGTATCGGGAAAAGAGCGCGACGACACGGCGGTGTTCTTGACGCTCGAGCGCGTACCGCTTGAAGTAGACGTAGGCGTAGCCTCCCGCGCCGATCGCAAGAGCCAGCGCCACCAGCGCAATCGCCGTCATCGTAGGAACGGGACTTCCCGAGGCTCCGGGTCCTTACCCGTCGTAACGCCTTGCGTGATGGATCCCCTAACACGAATCCGAGCAAAAATTAACGCTTTCCCCGGCTATGCGTCATTGGAGGCGGTGGGACGCTCCGATCAACTGATCCGCGCCTACGCCGGCGAACGCCTCGCCGAGCTCCAGTCGCGCCTCGACGGCGATGCCGCGGACGCCCTCGAACCGCTCATCGAACGCGCCGCGTTTGCCGATCAGCGCGATTTGGTTGCGCTCGAACGGCCAAAAGAAGAAGTGCGTTCGGCTGATGCGGTGCTCGCAGCCGACGCGGACCTACTCGATGCTGCCGATGACGCCGCGTCCGTTGACGCCGCGCAGCTCGGCGCCTACATCGAAAAGGTCAAAGCGTGTTTTGATGCGCGCGATGCGTCACTGGTGGCTGCAGGTGTCGCTCTTGGGTGAAGGCGACGGGGTCGGCGCACTTTTCTTGTGACCGAAGAGTCCGCCGATGATCTGGCTGCCGTACCCGCCGGTCGCGTTGTCCAGAGCGCTTGACGCTTGTCCTTTGACCGACGCAATCTGCCCTTGCACGGCGTCCCAGCTCGTCGGAACGCCGAAATCCGACGAAAACTGGTCGATCATCTGCTGCGT
>DASSZO010000274.1:0-6910 GCA_035702815.1 Candidatus Aquilonibacter sp. | reverse complement strand
TCACCGATATTCGGCGCGACGCGATCGCGCACGAACGAGCGCACCGTATCGCGGATGAGCCGCTCCTCGTCGCTAAGCAACGCGTCGATTCCGAGAAAATCGACGGCATCGGGCGGCGCGGCAGATTTCGAATGGTTCGACGTAGCAGTCATCGGTTTACAGCACTCATGTCGGGATAGCGATCGCCGCTTGCGGCGTTTGGAGGGAAGATCTCGTCGAGCGAACGCAGATCCGATTCGCTCAACTGCACGTCAAGCGCCGCGACATTCTGCTCGAGATACTTGACGTGTTTGGTTCCAGGAATGGGCACGACGTCGTTGCCCCGCGAGAGCACCCACGCAAGTGCAAGCTGGGACGGGGTGCAGCCGCGTTCGCGCGCGAGTTCCTCGACACGGCTCACAAGCTGCAAGTTCCGCTCGAAGTTCGCGCCTTGAAAGCGCGGATTGTGACGTCGGAAATCGTCGGGAGCAAGGTCGTCGACGCTCTTATAGGCGCCCGTCAAGAAGCCACGCCCGAGCGGCGAATAGGCGACGATGCCGACGCCCAACTTTCTCGCCGCGGCAAGCTGACCGTTCTCTTCGAGATCGCGCGACCAGAGCGACCATTCTTGCTGTAACGCGGTAATCTGGTGCACGGCGCACGCGCGTTCGATGGTCGCCCCGCTTGCTTCGGAAAGGCCAAGGTAGCGCACTTTTCCTGCGGTAACGAGTTCGGCCATCGCCCCGACGGTCTCTTCGATCGGTGTGTCGAGATCGACGCGATGCTGATAGTACAGGTCGATATGATCGACGCCTAAGCGCCGCAGCGATGCGTCGCAGGCCTGTTGGACGTAGTCGGGCTTTCCGCTGATCCCACGCCGCGAATGGTCGTGCGGATCGCGCACGATGCCGAATTTGGTTGCGAGAAAGACGCGATCGCGCTTGCCGGCAATCGCTTTGCCGACGAGTTCTTCATTGCGCCCGACGCCGTACATGTCCGCGGTGTCGAGCATCGTGATGCCGAGTTCGAGCGCGCGATGAATCGTTTGAATCGATTCCGCTTCGTCTCCCGGTCCATAAAATTCCGACATGCCCATGCACCCGAGGCCGAGCGCCGAAACGGCCGGCCCGCGAGCGCCCAGTTTGCGCTGTTCCATCGTGCTCACCTTTTGAGAACGCGAGCGAGCTTATCGAACAGCGCGTCGGTCGAACGATCGAACGAATCTTCCCAGCGGCGCCACAACAAGCGGCCGTCCGTGTCATCGAGCGTTGCTTCAACGCGATATTCGAGCACGGTCTCCTTGCCCTCACTCGTCAGATAGAAACCGTGCGTGCCTTCTACCCCGTCGTTGAGGATGCGCCACACGATGCGTTCGTCGGGAACGACCTCGGCGAGCACGGCGTGGATGCCGAGGTGCCACTCTTCGGTCTTTTGCGGTGTGAGCGGTCCGGGTGAGCGCATGAACGGCTGCGCGGCGAACGGCCAAATCTGGTCGCCGGATGTTCCCATCTCTTCGAGCAGATGAAATATGCGGCGTTTCGTGCCGCGAAACGTCCGGGTGCGAGATTCTCGAAGCTGGGTAGGCATAGCGTCCGCTTCGCGGAACGCTCGGCTACTTCATTCGAGGGGTGCCTCGGCAACGAAGGCTTGCGTCACATAGGTAAACGCGATTTCACCGCCCCAGGTCTCGAAGAGCCGGCGTAATTCGCGCTCCATCGATTCGTAGGGTGCGCCGTTTTTCGGCAAATACGAAGCCGAGCGAGCGCGGCCGATCAGCGTCTCCCAATCGAGCCCCTGCCGAAAGGAGGCCGTGACGGTGCGCACGTTCCGCCACCCGTGACGGCGCAAATCCCCCATGACCGTGCTCAGGCGCCGGGTACGGTCGATATCGCCGCCGCTCTCGTCGAATCGATCGACGATATGCTCGTAGGCGCCGGTGAACGGATCGGAGCGGTCGCGATGGTTCCAGACGGCCGCAAAGCGGCCACGCGGCCGGAGGATGCGCCGCGCTTCCACCAGCACGCGATCCGGCTCGAACCAGTGATAGGCCTGAAACGCGGTGACGACGTCGGCGCTGTCATCGGGAAGAGTCGTCGCTTCGGCGGTACCCGCGACCGGAGTGATCGCGGGCAACGGCGCGATCATGCGGCGCATCGAAGCGTTCGGTTCAACGGCAAAGACGCGCGCGCCGGCACGTGCCAGCAATTCGGCCGAGATGCCGGTACCGGCGCCCAGGTCGGCAACAAGCGGCGAGGTGTATCCCTCCAGAATCGCCGCGATGATCTCGTCGGGGTAGCTCGGCCGATAGCGGGCGTAATCGTCGGCGCGATCGCTAAAGCGTTCCTTCGGATCGTCGCTCATCGCAAAAAGATCAAACCGGCGACGCCGGAGAGTCCGATCAGGGCCGGGGCGCTGATTTTGGTACGGATGGAAAGCACGGCGACGGCGAGCGCGACCGCGATCGTCGTGACGGTAATCGGAATGCCTTTGCCGATCGACAGCACACTGGACCAGACCAGGCCGATGATCGCGGGAGCGAGTCCCTGCACGATTAGCGTGCGCACCGGCGAGGTTCGAAATCGCTCGAAGAGCGTCCCCGCGCCGATCATCATCAGGCTCGACGGAACGAACATGGCTGCCGTCGCAACTGCCGCGCCGATGATCCCCGCCGCGCCGTATCCGACCAACGCTGAAAAGATCGTCGTCGGGCCGGGAACCATTTTCCCGATCGTATAGAATTCTGAGAATTGCGAGGCGGTCGTCCAATGAAACGTCGTCACCGCGTATGTCCGCATCTCCGGAATGATGCCCTTTCCACCGCCGAATCCGAGCACCGACAGCATCGAGAACACCCACAGCAGCCGCAGATACGTCGCGCTCACGCGACTTCTCCCGCCGACCAATGCCGGCGTAGAATGCCGATGCCGCCGAAGACGGCGAGCACGATCACAAGCGGCATGCGAAACTTCGACACGGCGACCGCCGTCAGCGCAATGAGCGCAACGGCAACCCAGTCCTTACGGTAGTCCACCGATAACTCGACGGCATTGCCGAGGGTCAATCCAACTGCACCGGCGGCACAGCCGGCAAGTGCAGCGTGAACGAAGGGGTTACGCGCGAATGAAAAGTACAGCGCGCCCGCGATGAGCACGATGACGAACGGCGGCACCGCCGCAGCGAGTGCGGCGACGACCGCACCAGTCGTACCTCGCACGCGCTGACCGCAGAAAATCGCGAGGTTGAGGATGTTTGGGCCCGGCATGACCTGCGCGATTTCAAGGCCCTCGATGAACTCGTCGTTGCTCATCCACCCTTGGCTTACGACTTGCTTGCGAATGCTCGCCTTTTGACCGCCGCCGAATGACGTACTCGAGATCAACGCAAACGTCGTCGCGACGCTGCGGAGCGAAATCCGCTTATTCGACTGCGGGAAGGGGAGTGTCGATGTGCTCATTGTGATGCTTGCCCGAGAGAATATGGATGTGCACGTGCTCGGTGTGTTGATACGGCGGCAGCACGCCGGCGCGGATGATAAAGCCTTTCTCGTGCAAGCCCAGATGTAACGCGACTTTCTGAATCCCGCCGAGGAGATGATGCCAGATGTGCGCGTCGCCAAGATTGAGATCGAGCAGCGTCGGATACCACTTCTTGGGGATGATGACGACGTGCACGTCCCACCACGAAGCCGCGGTCTCGTCGATATGATGCCGGAATGCGAAGACTTCGTCGTCCTCATAGACGACCTCGTCGGCCTTCGCGCGCGTACCGTCCAGGCGTCCCCGAAAGGTGTGTTCGGGATCAGGCTTGTCGTACGTCAGCTTACCGTTGCCGCGAATGCGCCGGGAGAGCGGCTCGAACATCGATCACCTCGTCTGGAAAAAGACTTCAGGCAGTGTTCTTTGAAGTCACGAGCGGTTCTTTCAAGGTGGAGGCGGGTTTGAGCAAGCACGAAAAAGCCATGGTCGACGTCATGTTGGGCGCCCCGGTCCAGTGGCCGAAAAAACCGGAATCATGGAAAGAGATCGCCGGAGACGCCGAGGTCGTGTACGAAGACGACGATGTCATCGCGTTTCACGAAAGCCAAGACGACCCGGCTGAAAGCGCCCGCGTGGCCGGCGAAATTCGCGTCATGCTCCTAAGCAAGACTCACGTGCCGAGCTTGCTGCACCTCGGCCCCGCCGACCATCACATCAGCGCTGCACTGCTGCATGGAATCCAGCAAGTCGCGTACCGCTTGGACCTCAACGTCAAAGGCTTCGAAGTGCGCATGAAAGTGTTGCCTCCGCTGCAGCATCGCCCGCAACTCGCGTTTGAGATCCGGTCGGGTAAACCGCCGGTCAAAAGCAGCCAGGCCGACGGTTAGGATCGACGATGCATCCGCAACCAGCGATCTTTTCACTCGGCGACTCCGCCTACATCTATCTCGAGTTTGTGCTTGCGCCCGGCGTGCAGCCGCGCACGCTCGTCGAAACCGCCGCAAACATTCACGAGCCTCGCACGACGGTGGGCGGCGTGAATTTTGCCGTCGGCTTTCGTCCATCGCTATGGCGCGCGCTCGCGCCCGCCGACACGCCTGCCGACGCTCGCGATTTCGATCGCCCGTACACCGGACCCGACGGCTTCTCGATGCCGGCGACGCAGTGCGATTGCTGGATGTACTTCAGCGGCGCATCGTACGACATTGTATGGCAGAGCGCGCGCGGCGCGATCGAAGCGCTTGACGGCATCGCCACCCTTGCGACCGACATCGACGGCTGGTCGTATCGTCACAACCGCGACTTGACCGGCTTCGAGGACGGCACCGAAAACCCGAGCCTCATGCAAGCGCCCGATGTGGCGCTGGTTCCCGATGGCAAACCCGGCGCGGGAGGCAGCGTCTTGCTGTATCAAAAGTGGCGTCACGAAAGCGCGTGGGAAGCGCTGAGCGTCAAGCAGCAAGAGTACGCGATGGGACGCACCAAGGCCGACAGCATCGAGCTGCCCGACGAAGAGATGCCCGACGATTCGCATGTCTCACGTGCGAAGGACGTCGTGGACGGCGAAGAGCGCAAGATCTTCCGGCGCAACACGCCGTACGGCAACGTGCGCGAATTCGGGACCGTCTTCATCGGTTTTAGCGCCGAACAGTCACGCCTCGATCGCATGCTCGTGCGCATGGCCGGGATCGAAGGCGGGATCCGTGATGCGATCACGCGATACACGACACCGCTAACCGGTGCGTATTACGTCGTGCCCTCGATCGACGCCCTGCGCCGCTTCTCTACCGACGAAGGCCCCGACTAGCAACATCGAACGCCGGCCAACAAGAGGCGAAAGACCCAAGGCTGCACCATAGGCCCGCTTGTTCAAGAGCGCGCTGTCTATCCGTACGCTTAGTGCATGACTCTCTCATTGCGCTTGTGCATTTTGAGCTTCGCCGCGCTGCTTGCTTCTTGCGCGGGAAACACGACATCGTCGACCACGCCGCCGATTGGAGCAGCGGATCATCAAGCAGGGTCGACCCGATTTATAAAGCCGAACGCTACCACCGTGACGAACGCATTTACCGTAACCGCGTTGCCCAACGGTTTCACGGTCGTCAATGGCCACGAAGGATACCCGACCCTCAACAACTCCGGCGCCGTCGCCGGCTGGATCGGAGCCAATGCGACCGTGTATCAAAACGGTCATACCACGACGGTTCCGCTGAGCGGCCTACGCGCGATCAACGATCTGGGCGACGCAATCGGCGAAGACGCCAACGGCGCATCGTATCTCTACAAGGACGGCAAGTTGGCCCCGCTCAACGGCGGCGCGCTTTCGATCAACAATACGGATGTCATCGTGGGCACGATCGGCCAGAGCGATCCGAGCCTCGGCAATCAGCCGGCGTACCTCTATCCCAACGCGTCGCCGAAGCCGATGGAGTCGAATCCGCCGACCGATACGATTCCGTCGTTGATCAATAATCGCGGGGAGGTCGGCGGCGAGCAAATGTTCGGCCCGATCGGAAATGGGTACTCGCCATTTCTTTATCCGAATCTCGCACTGTGCGAGAACGGCAACAGCTATGGCGGCCAAGTGCTCGGCTTGAACGACAACAACCACGTCCTTTTCCGCGACGACACGAGCCCCGCAAGCGCCTTCTTTTTATGCAAAGGCGCCCAGGCGACGCTCATCTCAGGAAGCCCGGAAGCGCTTAATAATGACGACGTCGTCGTCGGCCAAGGGTATCGCAGCAGTACGGACCCCGGCTTCGCGTTCGTACGGACGAGCGAAGGCAAATACTGGGACCTCAATTCGCTCGTCCCTGCGGGCACGCCGCATCTGAGCGATGCCGTCGCGATCAACAACCACGACGTCATTCTCGCTGCGCAAACGCAACCGAACACGACCAGTCTGCGCTACTACTTGCTCACGCCGACGAGCCGCTGGTACGGCCTCTAACGCCGGTTCATGCGCCGGGCGCTACGCCTTCGGTCCGAAGCTGTCGCGCTCGGCGAGTTTGCCGAGATTCTGCACCACGACGATCGCGACGATCGTGATGATAATCGCATAGACGAACTCCGCCCACACGCCGCTTCCCGATTTCAAAAAGATCGCAATGAAGTCGGTAATGAACTTATTCCAAGCGCCCGCGGCGATGAGGCCGAAGGCTACGGTCGCCAGAGAGATCATCGTGCCGAGATAGGTCGGTTTGAGTTCCATCAGTGTCCCCCGTCAGGAAAAAGAAAAAGCCCGAAGCAGGTTGCTTCGGGCTGATCTTGTTCGTCCCTCGACAAGCTCGGGATGACAGGGGTTAGGCTACGCCTTGAGTTCGATGTCGACGCCGGCCGGCAAGTCGAGATGCATGAGGGCATCCATCGTCTTGGGCGACGCCTGGAGGATATCGATGAGACGCTTGTGCGTGCGCATTTCGAAGTGCTCGCGGGACTTCTTGTCGTTGTTCGTC
>DASSZO010000257.1:0-4019 GCA_035702815.1 Candidatus Aquilonibacter sp. | reverse complement strand
GAAGCTGCGATAGCGGCGGAGAAGCGCATCAAAGGATGGTCCCGTTCCAAGAAGGCCGCCCTCGTGCAGCGTGATTGGCGTCGCATCGTCGAGTTGTCGAACGGTCATCCTTCGACAGGCTCAGGATGACAAGGAGCGGTTCATCCTTCGACTACGCCGGTTGCGCGAAGCGCAACCAGCTCCGCTCAGGATGACAAGGAGGCGAGATTAGGCGCGGTCGCCGACGAAGCCCCGATAGACGCGGATGAGCGTTTCTTTTTGTTCCGGAGTCAAACGCGGATCGAGTTTGATCGACGATTCCACCGCGTCGGCCGCTTCGTTGCGAACGTCCTCGTCGAGCAGGCCGGCTTGCGCGTAAAACGTTTCCGCCGAAAGGTGCAGCGCTTTCGCGATTTGTTTGAGTACTTCGGCCGAAGGTTTGTAGAGCCCGCGCTCCACCTGACTCAAGTACGGATTGGAAACTTTGGCGAGATCGGCGAGTTGCCGAAGTGAGAGATTCGCCAGCTCGCGTTGCGTGCGGATGAATTCGCCGAGTGACTTGAGATGATCGCGATTGTTCATGCTTCTACCGCGCTTTCATTGCGGACGTATCGTCCAGGTGCGGGTTCGCCGCCTTCGGGCAGCGGATACGGATCGCGCTTCGCCCCGCCGTGTGCGTCGATCCAGGTCGCCCAGTCTTCCCACCAGCTGCCCTGGTGTTTCGTCGAGCGCTCGAGCCACGCGTCGGGCGACTCGCCCGTTTCGGCAGCGTCGGCCGTCCAGTAACACGCCTTCTTGTTGCCGGGTGGATTGCAGATGCCGGCAACGTGTCCGGAATTCGTGCGCGTGTATTTCACCGGCCCGCTGACGTATTGTGAGGTCATGTACGTCGTGCGCCACGGTGCGATGTGATCGGCTTCCGCGCCGAGCACGTACATCGGCGTATGAATCTTGCCAAGATCGATCGGCACGCCGCCAAGGACGAACGCGTTCGGTACGACCAGCAGATTGTGCAGATAGCACGAACGCAAATATTGCGAGTGCATCGCGGCGGGCATGCGCGTGGAATCGCCGTTCCAGGCTAGGATGTCGAATGCCGGCGGTTTCTTGCCCATGTACCAGTTGCTGACGACATAGCTCCAAATGAGATCGTTCGCGCGCATCCAATTGAAGGTGCCCGCCATCTCGCTCGACTCCAGGAAGCCGCGCTCGTTCATCTTCTTTTCGAGCTTCGCGATCGACGCTTCGTCGGTGAAGACGCCAAGATCGCCGGGCTCGGTGAAATCGACGATCGTGTTCGTAATCGTCAGCGAATTGACGCGATCGGCTTCGCCCTTCGCCGCTAGGTACGCGAGCATCAGCACGGCCATCGTTCCGCCCAGGCAGAGCGCTGCCACGTTGACCGATGGTGCACCGGTCAAACGCTGAACCGCATCGAGTGCCGCAAGCGGGCCCTTTTCCAGATACGTGTCCATCGTGTAGTCGCGCATCGACTCATCCGGATTGCGATAGCTGATCATGAACGTCTGGTGGCCGTGTTTGACGGCCCACTCCACGAAGGAACGACCCGGGGCCAGATCCATGATGTAGTACTTGTTGATCCACGGAGGCGACATCAGCAGCGGGCGTTCGTAGACCTTTTCCGTCTGCGGATAATACGCGATCAACTCGATCAACTCGTTGCGAAAGACGACTTCACCCTTGGTAGCGGCCATGTTCTCGCCGAGCGTGAACGTCGACGTGTCGACCTGCTTGGGATAACCGCCGTTGTGCTGTACGTCGTCGAGGAACTCTTGCATGCCTTTGACGAGGCTGGCACCGCCGGTATCGACGGCCTCTTTTACGACCATCGGATTGAGCCACGGCAGATTGCTCGGCGCGAGCGAATCCATCATCATCGTCATCGCGAAGCGCGCTTTGCGTTTGGTCGCTTCGGGCGCGCGAGATTGTTCGACGATTTGGAGCGCGTACTGGCGACGCACCAAATACTCTTCGACCATCGACATGAGGAACGGATTGCTCGTCCACGCCGGATCGCTGAAGCGTTTGTCGCCGTTCGCCGCGGCGACGGGCGGCGGATTGTCGCCCTGCATGCGGCGCATCGCGTTCATCGCAACCGTTTGCTCCGCGAGCATGAACGTGCTCATCAGCGTACCCACGCGCAGCGGGTCGCTCATCACTTCCGCCGTTACTTCACGCAATGCGTCGTTGAGCGATGCCGGATCGGCACCGCACAGGTCCATGCCGTAGCTGAACTCTTCCAAAGGTACCGATCCGATCGTCGTCATTACATGTACATCCCGCCGTTGACGTCAAATGCCGTGCCGGTGATGAAACCGGAATTCTCGTCTACCAGAAAGCGCACCGCGCGCGCGATTTCGCTCGGTTCGCCCAAGCGATCGACCGGCGTGCGGCCTTTGGCGATGTCGATCGCCGCTTGCGGCATCGCTTTGACCATTTCGGTCGCGATGAAGCCCGGCGCGACGGCGTTGACCGTGATGCCCGAACGCGCCGTTTCAAGCGCGAGCGTCTTGGTCAAGCCGAGAAGCCCCGCTTTCGCGGCCGCATAATTTGCCTGTCCGAAATTGCCCATCTTGCCGACGACCGAGCTGATGTTCACGATGCGGCCGTATTTGCGCTCCAGCATGTGTTCCAGCACGGCCTTGATCATATAAAACGGTCCCGACAGATTGACGTCCAGGACCGCTTGCCATTCTTCCACCGTCATCTTGCGCGCCGTGTGATCTTTGGTGATGCCGGCGTTGTTGATGAGAATGTCGACCTGCCCGTGCTTTTCGATCACCGCGTTCACCGCGCGTTGGCACGCTTCGTGGTCGGCCACGTTCGCTTCGAAGAATTCGACCAGTTGGGCCGTGCCGTTGAGCGACGAGCGCAGGTCTTCCGTGCGTTCGCGGTCGGCGGGGATGCCGATGACGGCCACGTTTGCGCCGTCCGCTGCAAGTGCCGTCGAAATCGCGCCGCCGATGCCGCGCGAGCCGCCCGTGACGATTGCCACGCGGCCGTCCAGACGCTTGAGGGTGCCGGACGCAAGTTGGGTTGAGGCTAAAGTCATAAGAGAGCCTTTATTCCCCGATGCTTTGCTTACCTAGCGATTATTAAGGCCGACCGCGGCTTTCTCGGCTTTGGGCTCCATCAAGTACCGGTTGAAGTTCATGAGGGCGAATCCGGCCCGCGTGCCGTCGTCGGGCAGCTTTTCGAGCATCTGTTCCAGCACGGTCTTCCCCTCGAAGCGATAGCGACGCGCGCCGGCCGCGTCGCCGAGGGCCTCGCAGGCCGCCGAGAGTGCGGCGCAGACGCGCGTAGGATACGTTACTCGCTCTCGCCCTAGAGAGTAGAGTTCGCGCAGTTGCGCGACGTAGGGCGGAAGATCCGTCTTACGGTTCGCCGTGACGAGCGACTCGATCAAGATACACAGATCGTTCGAAAGCGAGCGTAGCGACTTCGTCTCTTCGCGTTCGACGGCCACGCGCTTCATGATCTGCAGTGCTTCGGCGCGCCGCCCGGTTGCAAAGAATCCCTGCGCGAGCACCATTTCCGCGTCGATCATGAAGCGTCGCTCGCCCGATTTGCGGACCATCTCGACGACGCGCCGAGCGAGCGCGATGCCTTCGAGCGGCTTGCCGTTTTCGACGAACACCTCGGCGCGGTTGACGAGCGAGCAGATCATCGCGCTGGTCGCACGGAGCCCGTCAGCGATCTGGTAAGCGCGCTCCCATTCGCGAACGGCATAATCGATGTTGCCGATTTCGCGTTCCGCAAGCGTAAGATTGTTACGGACGGCAACGGAATTGATCATGATGTCGTGTTCGTCGATCGCGCGGTAGACTTCGTCGCGCAGGGCGCGAGCTCGTTCGATGTCGAGACGACGGTACGCCCCTTGCGCTAGGAGGCTCAGTGCAACGACGCGCTGGCCGATCGCGCCCACGCGTTCCGCCGCCGCCAACAGACGCGCTCCGGCAGCTTCGAAGACGTCGGTCGTTTCCAGCACGATGGCAAGGATCTGCTGTGCCATTCCCAGC
>DASSZO010000152.1:0-2258 GCA_035702815.1 Candidatus Aquilonibacter sp. | reverse complement strand
TCGATCTCGGCGCCGATGTCGTCCGGCCAGCCGTCTTCGACGAAGCGGATGCCCGCATCGGAGAGCGCCGCTCGCACCTCGGGCGCGGCCTGCGCTCCCCGGCGTGATTTCTCGTTGATCAGGAGTTGCGCGAGCATCTGCTTGTGAGGTTCGCGCTTACCGCATCAGCTCATTTGGCGTGAGGGAAATCATCCGGCGGAACGGTGTCTGGAAAGGCGAAATCCCCGTAGCGCATCTCCGCAACGATGGGTTTGAGCGGTATCGCGAGCAGGTGCACGTTAAACTGCGCGCGTTCGCGCGTCACGAGCATCGTTCCGTCGATCGCGGCAAGGTCCAGATCGATCACGCCGCTCGCCGAGAGCGGTCCGCTTTGACGAAAACCGAAACGTACGCCGCACAGTTGTTGCGTACGCATGTCGATGACAGCGTCGGTGAGCGGATGTGCTTGAGGATCGCGGCGCGCGATGAGGTGCACGCGATGGCCCGCGTCACCGTTCGCGCACGTTGCGGCACCTTCGTCAGTCACGTTGTAATACGCGACGCCCATCGCCGAAACGGTCACGATGACGGGCGGCTCTTTCGGCGACGGCGTCGCTCGCGGGGCGGGCGTTCCCGTCGATTCCGGTCGCCCGTCGAAACCATACCGCATCCAATCCGACACGCCGGTCCACGTCGGATCGAACATCGGCGACCGAACCGTGCCCCATCCTTGCGGCGTTTCGACTCCGGTCAATCCGTCGGCATCACGATACGCCGCGTGAAAATCCGGCGGCGACGGCTTCGAATGACCGACGGCAAATCCGACGAACGCCGGCCCTTTTGGGGAGCGATTGACGACGAAGGTTGCCCCCGAGACCGAAACGTGGACGTGGTAGGTAGCGAATGCGGGTTGTTGGATCGACCGCATATTGTGAAGCGCGCGGGCGTAGAAGTCTTTCGCTGACGGCGGCGGCGCGGGTTGTGCGATAGGTGCGGTGGTCATCAGAATCATGCATCAGGTACGGGCCGCGGCTAGCGGAGTTTCCCAGCAATCGCTCAAGCTTTTCGGATGGACCCCGTACTGGTACGCACACCCGAGCAGGGGTAGGGGCGGCGAAACCAGGTGATTCTCGCGATGCCCGTCAGCGGATTTGGCGCGTACGATACGGACATGGACACGCAAACCCGCCCGATCGATCTCGCCGCCGAGGCGCTGCCGCGATGCTTCGTTCTCAACGAACGCGCCGACGTCATCATGATGTGCTCCGCCATGCCGGGCCAGCCGATCGAGCCGCAGTTCGCGCCCGTCGGCGAGACCCTCAAGCTTCCGTCGGTCCTCGAGCGCGCCGTCGACGTCCTCGCCCAGCGATGCGTCCTCGAACGAACGACGAGCGTAACGGCGCGATTCGGCGATTTCAGCGTGAAAGTGCAGCTCTTGCGCGGGTCCGGCACGACCCGGCGTGCGGTGATCGTCGACCGCGCGGCCTAAGCCGGCACCCCGCCAGCTCGGAGTCGATCGCGGCCTGATCACCATCGAACCGGACTTCGATGCAGTCGATGCGCAGATCACCAAGCTGTTCGAAGGGACCTAGTGCGGCTGCTTCTCGACACCTACTTGTTCCTCTGGGCAGCGGCCGAACCCGAGGAACTGGCCGAGCCCGCGCGACTAGCGATCGCCGATCCCGACACAAAAACAGCGCTGGGTAAACTGAGTTTGTCCGGTGATCCCGCCAGTTGGTTTCCCGCCCGGGTACGATCGCTGGGATTCGACACGTTGCCGATCCTCCACGAGCACGCGCTCGCCGTCGGCGCGCTACCCGATCATCACCGCGATCCGTTCGATCGCATTCTCGTTGCGTAAGCGCGCTCTCTGGACGCCGATCGGAGCACGCCGCCCGACGATCTCATCGTCAAAGGGCGCTCGCTGGAAAATCCTTGGTGAAGCATGGCTGGCGGTATATGCCGGCCTTTTTAAACGACAAGTCGAGGGCGTCGGCCGCGCTAATCCTGTAGGGAATCGAATTCATCTCGGTAGTTGCGCCGCGAAGGAGTGCGTCCGCTGTTCGTTTGGGGAACGCGCTGCGAACGATTTGAACGTGCTCGTGGTCTATCTGAGCCCAGTACTGTCCGGCCGCATTTTTGTAAACCCACGCTGCCGCCTTCGCGTCCGCGTTCGCGACATACGCCCAGATGTTCACAACGCTCGTATCGCGACCGTTGCTCACGGGTATGTTTGACGTCCCGATGACTCCTAGTGAGTTGTAGCAGCCCTCTCCGAT
>DASSZO010000022.1:0-12992 GCA_035702815.1 Candidatus Aquilonibacter sp. | reverse complement strand
ATGAGTTCGGCCGCATACCGGCGCGTGATGCGCTCGAGCTCGTTCATCGAGAGCGTGCTCGGGTCGCAGGTGACGCCGCCTTTACCGCCGCCGAAGGGAAGATCGACCACGGCGCACTTCCAGGTCATCCAGAATGCCAGCGCCGTGACTTCGTCGAGCGTCACGCCCGGATGGTAACGGATGCCGCCTTTGGCCGGTCCGCGCGCAAAGTTGTACTGGACGCGGTACCCGGTGTACACCTCGAATTCGCCGCTATCGCGTTGGAACGGAATCGAAAAAATGATTTGACGCGACGGGTGCGTCAGGATACGGCGCATCCCGGCATCGAGCTCAAGAAGATCGGCCGCCTCATTAAAATAGGCAATGCCGTCTCCAAAAACCGAGACTTCGCGCACAGCAGTGGTCATAGAATGATTTCAGCCTCCAGCGGAGTTCAAACCCTCTAAGCTTGGGGGTCTCCCCCGTCATCCCCTGGCCTGAAAAGTCGCAAATACGCAACTTTTCTTAGCCGAGCCCGTCGTTTGGTCCCCCAAGCGCGGTCTTATACATTGAAGCGGAAGTTTACGACGTCGCCCTCTTGCATGACGTATTCTTTGCCTTCGCTGCGGAGTTTGCCGGCGTTGCGCAAGGCATCCATCGTTTTGTACTCGACGTAGTCGCCGTACGAGACGATTTCGGCGCGAATGAATCCGCGTTCGATGTCGCTGTGGATCTTGCCGGCGGCTTGGGGCGCTTTGCTTCCCTTGTCGATCGTCCATGCGCGCACTTCTTTCTCACCGGCGGTGAGAAATGTCATCAGTCCGAGCAGGTCGTATGCGGTCAACGCAAGTTCGTCCAGACCGCTGCGTTCGATGCCGAGTTCCGAACAAAATTCACGCGCTTCTTCGTCGGATAGCCCGGCGAGTTCCGACTCGATCTTGCCGGAGAGGACGACGACGGGGCTGCCTTCCTGCGCGGCAACTTCGCGCACGGCGGCAACCAGCGGTCCCGGCTTGCCGATCTGTCCCTCGTCGACGTTTGCAACGTAGAGCAGCGGTTTGGCGGTGAGCAAGAACGACTCGCGCGCGACCTCGGCTTCCAACGAGTCGCGCGCGAACGAACGCGCCGGCTTGCCTTCTTCCAACGCGGAAATGAGATTCTTGGCCGCGTCGAGCTGCGGTCGAAGCTTCGGATTCGCGCGCGCTTCGCGTTCGAGTTTGTCGAAGCGCTTTTTCATCGTCGCCAAGTCGGCGAGCGCGAGTTCGATCGCGATGATTTCGATGTCGCGCTTGGGCTCGGGCGAGCCCTCGACATGTGTCACGTTGCCGTCCTCGAAGCAACGCACGACCATCGCGATTGCGTCGGTCTCGCGAATGTGGCTCAGAAACGCGTTGCCGAGCCCCTGTCCGGAGCTGGCGCCGCGCACGAGGCCGGCGATATCGACGAAGCGGACGGTTGCCGGGACGATGCGTTCGCCGCTGACGAGCTGTTGCAGCACGCGCAGACGATCGTCCGGGACGGCAACCTCGCCGACGTTCGGTTCGATGGTCGCAAAGGGATAGTTCGCGGCCAGCGCTTGCGCCGAACGCGTGAGGGCGTTGAAAATGGTGGACTTGCCGACGTTTGGCAAGCCGACGATACCGCACGATAATGCCATGGTGAACGGCCTGCAGTTCGGCTGCATGGGCGAGCCGCCCTGGCAAGAGAAACCGCACAGCGCGTCGGATAGGACGGCATGCGCCAAATGAAGGTCGACAAACTCGGCATCGACCTGCTGACCCACGACCCGGTTGTCATCCTCAAGGACATGGACGGGTCGCACTACCTGCCGATCCTGATTGGTCCGTTCGAAGCAACCGCGATCGCCCTGGCACTCGAAGGCGCGCCGGTCCCGCGACCCCTCTCGCACGACCTCATGCGCAACATCCTCGAGTCGCTCGACACGACGCTCGAGCAGGTCATCATCCACGACATCAAGGACTCGACGTTCTTCGCCAAACTGATCCTTCGAACCGACGGCGATCTCCAAGAGATCGACGCGCGTCCGTCGGACGGAATCGCGCTCGCGCTACGGATGCAAGCGCCGATCTACGTCTCCGACAAGATCGTGCTCGAAGAAGCATCGCAAGAGAAGAAATCGGTCGACGACACCGAGATGAGCCGCTTCAAAAAGTTTCTCGACGATCTCAAACCGAGCGACTTCAACAGCTAGTTCGACGTAGCCCCTCGACAAGCTCGGGACGACAGTGGCGCCACTGTCATGGTGAGCCTGTCGAACCACGACACCACCATCGAAACGCCCCAGCAACCAGGCAATTCACGCGCTCGTGCGCAAGCGTCTAGATATGAACCCATTCGCTGCAATCGATCACGTACAACTCGCAATGCCGAGCGGCGGCGAAGACGGCGCTAGAGCGTTCTACGTACGGGTCCTGGGTATGGTCGAGCTGCCTAAGCCTGAGGAATTGGCAAAGCGCGGTGGATGCTGGTTTGCAAGCGGTGACGCACAACTCCATCTCGGCGTTGAAGACGACTTTCGTCCAGCAAAAAAGGCGCATCCCGGGCTTCGATGCACTGACTACGATTCGTTATTGCGTAAACTGCGCGACGCGGGAATCGAAGTCACCGAAGATTCTGCAACCGGAACGCCGCGCGCATTCGTTCACGATCCTTTTGGGAATCGCATCGAACTCGTGAGTTCGTAAATGGACGTCATCGAAGCTGATTTTCCGTTCGAAGAGGTTCTGGCTTTGCCGCTTTTCGCTCATCTTGCGACGGCGAGCGAAGATGGACCGCGGGAGTCGCCGACTTGGTTTCTGTACGAAGATGATGTGCTTTGGCTGATCGGAAAGACGAGCGACAGCTTTATCAAGAGGATCGAACGCGATCCGCGCGTTGCTGTCGGCATCGTCGATTTTGATCACGAGCAGGGGAAGCTACGCCACGTCGGGATACGCGGACACGCTGCTGTAATTCCCATCGAACACTCACGACTGCATCGGTTTTTAGGCCGGTATCTCGGCGAACCGCCATGGAACAGCTCATTTAAGAGCACTGTTATTGACAAATTAGACCGCATGGTCATGGTTCAGCCGGAAACAATAGTCGCGCGCGACCAATCGTATTTCAAATAACGAAACGCCGTAATCAGCTGAAGACTGCGGCGTTTCTGCGTTCCGATGTGTACCGGAGACTGATACCCACCCTCAAGACATCACACGGAACGGTAGAGCGGCACGAATGCGCGTCCTTCGACTACGCTTCGCTCCGCTCAGGATGACACCAGGGTTCCGCTTCTGTAGCGCTAGCCGCCGTTTGCTAAATATCCCATTGCCAGGCGTTGTACCAGGGGGTGGAGGTGGGGTTTACTTTGTAGTTTTTTAGGTCGGGGCTGGTGACGTTGATGCGGCGGACTTCGTCGATCGGCATGTACGCTACGGTATTCCACAGGATCGCATCGGCTTTGGCATAGAGGGGCGCGCGAACGGCGGGATCGTCGCTCTTGAGGCCGGCCGCTTCGAGTCGATCGTACTCGTGATTGCAGTAACGATAGTAATTTTGTCCGTTGGGATACCACTGGTCGCATCCGTAGTACACGTGCGAATCGGGATCCCACGAGAGCGCCGTGCCGTAGATCGCCATGTCGAAGCGGTACGTGTCGATCGGGCCGTTGAAGTCGAAGATTTGGTTGTACGGGTAGGGTTTGATCTCCAGCGCAATGCCGGCGGCACGCAACGACTCCTGCATCAACACGGCCATGCGATTGAGCATCGTCGAGCCGGCAATCGTCACGATGGTAAAATCCAAGCGCGCGCCGTCTTTCGCTCGCACTCCATCGCTGCCGCGCTTCCAACCGGCGGCATCGAGCAGTTGGTTGGCCTGGCGCACGTCGTACGGAATCGGCGCGCGCTTCACGTATCCGATCGCGGTCGGCGCGATGACGTCGTACGCGGGCTCACCGACGCCGGAAGTGACGTGGTCGATCATGCTTTGGCGGTCGGTCGCAAGCACGATCGCGCGCCGCACGCGCTCGTCGTCGAGCCCCGGTTTTCCCGTATTCATGACGACGAGCAGTTGCGAATTCCAGGGCGCAGTCCACACCTTGGCGTCGGGCAGCGCACGGTATTGCGACATCAACGGCGGACTCGGCGTGTAGATCAGGTCGATTTGATGCAGACGCATCTGCATCAGAATCGTCTGCAAGTCGGGGACGAAGGTCATCACGATGCGCGCGAGCTTCGGGCGCCCTCGAAAATAGGCGTCGTTGCGCACCAGCGTGATGCGCTCGCCGTGTTTCCACGACGCAAATTTGAACGGGCCGGTTCCGATCGGGTGAGTGTTGAGGCGGCCCTTGTTGAAGTCACGTTCCTGCGCGAGGATGTGTGCGGGGAGAATCGGTTTGCCGCCCTCTTGTAACGGCGCGAAGAACTGCGAAACGAAGGCCGGGTAGCGCTTCTTGAGATGCACGACGGCCGTGTAGGGATCCGGCGTCGTGATCGACTCGACGACGTCGTAGCCTTGCCGGAAGAGCGTAAGATTGTGCGGATCGACGACCGCTTTCCACGACGCGACGACGTCCTGGGCCGTGAACGGCTTTCCGTCGTGCCACGTAACGCCGCGACGCAGATGATAGGTGTAGGTCCGGCCGTCGGCCGAGATGCCGCCGTTGTGGATGGTCGGCACGTCGGTCGCCAGGTCGCCGATCAGCTTTCCTTCGTCGTTCGAGACGATCAGATAGGAATAGACCAGCGACGAGAACGCATAGCCGATGTCCATCTCGGTAAGATACGGATTCAAGTGGTCCGGTTCGGCGAGATCGGCGACCCGAAGCACGTGCGGGATCGTGTACGAATGGCGATGCCCCTCTGCGACCCCAGTCACCCGCGTGCAGCCGCAGAGAACGCCTAAAAGCGCAAGGATGAGGGCCGTCCGACGCATCTGCAGCCGTTTCGAGGGGACCGTTCCAAGACCTCGAATGATCGCCCCGCTATGGAAACTACGGAACGCGCCGATATCGGCGTCTTTGGCGGGTCAGGCTTCTACTCGCTTATCGAAAACGCACGCGAAGTTTGGATCGAAACGCCGTACGGCATGCCCAGCGACCGCATCGCACTCGGCGAAATCGCCGGCAAGAAGGTCGCGTTTCTGCCGCGCCACGGTAAGGATCACCGCTTCCCGCCGCAATCGATCAACTATCGCGCTAATCTGTGGGCGATGAAATCGCTCGGCGTGAAGTTCATCATCGCGCCGAACGCGTGCGGCTCGCTCAAAAAGGAAGTCAAACCGGGATCGATGGTCGTCTGCGACCAGCTGGTCGATCGCACCTCGGGACGTAAGGACACGTTCTTCGACGGACCGGTTACGACGCACGTCAGCTTTGCCGACCCCTACTGCCCGACGCTTCGTCCGATTGCGGTCGATTCGCTCAAATCGCTCGACATCGAAACGCACGACCGTGGTACGGTCGTCGTGATCCAAGGGCCGCGTTTTTCGACGCGCGCGGAATCGAAGTGGTTCCAAAGCCAGGGCTGGGAAGTCATCAACATGACCCAGTATCCCGAGTCGTATCTGGCGCGCGAACTCGAGATGTGCTTCGTCAACATTTCGCTGATCACCGATTATGACGTCGGAATCGAAGGCATCCCGCCGGTTTCCCATCATGAAGTGATGGAAGTCTTCAAAAAGAACAACGACCGGGTCAAGGCCGCGATCGGCAAGATCGTCGAGAAGATCGACATCAACGCCGATTGCTCGTGCCACCACGCGCTGCAAGGAGCGCGGGCGTAACCATGCGCGGCGGAAGGCGCGGCGTCGATCTCTCGATCTACTGGCGCGCCCTGCCGTACCTGGTGCGCAACCCC
Source organism: Candidatus Aquilonibacter sp. (assembly GCA_035702815.1). Classification (GTDB taxonomy): domain Bacteria; phylum Vulcanimicrobiota; class Vulcanimicrobiia; order Vulcanimicrobiales; family Vulcanimicrobiaceae; genus JAMXLG01. Next base: position 7,152 of record DASSZO010000022.1, on the reverse strand, counting down.
TCGATCCTCGCAATGCCGCTGCTCGCGGCCGTCGTCGACATGCTGCTCTCATACACGAGCGGCATGGCGACGGACCCGCTGGGCGGCCTTGGCAGCGGCATCTTCGGAATGATCTCGCAGATCATCTATCTGTTTGCCTTCGGCGTTGCGATCATTCAAGGAAACAACATCGCGCGCGGATATCACACCAAGTTCGACGATGCGTGGGAGGAGGCGCGGCGCAAAGCGGGCGGCATCATTCTCGCCGCGATCGGCTTTCAGTTCATCGTCTGGGTTGCATCGTACGCCGGAAGCATCATTCCGATCCCGTTTCTCGGCATCGTGCTCCAACTCGCCGCGTACTTTTTCTTGATCTTAGTGATTCCCGCGGCGGCGATCGGCGGACTTCCCGGCGGCCTTGCGCTCTCAGGATCGATCCGCGCGGTTCGCGCGAACGTCGTACCGTGCCTCATCCTTGCAGTCGTCTTCGTTTTGCTCTGGATCGGTATTCCGGAACTCGTCACGATCTACATCGGCGGCCAGTTCGGATTCCTCGCGTACGCACTGATTCTCGCGCTCGCTCGAGCGATCGTGCTCGCGTACATGGCGTTTCCGTTCGCGACCACCTACGACGACATCGCCTTCAAACTCTGGTAATCGCGGTTACCGCGCGCCTTTTCCGGTCAGTGCCATGCGCACCAGCTCCGAAACCATGTTGGGACTCACGTTCGTGCGCGCGAGGCGTTGGGCATCGTCGATTTTGCCCAGCATGCCGATCGCGGCCGCGCCTTCGAGCGCCGGCAACTCGCTCAACTCGTCATCGTAGTCCACCGCAACGAGCGGGGCTTTTGGACCGGCCGCCGAGCGCGCCGTCCAATCTCTCACGAGCGATTTGATTACTTCCAAGCCGTCGTCGAGCGTATCTCTTGCCGCCCACGTTTCCTCGGGCGTTTCGCCGTCGACCACCGAGAAAAACCACTGGGCGACCTGCGCGCGCAGCGATTCCTCGTCATCTTCCAGTGCCGCAAGCGCGCGCGTGACGCTGCCCTGGCCTAGCGATGCGCCCAACTGCGCGTGCTCTTCGTCGTACTTCATCGATCGCAGCACTTCGCGAATTTGCGCTTGCGAGAGCGTGGGGAAACGGATCTCGATGAGGCGCGACCGGATCGTCGTTAACAGGCGTCCCGGCGTCGAGGTGGTCAGCAGCAGCACGACGCCGCGCGGCGGCTCCTCGAAGAATTTCAGCAGCGCGTTGGCCGCGTGGTGCGTCGCAAAGTCGATATCGCCCAAGAGCAGCACGCGCATGCCGCCGCTGTAGGATTGCATCGAGAGCTGGCGCACGAGATCGCGCGCGGTCAGCTCTTCGCCTTCGTAGAATCCCATCGCCGCATCGCTGTCACCGATCTTCAAGGTGCCGACGTGTTCGAGAAAATCGGGGTGGCGGCCGCTTTCGCTGCTCGCAAAAAGACGACACGACGGACACGTTCCGTCGTAGCCGAGGGCGGACGTCTTCGGGGCTTCGCACAGCAGCGATTGCGCGAGCCGGCGCGCGAACGTCTTCTTCCCGACACCGGGCGCTCCGGTGAAGAGATACGCATGCGCGATGGACTCTCGCGTCTGGCGAGAGAAATAAGCGGTCGGGCCTTCCGCTCCGATCACGTCGAAATGCAGTTCGCTCATCAGGCAAGACCCGCGATCTCGGTCACCGCGTCGGCGACCAGTTCCTCGGGCGGACGGGTACCATCGTAGACGCGATAGCGCGGCGCCGTTCGAGCGAGTTCCAAAAAGCCGATGCGAACCCGCGTGTGAAATGCGTCGTCTTCGGCTTCCATCCGGTCGGGGTCGGGCAGACGCGCGCGCACGCGGTCACGCGACACCGAAACGGGCACGTCGAGCACGATCGTAAGGTCGGGCACGAGCGAGCCGGTCGCGACGTCGCATAACCCTCGCAAGATCGACAGATCGATACCGCGCCCGTAGCCTTGATATGCGAGCGTGGAATCGACAAATCGGTCGCAGAGCACCGTCGCGCCGCGGTCGAGCCCGGGCGTGATGAGTTCGACGACATGCTGCGCGCGCGCCGCATTGATCAGGTAGGCCTCGGCGAGCGGCGCGGGCGCCAACGCCGGTTTTAGGAAGATCTCTCGAACGGCGTCACCCACCGGGGTGCCTCCGGGCTCGCGCGTCACGATGATTTCACCGCCCCGGCCTCGTAATCGTTCAGAGAGGCCGGCAAGCAGTGTACTCTTGCCGCAGCCTTCAATGCCTTCGACGGTGATAAACATCGCCGGTCGATGTTCGACGGAGCGGTTTTACATGTCTTTCTCGGGCTCGATGTTCGGCGATATCATTGAATGGTTTCTCGGCCGCGCCGGAGACCGGCGGCAATACAAGCGACGTTCCGGCGCGTTTCACGTCTGGTACCAGCCTAACCCCAACGATAATACCCAACTTAAACAAGGCGTCGGACTCGAGATCTCGCCCAACGGCTTGATGTTCATCATGCCCGAGCCGATCGGCGCGCAAGAGTACAACCTGGTCGTCCGATTGCGCGAAAACAACATTCCGCTTCGGGTCAAATATATTCGGGGCGATCAGGTGCAGCATCAGGGCAAGATGTGGCATCGCTACATGGGCGAGTTTCAAGGCGTCGCGGCCGATCACTGGGATTCGATCGTGCGCTACGTCAACGACGAGCCCGAGATCGACCGCCGCAAGATGCAGAATCAAGAGCAGAGCGAGAAAACCGACGACGCCTATCGTTTGCTGCCGATGACGCTCCAGCAGAAGATCATGGATATGCTCGTCTCGCAGGGCAAACTCGAAGCACCGAAACCCGGGCAAACGCCGCTCCTCAAGCTCTTCTACGGCGGCCTCGTCAAGCGCCCGGGACAGAAGCCCGCGCACCGCTTCAACGTTCACAGCCGCATCAAAAAAGGCGACGAGATGATGGCGTACGACACTCGCTTTCTCGTCGGCGAAGACGGTCAGATCACGATCTTGTAACGCCTAGGGCAGTACACCCTGGAACGACTCGCGCTCCCATGCATCGAGGAACGCTTGCAGTTCCGCAACGCGCTCGGCGCCCATCTTCTGCGCCGTCTTGGTAATGAGTCGCGGCGGAATGTCTTTGACGAACTTCTGAAGTTGTTCGACCTCCTTAGCCGCGCTATCGCTCGACGGGCCGGCAAGCGCGATCATCCGCGCTTCTCCGATCGCCCCGAGAAAGTCGAGTGAATCCGCGTCGTGCAGGACGATCGCTTCGGGCACGTTCCCCGGATCCGAATAATACATGTGGCCGCGCATTGCCGCGGCAACGCGAGGGAACTTCTTCATCGGAAAGCCTGCGGCTCGCAGCAGGCTCTCGCTCTTGACGGCCGCGACGTCGCCGTGCTCGCCGGGCCCCGCATAGGCCGGGAACGCCGCCATATCGTGCAAGAAGCTCGCGGCGAACAGGACGTCGGTGTCGACGCGCAGCCCGTCGCCCTTGGCCAATTTAAGCGCGACCTGGTAATCGCGCTCCGCGTGCTGCCACCCCCAAGCCGGGTGCTTGAAGTTCCCATGGACGAGGTTATAGATCGTCACCTTCCACGGCGCGTTGAGCGGGATGCCGCTGGCGGTGGTGGGAGGCGCTGCGACGGCGTGCGCCGCCGTCAGTACGAACAGCAGCGCGAGCGAGAAGAACGTTCGTTTCATCGCGGCTGCAATTTCTCTCATGCACGCCGTATCACCCCGAGGGCCGCTCAAAAAGCGACGAAGCCGAAGGGTCGATCCTTCGGCTTCGCCGTGACTCGTGCCCGAGCGTTACTCAGGGATCTTGAAGATCTTGACGCGTCGATTGGGCTCGAGCCCGGTGCTGCGCGATTGGAGGCGATACTTCTCCGCGAGTTGGTGCTGCATTCGCCGCACGTACGACGTCTGCGGCGAAAGTTCGATCGCTTGGTTGGTGAGCAATACTTGATAGACGGCCTCTTCCGCCTCGCGGAGCGCGATCTCTTCGTTGTCGATCGAGCCGAGGTTGAAGACGTCGCGCAGTGCGGTTTGAATCTGGGTCGTCGTATTCGTCTTGATCGCGTAGATCGGAACGTTGTCCGACGCGATCTGCTTGAGCTTCGGCTGCCCTTTGCGCTCGAGCGTTTTGAGCGTCAGTACGACGTCCGCATCGTCCCAATTTCGCGCGATCGATGCGTTGACCCGAAGGTTGTGCACCGCCCGTTCGATTTTGTTGCGCGACACGCCGTACGGAAAGATCATCAGCGGCTTGTCGTGCGCTTCGTCGTGCACGTCGTGATGATCGTAGGCTTCGGCGAGTTGCGGCATCGACTCGGTATCGGCTTCCTGGACGATCGCCACATCGCCGCTGGCCGTTCGCTGCCGAATCTCCGGCTGCGGCTGGTAGCCGCGCAAGAGCGCGTCGACCACTTCCGCAACGTTCTTGTGAATCGCCAGGCGATCGCGATCCTGAATTTCGACCAGAAGGTCGAACGTCGGGGGAGCTTTGCGCTCCAAGACCGTCTTGCGCGTTCCGCGCCGGCGCGCTTCCTCGTCGGACAGCGTGACCGCGCTAATGCCCCCGAGCAGATCGGACAGCGTCGGGTTCATCAAGAGGTTTTCGAGCGTCTGCCCGTGCGCGGTACCGATGAGGGCCACACCGCGCTCGGCGATCGTTCGTGCCGCCGACGCTTCGGCTTCGGTACCGATCTCGTCGATCACGATCACTTCGGGCATGTGGTTTTCAACGGCTTCGATCATGACGCCGTGCTGCAGCGCCGGATCCGGTACTTGCATGCGCCGCGCAAGACCGATGCCCGGATGCGGGATGTCGCTATCGCCGGCGATTTCGTTCGACGTATCGACGATGACGACGCGTTTGCGATCTTCGGAGAGAATGCGCGCGCATTCGCGAAGCATCGTCGTCTTTCCGACGCCCGGTCGCCCGAGCAGGCAGATCGACTTGCCGCTACGCAGCACGTCGAGCAGGATGTCGATCGTGCCGTAAACCGCGCGACCGACGCGGCACGTCAGCCCAACGATCTTGCCTTGCCGGTTGCGGATCGCGCTGATGCGATGCAGCGTTTGTTCGATGCCCGCGCGATTATCCGCCCCGAACGGCGAGATGCGCGAACAGACGTGAGCGATATCTTCGTTCGTGACCGGCGTCTCGGAGAGATAGCGAAAATCCGCCGCGAATCGAGCCTCGGGCGGGCGCCCCAGGTCGAGCACGACTTCAATAATCTCTTCGAGGTTCGGCAGCCGGACGAGCGCTTGCCGGATCGGCAAGGGGAAGATGTCGAGGAGTTGGGAGAGTTCCCAACTGGGGGAAACGGACTGAGCCTTAACCGCCAACAGTGACCCTCTCTTCCAAGGGAGTGTACAAGGGACTTACCCATATCTTGTGCCCGGCCCTGCCCGGCGGCACTAGAGAGTGTGGAAGGGAGCCCTTCGCGCCTATCATGGTCATCGATTCATACCCGCGCTCGACGCGGAGCGCTCTAGTACCTAATAACCAACGACTAGGGCGTTTTGTTTCCGAATTAGATGCACGGGCCCATGGATTGCTGCGGAGCGGAAATGCGCAGCGCGCGTTCCGCGCGATAGGTGATCTGCACGTAGGACGTGCCGTCGCACGCCGGCGGCCAATACCAGCGCGTGATAGGAAATCGTCGGCTCGTCTCCGCGCGATTCCAATCCTAATGCAGCCGCCCGCGCCTCGATGTTCGTGCGCGATTCACCGTTTCGAACGCTTCGAAAGAACGTCTGCGTGAGCGCGATCGATTGCTCGCGCCGCCGGGTGTTTTCGCAAACACCGCGCGCACTCTGCATGACGAGTACGGTGACGAGAAAGGCGCCGACAACGATAATCGCCGGAATCAGCCATCGCTTCACGCTTCTTTGACGACGCGCACGACCTTGAGTTCGTCGTCGTACGGCCCTTGAATCCGCACGCCGGCGCGCAGTTCCAAGCGGATGTACTCGATGAGTTCCGGTGTGATCTCTTCTCCGGGAGAGATGACGGGGATGCCCGGCGGATACGGCGAGAGGGTTTCCGCGCAGATGCGTCCGGCCGATTCGCGAAACGGAACGAATTCGGTATCCGCGAGAAACGCGTCGCGCGGAAGCATGCGCATCGGTGGAATCGCGGGCAGTTGATAGCTCTTACGCGTCATGCGCTGTTCGAGAATGCCCGACGGCGCGTACATGTCGAGCGGGCGATCGTCGCGCGCAAGTTCCTCGAACGCGTACACGAACCGCTCCGCCGCCTCACGCGTCGTCCCGATCGTAAAGAGCGCGACGACGTTGAACAGGTCGGCGAGTTCGACTTGAATGTTGTAACGGCGCCGCAAGATCTCGGACGCTTCGTAGCCCGTATATCCCAGGCCGGTAACGCGCACGGTCACCTTGGTCGGATCGAGATCGAAGACGCCTTCGCGTCCCTGCAGCTCTTCGCCGAAACAGTAGATGCCGTCGATCTCGTTCAAGCGGCGGCGTACGTCCTGGGCGAGATCGATCGTTTGCGAGAGCAGGGCCGCGCCTTCGGTCGCCATTTGCTTGCGCGCAACGTCGAGCGACGCAACCATCGGCAGGTTCGGTGACGTCGACAAGAACATCTTGAGCACCGCTTTGAGCCGGTCGAGACGAACGCGATCGCCGATCTGATGCAACATCGCGCACTGCGAGAACGCCGAGAGCATCTTGTGCGTGGAGTTGATGCTCAAATCCGCGCCTGCTTCGGTCGCCGAGATCGGGAGCGCCGGATGAAACTTGAAGTGCGGCCCCCATGCTTCATCGACCAGCAGCAATTTACCGCGTTCGTGGACGATGCGCTCGATTGCGACCAAGTCGGCGGCGACGCCGTAGTACGTCGGCGAGACAAGGTAGACGGCTTTGAGATCGGGGTGTGCGTCGAGGGTTGCGGACACGGTCTCGGGCGTCACCGAGTTGTCCATGTGCATCTCTTGATCGACGGCAGGCTGCATGTAGATCGGCTCCGCGCCGCTCATCACCAAGCCGCCGAGCATCGACTTGTGCGAGTTGCGTGGAACCGCGATCTTCTCGCCGGGATTCACGGCGGTCATCATCATGCATTGATTGCCGCTCGTGCTGCCGTTGATCAGAAAGAACGTGTGATCGGCGCCGTAGGCCTCGGCCGCGAGTTCCTGCGCTTCCTTGATC
>DASSZO010000177.1:0-16520 GCA_035702815.1 Candidatus Aquilonibacter sp. | reverse complement strand
GGAACGTCTCCCCATTTAACCCATGTCATCCTGAGCTTGTCGAAGGACCGGATCAAATAAAGAGCCCGGCGAGAAATCGCCGGGCTTTCTTTGCAAACCGGGGGAGGCCGAACTATTTTGTCGAGTTGGAAAGACCGTTGATCGCGAACGGCTTTGAGGTGTAGGAATATTTCTCGCCGCAGACGCGGCACACGTTGAGCGGGCTGCCGAAATGCTCGTGCGGCGGGTAGACTTTCTTCGCAACCGCGGCGGCCGGCTTTTTGGCAATGCGGACGGGGACTGGCGCTGTTTTAGCGTCCATAGGGGCACACAATTCTGGCTCTCGAGCTGAGAGCTGCACGCGGTCATGAGCGAACACGCAGTCGTTTCTATTCGCGATTGTCGAAAAACGACCCGCTAGCAAGCGGCGGAGGAGCGAGGGGCGCTGCTCCGCTGAGCGAATCTCGCCGCTATGGAGATGGCTTATCGCGAGCGCTGGAAGGCTGAGATCGCGGAAATGCGCGGGCTTCTCTCGTCATTCGATCTCACCGAGGAGCGCAAGTGGGGCAAGCCCACCTACACGCTCGGCGGAAAGAACATCGTCATCCTTCAGGGCTTCAAAGAGTACTTCGCGCTCGGATTTTTCCAAGGCGCCTTGCTCAAAGATCAGAAAAACCTGCTGGTGCAGCTTGGACGGACGCAAGCGGCACGCGTGATGAAGTTCACCAGCGTTGCGCAGATCGTTGCCCAGAAGAAGACGATCAAAGCGTACGTTAGCGAAGCGATCGCATTAGCCGAAGCCGGAGCGCGCGTGGACACGACTTCTCCGAATCTCCCCGTTCCGGATGAACTCAAAGCGGCGTTCCGCGCCGATCCGGCGTTGAAGAAAGCATTTTCCGCGCTCACGCCTGGGCGCCAGCGGAGTTGGCTGTACCATTTCACCGATGCGAAGCAACCCGCGACGCGCGCTCGCCGCATCGAGAAAGCAACTCCGGCAATCTTTTCCGGTAACGGTTTTCTCGAGCGTCCGAAGCGGCGCTAGATCCCCCAAAACGTAACGTCATGGCTAAGCTGATTTTTGCGATGGCGCTCTCGCTCGATGGGTTTGTAGCAGCCGAAGACGGGGCGTTGGAGCCGCCGCTGCATGTACCGGACGAGGCGCTCTTCCGCCACTTTACCGAACACGAACGTGCGTTGACCGGCAGCCTTTACGGGCGGCGTATCTATGAACTCATGCGCTACTGGGAAAACGATCGGCCCGAATGGACGCCGCTCGAGCACGATTTTGCCGTTGCATGGCGCGCGCATCCGAAGTGGGTCGTCTCGCGTTCGTTGAGCTCCGTTGGGCCAAACGCAACGCTCGTCAGTACCGACGTCGAAGGCTTCGTTCGCGGATTAAAGGCGCAGCGGCATGGCGATATCGCCGTTGCCGGGCCCGAGCTCGCGGCAAACCTCGGCGAGATGGGGCTCATCGACGAGTATCGCCTCTACGTTCGTCCGTTTGTGCTCGGCAAAGGGAAGCCGTACTTCGCGCATTTCAAGCCGTCGCTGCGCTTTGTCGCTAGCGAGCGCGTCGGCGACGACACCGTCCGCCTGAGGTATGCGACGAGCAAATGAGCCGGGTATCGGTTGGCAGAATGGCACCGCCATGCAAAGGCGATCGCCCCTCAGTCTCACCTGGACGCAATTCCTGAGCGCACTCCGCGCGTGTAGCGGGGAGTCGGTGCGCATCCGGGACGGGAACGTGACCGAACCGGCGGCATCGCTTCGGAACCGCCCCTCCGCAAAGGGGACGGAACTCTGCCTCTTTGCGGGTGAGAGCGCCCTCAAGCGCGTCGACCTCATCGAGCAGCTCAACGCGATGGCGAAAGGGCCGCGCCGAATGGCGTCGGCTCGGGCGATGATCGGCGGTTCGAGCCTCATCGTCGAGGGTCTCGCGGACGAGGAGATCGACGGCGTCCAGGCAGCCGTCGTGCGAACCCGCCGCCCCGCCCTCGGATTCAATCAAAGCCAGCAAGCAGGCGCCACGACCACCCTTCGGAGCAAGCGCATCAAGACGGGTTGACGGGGGGTAATTGCCTTCGAGCGCCATTTCATGGGATACTCGGGTATCCCCATGTGCTCACGTCGGACGCTCGCCTTGGCAAGCGGTAGCACCTTACGGCATCGGCGAGGGGCACTCGTAAATAAGGAGCATCCTCATCGCTCGGAAACGTAATTCCTTCGCCCCCGGCGCCTCTAAGGCCAAGTCCGTGCAAGACACGCGCGAAGCTCCGCTGGAGATCTTCGGCAGCGTAAAGCAGGTCTTCCCCAGCACGACCTTCTCGGTCGAGCTCGATAACGGTCACGTCATTCTCGCGCACATCGCGGGTCGGCTGCGCCGCCATCACATCAAAATTTTGCCGGGAGACCGCGTGGACGTCGAGCTGTCGCCGTACGATCTGACGAAGGGCCGCATCGTGTACCGCTATCGCGCGGGCGAGGCGCGCCGCACGTAGCGTATCCCGCTGCAAGAAGGCAACCAAAAAGCCCGGCGAATCACGCCGGGCTTTTTGTTTCTCGACTGCGGCCGCGCGGCTAGGAATCGGCGCCGGTCGTGAGGACCATGCGGAAGCGCGCTTTGCCGTCCATCATCTTTTGATAGGCCTCGGCTGCGCGTTCGAGCGGCATCGTTTCGATCTCCGCGCGTACGCCCGTGAGCGCGCTAAATGCCATGGCATCTTCGGAATCGACGCACGTTCCCGAAGGCCACGCCTTGATCGAATGTCTTCCGCCGATCATCCCGACCGTGTTCACTTCGAGCGGACGCATTGCAGCGCCGACGATGAGCAGTTGGCCGTCGATCGCGAGTCCGCCGAGTAGCGGCTCCATCGCCTCCGACGCCGTAACGGTCGAGAGAATGACCTTCGCGCCGCCTAGTTTCATCAGCTCGGCCGCGACGTCGGATGTTTCACTATCGATGTACTGCTTCGCGCCCAGCTCAAGCGCATAGGCCTCTTTGTCTTTGCCGCGTGCGATGGCGATCGTGTGGAATCCCATTTTCGCCGCATACTGCACGGCGAGGTGACCAAGGCCGCCGATGCCGAGAATCGCGACGACGTCGCCCGGACGCGCCGGACTGTTGCGCAGTGAGTTGAACGTCGTGACGCCCGCGCACATCAACGGCGCGGCTTCTTCAAACGTCAGTGCGTCCGGAATGTGCGCAAGCGCGACGGCCGGTGCGATGACGTAGTCGCCGTATCCGCCGTCGTACGCCATTCCTGGAACTTGGAGGTTGCGGCACGTAATGAAATCGCCGCGACGGCAGCGATCGCAGTGGCCGCAGTGACCGCCGTGCCAGCCGACGCCGACCCGATCGCCGACGCTCCAACCCTGAACGCCGTCGCCGACCGCGTCGATGGTACCCGCAATCTCATGACCGGGCGTGCGCGGGAAGCTGAGACCCGGCCACATGTTCTGGACGGTGAAAAAGTCGCTGTGGCAGACGCCGCACGCGCGCACGCGCACGCGCACCTGTCCCGCGCCCGGTTCTTGAATTGGAACCGTCGTCATCTCCAGCGTATGGTCATCCGCGGAGGGAACGCGAATCGATCGAGCCATCTCTGTCATGCGCGTCAAAACCGCGCGATGCGGCGCGGGGTTTCGTCGCGGCCGCCCTACGAACGGATCTCGACTTTATCGACGATTTCGCGCACACCGTGCACTCTGCGGACGGCGTCGAGAATCGTCGACTTAACGGCGACGGTCGGCGCGGTGCCTTTGAGCGTGACGACGCCGTCGGAGACCGAGGGTGTGATGTGAAAGACGTTCACGCCGGCTTGCGCCGCAATCGCGCCGGCGACCGCGGCGGTAAGCGCTGCATCGCGCGCGCCTTGTTTGACGGGGCTCGGGATTGAGCTGGCAACGCTTTGCACTTGTTCCTGCGTCTGATGTTGTTGCTGTTGGGTGCATCCGGCGAGCGCGGCGAGTGCCAAGGAAAGGGCCACTTGTTTCATTGCTCGTTCGTACCCAGGAATGCGAAGGATCGATAGCAACCCGCCGCGCAGTTGAAGGGCATGAGAAGCGGGTTGGCTCTTGTCGTCTGCGCGTCGCTGTTGAGCGCATGTTCTTCGGCGTCGGTTGCGCCGTCGTTTATCGCACCGTATCATGCCTCCGCGCCGATCGGAGCCGCGCCGGGCGGCACACTCTCGTTGTTGCACGGCGACAGCGTCACGGTTGCGCCGCACCTGCTCGCCGCCGACCAATCCGTTTCGCTGGACTACAGCGGATCGTCGACCGATACACCGCCCAACGCCGCCTGGAGCGTCGCACCGGGCGTGCTCACGATTTCGATGCCGCAAGGTACGGGCGTTGCCGCAAACGCGGCGCAGGCATCGTATGACTACGCGCATCCGCCCGTCGGCTTGCACGTCGTCATGGCGTACGAGGCGGATAATGCGGCGGCGATCGAGTCGGCGAAGGCGCCGCTCGTCACGTTTGTGACCGCACAGGCGTCGCGCCGAATCGTGTTGCACGGCACGTTTGACACCGTCGCCCATACGGTTACGCTCGATATTCCCCAACCGATGCTCGCGGGGGTCACGTCGGTTCGCATCGCGCTCGGCGAAACGAATGCGTCCGCATCTGCGCCGGCGTTCGGTGGAAAAATCTGGCAGCCGGGACTGATTTACGGCGGAACCTGGAATCCGAACTTCAATCTCTGGGGCACCAGTGCTCGCACGCTGGTCGTCATTCACGGCATCTTTTCGAGCGTTGAAACGGCGTATGACTGCGCGAATTCCTATCTCTCGACCACGGCGAACGGTTCGAGCACGGCACCCTATTCGTATCAGCAAATCTTCGGTTTCGATTACGACTACGCGCAGCCGCCCGACGTCGAAGCGCCGCTCTTTGCCGCATTCATCAACAAGCTCGGCCTGACAAACTACGACATCGAAGCCCACAGCTACGGCACGTTGGTGACGTTGGGAGCACTACCGAAGCTCGCCGTCCGACCGAATCGTACGGTGCTGGTTGGCGGACCGCTTCCGCTGCGAGGATCGCCGATTGCCGATCCGTCCAACGTGCTGCTTCGGGACCTTCTACTCACTCTCGCCGCCGAAACGATTTCGTCGCCGGCGCAGATCGACGAAGCGATCCAAAGCGGAATGGTCGCATCGCTTGCGACCAACAGCCCGGCGCTCACGACGCTGCTTAACGGCGTCAAAGGCATGGCGCCTTATCCCAACATCGAACGGGTTGCCGGAACGCAAGAATACGACGTCGAGCAACTCTTCTGGGGACCGCTCAAGGACGCCGGCGTCGACGTGACGGCATGGGACGGTGTCGTGGAAGAGTCGGCGGCGCTGAGCACCGGCCTCACCGCGACCCGTCAGACGACGATTCCCTACGCACACATGGGCGAGCCGTGCGACCAGCCGACGATCGATTTCGTCACCTCGGCACTCTAGGAATTCGCAACGGAACGTCACCTCGAGGAGTTATAGCCCCCATGAAGATTCTCGTCATCGGAGCGACCGGAACGATCGGCGCGCACGTGGTCAAGGCGCTGCGAGCGCACCATCAAATCGTCGAAGCCAGCCGCAACGCCGGCGTTCGCGTCGACATCGACGATCCCGCATCGATCAAAAAGATGTACCGGGAAGTCGGGCCGGTCGATGCGGTGGTCGTCGCTGCGGGCGGCGGTGCGTTCAGACCGCTTGCGGAACTCTCCGAGAGCGACTTCGAATATTCGCTCCGCAGTAAGTTGATGGGACAGGTCAACGTCGTTCGCTTCGGCTTACAGAACGTTGCGGACGGCGGCTCGTTCACGTTGACCAGCGGCGTGCTCGCGCAAGATCCGATGCCCGGAAGCGCGGCGATCTCGCTGATCAATTCGGGCGTCGAAGGTTTCGCGCGCGCCGCGGCGCTCGAGTTGCAGTCGCGAAAGATCCGCGTCAATGTCGTGAGTCCCGGATGGATTTCCGAAACGCTCTCGGCGATGGGCCAAGATCCTGCGAACGGAATCCCGGCTGCCGACGTCGCTAACGCGTACGTCGAAGCGGTGGAGGGTACCGCGTCGGGCACCGTCATCAGCGCAAAGAAGTAGCTACGTCGACGCGGCGTCGGTATCGATCCGCGCGATCGATCCGAACTTCCCGTTTCGGAAGTCGTCGAAGGCCTGCTCCAATTCGCCGCGTGAATTCATAACGAACGGTCCATAGCGCGCCACCGGCTCGCCGATGGGCATGCCGGCAAGAACGAGCGCTTCGTACGGCGCTTCACCGGCGCGCAGCGTAACGCGGCCGTTGCTGTTGAGAACGATTGCTGCGTGGTGTTCGTCGGCCTCGTTGCCGTCAACCGTGCCGTTTCCCGCGACGGCATGCACGATCACGTTCGAGCCGGGTGCGACGTCAAAGGCCGCTTCAATCCCCGGTTGCAGCTTCACGTGCAGCATCGTCGCGGGAATCGTCGTTTCGATCGGCGAGCGCTTTCCAGCATAGGTGCCGGCGACGATTCGAATCCAGCGGCCGCCGCCTTCGACGACCGGGAGCGCCGCCGACGAATACTCCTGATAGTGCGGCTGCATCATCTTTTTTTCGCGCGGCAAGTTCACCCAGATTTGGAACCCGTGCATGCGGCCGCCGTCGCGAAGAATCTGCGGTCCCGGCATTTCGGAATGAATGACGCCGGCGCCCGCGGTCATCCACTGGACGTCGCCGCTGCGAATGCTCCCGCGGTGCCCGAACGAATCTTCGTGATCCATCTGCCCGTCGATGATGTACGTAACGGTTTCGAAGCCGCGGTGCGGATGGTCCGGCGCGCCGATCGCTTCACCCGGCGCATAGTTGACGGGCCCCATCTCGTCGATGAGCAGAAATGGATCGACGTGCGAGAGTCCGTGCACCGGAAATGGTCGCCGGACGATGAAGCCGCCGCCTTCGGCGAACTGTTCGGCGGGAACGACGTGGATGGCGCTACTCATGGCGTCGATTGTACCGTATGCTTGAGGAAATCTGTGAATGGATCACAGAATTGGTGCACATCTGCGGGGTAGGGTGGCGGCAGCTACTCACCTTAGGAGATACAGATGGCGCGCCTTGTAGGACCCCGTGCTCTTTTGTTTTCCGCTGCCGCCGGCGCTGCGATTGCGCTGGCTGCCTGCGGCGGCGGAGGTAGCGGCGGAGGCGGCGGGACGGTTCCCGTGACGTCGTCGTCGCCGGCTGCGACAGCTAGCCCGACACTCGCACCGACCGCTGCGGCGACGACGGCCGCGGTGAACGGTACATCCTCAACGTCGATTCAGTTGGGTGCGGTCTCGAACGGCACGACCAACGAAGTGAGCAGCGCCACCGTCACGCTTCCGGCGACGGGCGTTGCGACCACTGCATCGCTCGGTCTGACCGGATCCGCTCCGGCATCGGTAACGGCACCGAGCACGCGCAGTATGGCGAAGAAAGCCGCCGCACTCGGAATCCAAACGACGATCGCGTATTTTACCCTCCAATTCCAAAATGACGTGACGTTCTCGCAGGCGCCGACGTTCACGATCGCGCTTCCGTTCACTGCAAGCGGCAACTGGTACGCGCTCTTCGAGGATTCAACGGGCGCGCTCACCCCGCAAGGCTGGACCGAAGTCGCGCAACTCACCGTCGGCGCTAACGGGACGACACTGACCTTGAGCAGCGCGACCCCATTCTCACCGCCGATCACACTTAAGGCGAATACGAAGTACTACTTTGCGATCGCGACGACCGGATCGGGACCGATTGCAACGCCGACTCCGACGTCAGCACCGACTCCGACGTCAGCACCGACAACAACGCCCACCGCTACACCGACTGCAACGCCGACAGCCGAGGCCACGATCAATCCGGCGGCAATTCCGATGGGCATGACGTCGATCTCGCAAGGGAAGTGGAGTTCGACGACGCCTGCCGTCGGCTACATCTATTCGTGCCAGAGCACGTTCAACGGCGGCGGCGCGTCGACGATCGGCCCATGGGTGAATCAAACGAATCTGACCTGGGATGAAACGACGAAGCTCGCGGTGCAGGGCAGCGTGAGCTGGCCGAGCGCAAGCAACTCGTTCACGACGAGCGGCACGACGCGCACGATCACGAGCAACGATCTTCCGCAGGGCTACACGACCGGAACCTATCCAATCGCGATGAGCGATCCCGCGCACCAATATGACGGCAACCCCAATAGCATCTCGGCTCAAAACTTCAGTTGGACCCTTCCGCTCGATCCGACGACGGCCTCGACGCCGAGCTGTCTTCCGATGGGCGCGGTCGGCGTGATGAACGATGGTGTGGTCGTCTATAATGGTCTCGACGCCTTAGGCCGTGACGCCGCCGTGTTCGAAGTGCTCGATTCGTGTGAGGGCCACCCGGACAGCAGCGGCGAGTATCACTACCATCAAATCAACACCGCAACGGGATGCTTCCCCGATACCAAGGACGCCGACGGTCATTCGGGATTGATCGGCTATGCGTTCGACGGCTTCGGAATCTACGGGCCTGACGGCGTGAACGGAAATCAGCTACAGGATAGCGACCTCGACGCATGCCACGGGCATACGCACACGGTGCTCTTCAACGGCGTCGAGCAAAACATCTATCACTATCACATCACGACGGAATATCCGTACACCCTAGGATGCTACAAGGGGACGCCCATCCACGGGTACTAGCCCTGAAGCAAAATAAAAGAGCCCGGCGATGCCGGGCTCTTTATTTTTGCACTGGGAAATGTCTAGCACTTACGCGTGAGATTGTACTTGCCGTGCAAGTGCTTGCCGTCCGGCGTCAGCTTCTCGGTGTTGTTACCGTAGTACGTAATCGTCGCCGTCAGCGTGCTCGTATCTAAATACCAGCTTCCGGAGACGCCGTCGCTGGCATCGATGTCGCCGTTCGCGTGCATCTTCATCGAGAACGTGTGATCGTCGTCCGACGTCCAATCACCGGCTAGCGACTGCGTGTTGCAGCCCTTCGGCGCGACGACGGGCGTCGGCGTCGGCAGCGGTTTCTCGTCTTTACCCGAGAAGTTGTGCGCGATGTCGAGGCAGAGGGCGTCGGCGCCGTACGGATTGTTGGGCGTCTCGACCGCGCACGTGAACGTCACGACATAGCCTTTGTCGAGCGGAAAACAGTGCACGGTTGCGGATGCGGCGTTGAGCGACTCGCCGAAGCCGCCGATCGGTCCCGTCGCCTGATATTCGTGGGAACCGGCCACGGGTTCGTGCGGCGCGTTGAGATATTTTCCGAGCGCCGTCGTTGCTTTCGAGCCACACTCATCGAGCGTTCCGGTCGGAATCACGTAACGGATGCCGGTTGAGAGGTCCACCTCGGCGGGCGCGATGGCGCCGCCGGCGATCATTGCGGCGAACAACGCGAGCGCGAAGATGGCGCGGCGTTTAGTGACCTGCATGCGAAGCACCCGTATATCCGGCCGTCGCGGCATTGAAGGCCGCCGTCAACTTTCCGCAGAGCGCATCGGCCGCTTCGCCAGGCGGGACTTGCGTCGCGCACGTGAACCCCGCGCGATACCCGCCGGCATCGGGGTGACATTCGATGATGCCCGTTGCAGCAACGGATCCGTCGATGCGTTGCACGCCGACCCAGTTGCCCGATCCCGTGCCGGCCTCGGTTGCGCTTTGCATCACGGCAGTCAGCGCATTTTTCGCTCGCGCCGAGCAATCAGTAAAGGATTTACCGGCGACCACACTCTGCGGTGCGATCACCATGTCGAGCGCGGCCTTTGCAGGCGAACTCGCCAGAGCGATATTCAACGCGAACGCGCCGAGTACGAGCGCGCCGCGATAGCGGAACAGCATAACGATGGGCGACCTCCTTGAGAAGGCGGGTCTTAGACGCCGCCGTACCGCAGTCCCCGCGGCCGCTTGTCCAGGCGCTGAGCCGACCGTTACGACTATTAGCAATCTAATTGACGGCGCGCGCCCGACGGTGTAGGATGTCATTAGTTCTCTAATAGATCAGGAGGCGCCGTGCCGAGACGAAAGTCCGTTGTGTTGACCGACCATGAGTTGCGGCTCATGGATGTCTTGTGGCGAGCGGGACGCGGCACGGTGGCCGACGTGGTTGAAGCGCTGCCGCCGCCGCCGTTGGCGTACAGCACGGTGCTGACGACGCTGCGAACGCTTGAACAAAAGGGCTACCTCACGCACGAAGAAGAGGGCCGCGCCTACGTGTACCGCCCCGTCATCGAACGCCAAGATGCGGCACGCTCCGCACTCGATCACGTGCTCGGACGCTTCTTCGGAAACTCGCCGGGCGCGCTAGCCGTTGCCCTTCTCGATGAAAAGCCGCTCAGCGACGACGAGCTCGCGACCATTGCAAAATTGATCGCCAAGCGGAAGAAGGGGGCGAAATGACGCTCGCATTTCTCATCGACTGCCTCTGGCAGGGCGCGCTCGTCACGATGGTGGCCGCGATCATCGCGCGCTTTGCGCGCAGCGCCTCAACGCGTTACGCGGTCTGGTTTTTGGCACTGTGCGCGCTCGTAGCGATTCCGGCGTTTACCCTCTTCGTGCCGCTGCATCTCCCGTCGTTGTTCACGAGCGATCGCGGCGGCTCGGTCGGCCGCATCCGCATGACGATCGTCTCCGTCGCATCGGCTCAAGCAGCGCCCGCGATATGGGGTTGGGTACTTGCCGCTTGGATGGGCGGCGCGTTTGCGATGCTCGTCCGCTTGGGTGCGAGCGCGGCGCGCATCGAGCGGGTACGCCGAAAAGCGACGCCGTGGATTGTCGGGTCGGAGGCCGTGCTTGCATCCGATGACGTCGCGACGCCCGTGGCCGCAGGCGTGTTCGCGCCAGTGGTGATCGTGCCGCGGACGCTCTTAGACCGTTTACCGCAAGCGGATCTCGAGCGCATCATCGCCCACGAGCGGGCGCACATCGCGCGCGGCGACATCGGTGCAAATTATCTCCAGCGTCTCATCGAAGCCGTCTTGTTCTTTAATCCGTTCGTTCACGTCATCGGACATCGGCTCGTCAACGAGCGCGAAGTCGCGTGCGACGATCTCGCCGTCGTGCGAACCGGTGAAACGCACGATTACGCGGCATGTCTTGCGGCCCTCGCGCAAACGATCGCGCATCGGTCGACGCCGGTCGTCTCGCCGAGCGTCTTCGGCTCGCGGCGCACCCTGGTTCATCGGATCGAACGCCTTCTCGCCGATGATGCGTTCCGGTCGACCAAGCCCAATTACTACACGGTCGCATTGACGCTCGTCGCGTTCGCGATTGCCGCATTTGCGGTCAAGCCGTACGCCTCTGCGCTCGCGGCGCCCGCGGCGACAAACGGCAGCGTCGTCGCATCCGCATCGTGCGCTCGCCCGAATACCGACGTTGCCATAACGAATCCGGCGCCGCCGGACCTTCCGAAGGGCGCCCACCCCAAGCGTCCGACGTTGCTCAAAGTGACGATCACGCCGAGCGGCGTTGTTTCCAGAGTTGACATGGTCCAATCGAGCGGCGATTGGAAAGCCGATACTGCGGCGGCGCAGGCCGCGACGCACAGTACCTACACCGTTGCAACGCGCAACTGCAAAGCCGTTGCCGGAACGTACCTCTTCCGCGTCGAGTACGCTCCCGACGACCAACTACCGAACTAACGCATAAAGGAGAATCCCTTGAAATACCTGGCACTCGCTGCCGCGACGGCGCTGCAGCTCTCTTCCGCTATGCCCGCACTTGCTGCCGGCTGCTCGCAGCCGAACCGCGACGCGAAAGTCGTGGATCCCAAGCCGCCGCACGTGAGCGAAGCATACCTCAAAGCGAACAAGCCGAAAGGCGCCGTGATTCTCACGGTGGCCGTCGACCCGAAAGGCGCCGTGAGCAGTGTGACGATCAAGTCCTCAACGATCAGCGATCAAACGTTGGTAAAAGCCTCGATCGAGGCAGCGCGCACCAGCACCTATGCGCCGGCGATGCACGACTGTAAGGCGGTCGCGGGAACGTACTTGTTCAGAGTCCAGTTCGCACCGGCTAAACCCTAACCGCCGGAGATCGCTCCAACGATCAAAAAGGGCTCGCTACCCGACGCGACGGCGTCGGGCAGCGGTGCGTCCAAGGGTTCGTGCGACAGATCTCGCTCGCAGGCGAAGAAGCGTACGTGCGAGCGGCGCCGGTTGGTGTAGAGATCGCGAATCGTTCCTCGCAACATCGGGAAACGCTCCTCGATCGCATCGATCACGGCATTTGCCGTCGAATGCTCCGGGTCGACTTCGATTTCGCCTTCAACGCGCGCAAGCGCGCGCAGATTGGGCGGCAGAACGACGCGCATTACGCCAGGGTCTGCACTTCGACCGAGAGCACGCCGGGAAGATCGCGTACGATTTCACGCCACGTGTCGCCGCCGTCCGGCGAGACGTACACCGAACCGCCCGTCGTGCCGAAGTAGATGCCGCAGTCATCGAGGCGGTCGACGGCCATCGCGTCACGCAGTACGTTGACGTAGCAGTTCCGTTGAGGAAGGCCGTTCGTTAGCGCTTCCCACTCGTTTCCGCCGGTCGTGCTGCGATAGACGCGCAACTTGCCGTCGGGCGGGAAGTGGTGCGAATCGCTGGTGATCGGAACGACGTAGATCGTCTCCGGATCGTGAGCGTGTACGTCGATGGGAAAACCGAAGTCGGTCGGCAGGTTTCCGCTCACTTCGCGCCAGGTGTCGCCGGCGTCATCACTTCGCATCACGTCCCAGTGCTTCTGCATGAAGAGCGTATTCGGACGCGACGGATGCATGGCAATGCGATGCACGCAGTGCCCAACCTCGGCGTCTGGATCGGGCATGAAGTTGGAATGGAGCCCTTTGTTGATCGGTTTCCACGACGCGCCGTCATCGTCGCTGCGGAATGCACCCGCAGCGGAAATCGCCGTGTAGATCCGTCCGGGATGCGCGCCGTCGAGAAGGATCGTGTGCAGGCACATGCCGCCCGCACCGGGCTGCCAGCTCGAGCCGGTCGAATGCGTGCGCAATCCCGCGAGCTCACTCCAGGTTGCTCCGCCGTCCGTCGATTTGAAGAGCGCGGCATCTTCGACTCCCGCGTAGACCGTATCGCGATCGTGAAGCGACGGCTCGAGGTGCCATACGCGTGCGAACGCCCAGGGGTGCGGCGTACCGTCATACCATTGATGCGTTCCGGTCTCGCCGTCGTATTTGAATTCGTTTCCGACGGTCTCCCACGTGCGCCCGCCGTCGTTCGACCGCTGCATCACCTGGCCGAACCAGCTGCTCGTTTGTGACGCGTAGATGCGATTGGGATCGACGGGCGATCCTTTGACGTGATAGATCTCCCATCCGGGAAAATGAGGGCCGTCGACCGTCCAGCTCTCGCGCTTTCCATCCGCGGTTAGAACGAATGCGCCTTTTTTCGTTCCAACGAGAACGCGTACGCCGCTCATCGCGACCGTCCGGCCGCAGAAGTACGATGTCGGATTGCCACCGGTCACCCTCGCTCTCTACAATCGAAGTGAAGTGTACGGCTCGCTTCGGAGCGTGGTAGTGAAAACTCTTCCCGCGGGCGGCCTCTCATCGAACGAGGCCCGCGAGCGCCTTGCTCGCTTCGGATCCAACACGTTCGGCAGACGGCGGATCAGCGCCGGTGCCGTCCTACTGCGCCAGCTCCGCAATCCGTTGTTGCTCGTCCTCGTCGCAACCGCGATCGTCTCCTCATTCCTCGGCGACCGCGTTAACGCAGCGATCATTCTCGGTATCATCGCGCTGAGCGTCGGACTGGGCTTCTTCAACGAATATCGTTCAGAGAAGGCCATGGAAGATCTGCATCGGCGCGTCGCTCATCGCGCAATCGTCATGCGCGACGGGGCGCTCGTCGATGTAGATGTCGCTTCGCTCGTGCCGGGCGATCTGGTCAGCCTGGCGTTGGGCGATATCGTTCCTGCCGACCTCTCGCTCATCGAAACGCACGACTTGAGTTGCGGCGAAAGTGTGTTGACCGGTGAAGCCGTCGCGGTCGAAAAAAAGGCGGGCGATGCCGCGTTCATGGGAACGACGGTGGAGAGCGGGAAAGGCGAGGGCGTCGTGGTGAAAACCGGCGCCGCGACGGCGTTTGGAAAAATTGCGGCACACTTAGCCGATCGAGCGCCGCAAACGGCGTTTGAAATCGGCCTTCGCAGCTTCTCGCAGATGCTCGTGACCGTGACCATCGTGTTAACGGGCTCGATCTTCGCGCTCAACGCGTTGCTGCACCATCCGCTTTTCGAGTCCTTGCTCTTCGCACTGGCGATCGCGGTAGGGCTTACGCCGCAGTTGCTGCCGGCAATCGTTACGGTGAGTCTCGCTACCGGCGCGCGGCGCCTCGCAAAGAAGCAAGTCATCGTCAAGCGGCTCGTCAGCATCGAGGACTTCGGAAACGTCGAGGTGCTCTTTACCGACAAGACCGGAACCCTAACCGAAGGGGCGTTGCGCTTCGAGCGCGCGGTCGATCTTGCGGACGGTGTCTCCGACGAGGTACTCGCGCTCGCGCTTGCGTGCAACGACGTCGTCGTGCATGACGGCACGATTGGCGGCGGCACATCGCTCGATCGTGCGCTGTGGACGGCGGCTCTCGAACGCAAGGTGACGCCGCCCGGGGCGGCGCGCGTCGCGGACGTGCCTTTCGACTACGAGCGCAAGCGCATGTCGGTTCTCGTCGACGATGGTGCGGGCCGCACATTGATTACCAAAGGCGCGCCGGAGTCCGTTCTCGCCTGTTGCGTGGACGTTCCGGAGAACGCGCGCAACGCGCTGTCGCGCTACTTTGCCGCCGGTGCGCGCGTCATTGCGGTTGCGTCGCGTGAACTGCCCAACGCCGTTGACGCCCGTGTCGAGGACGAGCGAGAGCTGACGTTGCAAGGTTTTCTGCTCTTTGATGACCCGCCGAAAGCGTCGGCGGCGCGGAGCATCGAGCGCTTGCGACGGCTGGGAATTCAGATTCGCATCGTAACCGGCGACAACGAGCAGGTCGCGGCGAAGGTCTGCCGCGATCTCGGCATTCGCGTGGACGCAATCCTGACCGGCGCGGAGCTCGAGGCGCTCTCGGACGCCGAGCTGCAGATGCGGATCCCGTCGACGACGATCTTTGCGCGCGTAGCACCCGATCAGAAATCCCGCATCATCCGGTTGCAGCGCGAGCTTGGCGTCGACGTCGGCTTTCTTGGAGACGGCGTCAACGATGCCGTCGCGCTGCACTATGCCGACGTCGGCATCTCGGTCGATTCCGCAACGGACGTCGCCAAGGATGCCGCTGATATCATCTTGCTCGATAAGGACTTGGCGATTCTTGCCGACGGTGTCGTTGAGGGGCGCCGTATTTTCAGCAACACGATCAAATACGTGCTGATGGGAACGTCGTCGAACTTCGGCAACATGTTCAGCGCTGCAGGCGCGTCGCTTTTTCTGCCGTTCCTTCCGATGACCGCCTCGCAGATTCTGCTCAACAACCTGTTGTACGACGTGAGCGAGATGGCGATCCCGACCGATCGTGTCGACGAAGCAATGCTCCGGCGGCCGTCGCACTGGGATGTCACGTTCATTCGGCGCTTCATGATCGTGTTTGGGCCGATCAGCTCGATCTTCGACTTTTTGACGTTTGCCGTGATGCTGTTCGTCTTCCACGCCGGCGCCGCGCTGTTTCAAAGCGGGTGGTTCGTCGAGTCACTCGCGACGCAGTCGCTGATCATCTTCGTGATCCGCACGCGCCAGGTGCCGTTCTTCCGAAGCCGGGCAAGCGCGCCGCTTACCGTGACCACGTTGGCCGTGGTCGCACTCGGAGCACTGCTCCCGTTCAGTCCGGTGGGCCGGGTGATTGGATTCGTCCCGCTGCCGCCACTCTTTTTCGGGATTCTGATCGTGATGGTCGTGAGCTACCTAGCGCTCGTCGAGCTCGCGAAATCACTCTTCTACCGGCCGCCGGCCGTGCAGCGCCAGCGGGAGGCTCGGCGCGAGTTGCGCCTGCGCCGGGTGGCGTCGCGGTGGATCCACTAAGGTTCGGGAGCCGGGCGCCGATGGTATCGAGGTGAGCGTTCTCCCTCTCTCGGTCTCGGTGTCATGGGCGATCTCGCAGTACCGCCAGGTGCTCAGCGTCATCGCGTCCCGAACCGAGTCGCTGCGCGGTATCGTCAAGATCCCCCGCGAATCGGCCGAAGTGCGCGCGTACCTTCACTCCATCGGCATCGGACGGAATATCGACGTCTACGCGTAAAGCGACGCGTCTATGAAGAAGGTCAATATCTCCGACGTCCCCGAGGACGCCTGGAGTTCCCCTAAGGGAACCTACGCGGGATTCGGTAAGCAGATCTCCGAGGCACTCGGACGCGATCGCGACTCGACGGACGTGATGAAGCGCCATCCGTTCGATCTCGAAATTCTGCGCGTTCCGCCCGGAAAAATCGCCTATCCGTATCACGCGCATAACACGCAATGGGAGTTCTACCTCGTCGCGTCCGGACGCGGCGTGTCGCGCGACGACGACGGACGGACGCCGGTCGTTGCCGGTGATGCCTTTCTCTACCCTCCGGGCCAAGCGCATCAGATGATCAATGA
>DASSZO010000147.1:0-9481 GCA_035702815.1 Candidatus Aquilonibacter sp. | reverse complement strand
TCGGTGGTCAAGCCCGGGATGTTGCCGCCGAGGATGTGTTCCGTCGGCTGATTGTCACCGATGAGGCCGTTCGCACCGTTCTTCACCGAGCCGGCCACGCCGGCGCCGGTTCCGGTCGGTTGAACGATCGTGAACGACAGTTGCACCGCAGCCGCGGACGCAACGTTGACATTGCCGGGTGACGTGGCATGCCCGGAGTCCGCGCAGAGTTCGAATCCGGCGCTGCCGCACGTTCCGCCGTGCATGAACACGGCGATGTAGTAGACGGTGCCGTTGGTCGGCAGCGTCGCGGGCGACGCGCCCGCGCTCACCCAGGAGCCGCTCGCGCCGGTTGCCGAGGTCGAATAGTAGATCGATGCCGTGCCGCCGCCCCAGCCGTAGGTATTGTTGGTCGTGACGGTGACGGTGCCGGAGTTGCTCAAGTGCAGCGGCGATCCGCCGAATTGCGGAACCGCGTCGGTGATCGCAACACCCTTGACACCGCCGGTGCCGAGGAGCGTTCCGACCGACTGAAGATCTTTGGCGGCAAAGGCTTGGGCGTTGTGAGCGCTGATCGTGTAGGTGATGTCGCCGGTCGACGAATCCTGCGAGCTCGTCTTATAGAGATCGAGACGCGCGTCGGCGGCGATCGTGTTGCTTTCCGTGCCGTTCGCGTATGCGGACGTCTCGGCAGGCGCGGAGCCGACCGCGGCATAGGTCACGGACGCATAGATCTGCGACGAGACCGCTCCCGGCGTCGTCGACGACGCCATCGTGTAATACACGTACACGGTGATCGACGAACCCGCGGCGGTCGGTGTTGCGGTGTTCGCGAGCCAGTGATCGAGCGACGTATCGGTCGACGTGGCATCGAGGCTGGTGAAGTAGTAGGTCGTGCCGCCAACGAGCGCTGCGTACTTACACGGCGCCGATTGCGAACCGGCGGGCGTCGTACACGTCGACGCGCCGTTTCCGAGCGTTGCCGACGATGCATCGCTTCCGGCGATGACGGCGTCGGACGAGCTCGTCGGTGCCGCCGCCGAATCGGAGACTTGGAAGTCGCCTTGATAGTTACCGGTGTTCGCCAAAACGAACGAGTCGGTGACAACTTGCCCGGGCGCGTAGGTCGTGCCGGTACCGGCCGTTACCGTCAGCGACGGCGCGTTCTGCACCGTTACGGTGACGGTATTCGAGGTCGTGTTGTAGCTGTTGCCCGAGCCGTCTTTGTACGTCGCGCTCGCGCTATTCGTAATCGTCGTTCCCGGATCGTCATGGCCGTTTGCGGCGTCGACCGATGCCGGAACGATCGCAAACTGCAACACGATTGCGGCCGTCGCGGTAAGTGAAAGCAGACGTTGACGAATCATTGCACGCGCACCTCATAGGCGAAGGCAGCCGAGGCCGACGGGCGCAACGGAGCGCTCATCGTCCACCGGATGGCGCGATACGCATCGAGCGGCGCCGGCTTGGTGACTTTGTGGCCGTCTTTGTCGACGACCGTGATGGTCGGATGCTCGGAGAATGCGTTTCCGTCGAGCGAAAAGCTCGGCTTTGCACCGGCCGGCGCCGAGACGACGCGCACGAAGACCGTGTGCGGCGGAATCTTCCCGCCCGGCGCGAGCGCCAACGCTGGGGCGGAACCGCCGTTGTGCGCGGTGATCCGGTAGATCACGAGGTCGCCGGCCTTGAGGCGGCGATCGCCGACCGCGGTGAGCGCGACGTGGCCGTTGACCTTCTCAACGAGCTGCGCGTCGAGATGAAGCGCTACCTTTGGCGCGCTCGCAAGTGCGACCGATCCACTAAAGGCAATAGCAAAGACAAGTGTGATCAAACGATACCACATCATTCGTGATCCCCTTTCCGCACAAAACGAGCCGCGCACAGCAGAGAACGCGCGCACGTACCGCCCGTTTGTTTGCACGACTCTAGCACAGGCTCGGCGTGCGCAAAGCGTTGGAGGGAAGCTACTTAGCAGAAGCTTTGCGGAACTTTACGACATCGATTAAATGCGCGTAACGCTTTATAGGTCTTTTGGATTAAGCGTTCGCGTTACGATGACTTTTATAGGGAAAACTACTGCTCCCACGTTATGCGGGTGTAGAGCGGCACAAAGCCGAGCGCGCGGAAGTTGCGCTCCGACTTGCTCAGCGGTTCCGCCGACACGCGGACGAAACGCATGTTCATTTCCTTCGCGCGTGCAATACGTTCGCGAATCAAGGCACGCTGCAAACCGCGGCGACGGTATTCGGGTAACGTTCCGGCAGCGAAGAATCCGGCGATCCCATGATCTTCGAAGGCATAGCAGCCGGTCGCGGCGACGCGGCCTTCGATGCGCGCCTCGAGCGCAACCGGCCCGCAATACGAGAAGAGTCGCGCGAGCGTCAGCATCGCCGGCGTCGGATCGGCGCCATCTGAAAACGCGCGGGCGGATGCCTCGGCCCAGGCTTCCGGATCGGCCGCTTCGTTAATACGGTCGTCGTGCGCGCCGTCGAGGTCGTCGAGCGATGCCACCAGCGTGTTCTGAAACTCGACCGGCTCGTATCCCGCACGCGCGAGCAGCGCGCCCAGGTTCGGGGCGCTCACCGGCGACACGGTAACACGCGAACTGCAACCCTTCTCGCTGAAGAATTCCGTGATCGCATCGATATCCGAGGGCGTCACATCGTGCTCGACGCCGATCGCCGTCGCTTCCGACAGCGAGCCGTACACGCCGGAAAAGCCGACGATGCCGCCGGCAAGCTCGCGCACGTCGGCGCCGAGTTGCGGAAAGACGTCCTTGGCGCGCGTCAAGCACCGCCGCAATCCGTCGCGCTCATTGAGCTCGCACGCGACCGCAAGCGCCCGATCAATCATCATCGCGCGCACTTCTGCCATACCGCGCACGTCCCTCGACAAGCTCGGGATGACAACGGGTGAGCTCGGGATGAGTGTTGTCGGGATGACAGCGCTTTGTCATGGTGAGCTTGTCGAACCACGTCCCTCGACAAGCTCGGGATGACAGAGTGTTGTCGGGATGAACTACGATGGGGTTAGATGCCGGCGTACCACTCGTAGCCCTGGTCTTCCCAGTAGCCGCCGTGGCCCGAGTAGATGGTGCCGAAGGATCCGACGAATTCGATGCGGTTGACCCATTTCGCGCTCTTGTATCCAAGCTGGGTTGGAACGCGCAGCCGCACCGGCGCGCCGTGATCGGGATCGAGCGGGGCATCGTTGAGGCGCAGCGCGAGCAGTGTTTGCGGATGCGATGCTTCGTGAAGGTCAAGGCTTTCGTAATACGGCGTGTTCTGATCGTCTTTATCCATACAATAGAACACCGCGTACTTCGCATCGGCGCGCGGTCGCACGTCGGCGAGGATGTCGCGCAACGGAACGCCGCTCCACTTGCCGATCGCGCTCCAGCCCTCAACGCAGTCGTGACGGGTGATCTGCGTCGTCTGCTGCATGCCGCGCAGTTGCGCAAGCGAATACGCGCGCCGGCGCTCGACGGCGCCGTCGATGACCAGACGGTACGGCGCAAATCCGCGCGCGACCATTTCCTGATAGCTCGAGTCCGACGGCGTCGGCAATCCGTTGGTGCGGAAATTCCGGTCGACGTCGGCGTCGCGATATTCGCGCGCCATTCCGCGCGTGCCGATCAGCGCGTGATTGAGGCCTTGCGCCTTACCGAGGAATGAATGGAAGCCCTCGTTGTTGTTGAGCGCGGTGCCGATCGGCGAACAGGCGGCGAGCGCCGACGAGATCGAGGTCGCGATAAAGAGTTTACGGTTCACGGCCCCACTCCGTCGTGTTCGCCCAAACGGTACCAGCCGGAAATCATCGCGTTCATTTGATTGAACACACCTTGCGTCAGCACTTGAAAGGTATGGACGGCGAAAAAGCCGAGCAGCAGCAGCATCGACGTGAAGTGCCATAACCGCGCAAACTGCCGCCCGCCCAGAAGCCACGTCAACGGTTGTGCGATGGCATCGATTCCCGGCGAGAGCGCAAGCCCGGTGATGACGACCAACGGCGCGATGACGAATCCAACGAGCGTGTATGCAGCCTTCTGCAGCGGATTGTAGAGGCCATGGGGCGGGGGCTCCGCGCGCAGCTTCAGGTAGTACGCTTGCATGGGCCAGAGCTTGGGGAGGTCGGCGGGGCGCAGCACCATGTCGCGCAGGTTCCCTTTGATCGCGCTCGAGATGAGCCAGGCCAGCCAACAGACCGAGGCAACCCAGGCGAAAAACAGGTGCCAGCGCCGCCCGTCCGCGAGATCCTGATAGGCCGGGATCGTGATCCAGCCCGGAAAGGCGCGCGGCGACCGTCCGCCCATGCCGTCATCCGTGAAGCCAAGCCACCCGGTCGTGGTGAAGGTCCGCCCGAAGATCGTCGTCGTCCCGACCCCGTCGGCGGGCGAGTCAATGGAAAGGACGCGACGCGCGGGATTCGATTTATCGGATGCGTCCAGATACGGCGCCGCGTTGAAAATCTGCAGCCCGCTGGAAACCAGCACCCCGAAAGCAAGTACCCACACCCAGTGGCTGAGCCGCGTCGCGACGGCATACCGGTAGATCTTCTGCCCCATCCGCATACCACTATAACGCACCCAAGGCGCCATCGGATGAAAGGCCGAACGAGACCCACCCCATGGCAACGATCTCCGTCTCAACAGCGGCCAGCGTCGCGCGCGTCACCTTGGCACGTCCCGACGTGCGAAACGCCTTCAACGCGGACGTCATTGCCGAGCTGCGCGATACGTTCACCGCACTTTCCAGCGACGACGGCGTACGCGCCGTCGTGTTGGCAGGCGAAGGACCGTCGTTCTGCGGCGGTGCCGACATCAATTGGATGCGCGGCGCGCTCGAGCTCGGTTATGACGAGAACGTTGCGGATGCCGAAGCGATGAGTGCAATGTTTCGCGCGATCGATCGCTGCTCGAAGCCCGTGATCGGACGCATTCACGGCGCTGCGCTGGGCGGCGGTTCGGGATTGACCGCGGTCTGCGATATCGCAATCGCCGGCGACGACGCGCTCTTCGGCTTTACCGAAGTCAAGCTGGGCATCATTCCCGCGGTGATTTCGCCGTTCGTTCTCGCCAAAATCGGCGCATCGCACGCTCGCGCGCTCTTTTTAACGGGCGAACGTTTCGGCGCCGCGCGCGCGTTTGCAATCGGGTTGGTGCACCAAGTAGTGCCGGCGGCCGAACTCGACGCGGCGGTACAAGCAACGGTCGATCACATCATGACCGCCGGCCCTAGCGCCGTCGCCGCCGCAAAGGCACTCGTTCCGCGCGTCCTCGAAGCGACGTACGACGAGACGCTGAGCATCACCGCAAACGCCATCGCCAAACAACGCACGTCGCCCGAAGGCCAAGAGGGGCTGCGCGCGTTTCTGGAACGCCGGAAAGCGACCTTCGCACAATGATTCAACGGTTACTGATCGCAAACCGCGGCGAGATCGCCGTCCGCGTGGCGCGCGCCGCGCGTGAAATGGGCATCACGCCGCTCGGCATCTACTCCGAAGCCGATGCGCACGCATTTCACCTTTCCGTCATGGACGACGCACGCTGCGTCGGACCGGCGCCGGCCGCCGAGTCGTATCTCGATATCGATGCGGTCATTGCGGCTGCGATCAGCATGAAGGCCGACGCCGTTCATCCGGGCTACGGTTTTCTCTCCGAACGCGCGGCGTTTGCGCAAGCAGTTCGCGACGCGGGCTTGACGTTCGTCGGCCCTTCGCCCGAAGCGATGGCCGCGATGGGCAGCAAAATCGAAGCGAAGCGGCGCGTTCGCGAATTCGACGTGCCGACGGTCCCCGGCTACGACGGCGACGATCAATCGCCGCAACGTCTCAAAGACGAAGCCGCGCGCATCGGGTTTCCACTACTGATCAAGGCGAGTGCCGGCGGCGGCGGTCGCGGGATGCGCGTCGTCGATGAACTCAGCGCGTTCGACGAATCGCTCGCGGCTGCAAAGCGCGAAGCGCTGGCGGCATTTGGCGACGACGCCGTTTTGCTCGAGCGTTATCTGCGCGAGCCGCGTCACATCGAATTCCAAGTGCTTGCCGACGCGCACGGCTCGACGATCCACCTCGGCGAGCGTGAATGTTCCATCCAACGGCGCCATCAGAAGATCGTCGAAGAGGCGCCGTCCGTCGCGCTCTCTCCGGAGTTGCGCGCCGAGATGGGCGCGGCAGCCGTTCGCGCCGCGCAATCGGTCGGATACGTCAACGCCGGTACGTGCGAGTTCATGCTCGACAGCGACGGCTCGTATTATTTCCTCGAGATGAACACGCGCTTGCAGGTCGAGCATCCGGTGACGGAACTCGTCTACGGGGTCGATCTCGTTCACTGGCAGATCCGCATCGCCAACGGCGAACGCTTGACGATCGCGCAGGATGATGTGCGGCCGCGCGGCTGGGCGATCGAGACGCGTATCTATGCTGAAGATCCGGCCAATCACATGCTGCCGTCAACCGGCACGATCACCAACTGGAGTCCGCCCGAAGGACCGGGGATTCGCGTCGATTCCGGCGTCACGACCGGAAGCGACGTGAGCGTCTACTACGATCCGATGCTCGCGAAATTGATCGTGTACGGAACCGATCGGGCGCATGCGATCGCGCGTCTGCAGCGCGCACTCGAACAATTCCGCATCGAGGGCGTGCGCGCAAACGTGCCGTTGCTGCTTTGGATCGCGCGCGACGAATGGTACGCCGAAGGACGCACGACGACGAGCTTCTTGAGCCAACGCTTGGATGAAAGCATTTTCACAACCGGCAAACCGCCCGTTGAGGCTGCGCTGGCGGTCACCGCGGCGATGCTTGCACGCGGAGAGGTGGCGTGGCGCCTCGGCGGCATTGGGATGCCCGTCGAACTGCAATCGGATCATGCAGTCTTTGCGGTACGCGCGGATGCGACCGGCGATCCCAATCGCTATCGCATCTCCGGCGATTACGACGGCGAACTCGACGTTGCAGCGTGGACGATGAAGACGCGCGTCGACCGGTTGGGCGATTCGTGGATCGCGCACCTCGGCGATCACGCATACACCTTCACTCGCCTTGCATCGCCGACCGCGCACAGCGGGGCAGGCGGCGGCGCAGGCGGTGCGGCCGACGGTCGCGTGACGGCGCCGATGCCGGGCAAGATCGTCAAGATCGCCGTCCGCGAGGGCGAAACCGTCAACGAACGCGCGCTCCTGCTCGTACTCGAAGCGATGAAGATGGAACATCGCATCGAAGCGTCGCTCGACGCAACGGTTCGCGCAGTGCTCGTCAAAGAGGGCGATATCGTCGCAGGCGGTGCACCACTCGTGGAACTCGGCTAGCCTTTCGAGAGGTCAAACGTAGCGATGGCACTTCCAAAGTCAGTCAAATTGGTCGAGATGGGCGCGCGCGACGGCCTGCAGAACGAGCACACCGTCATCGCGACCGCCGACAAGATCCGGTATATCGATCTGCTCTCGGAGAGCGGGTTAAAGTGGATCGAAGCGACCTCGTTCGTCAGCCCCAAAGCCGTTCCGCAACTCGGCGACGCCGTCGATGTGTTCACCAAGATTCGCAAGGTGCCCGGCGTTCGCTATCCGGTGCTCGTCCCCAACATGAAAGGCTACGAGCGCGCGAAAGCCGCGGGCGTCGACGCCATTGCCGTTTTCACGGCGTCATCCGAGCAATTCACGAAGCGCAACATCAACATGTCGATCGATGAATCGCTCGAGACGTTTCGCGAGGTAACGCGAGCGGCGAAGAACGACGGCATGTGGGTGCGCGGATACGTCTCGACGGCGTTCGGTTCTCCGTTCGGGGACGAGGTAACGCCGCAAATGGTCGTCGACGTGAGCCTGAAACTCATGGAAATGGGGTGCGACGAGCTCTCGATCGGCGACACGATCGGCGTCGGCGTGCCGAGTCAAGTCGACGATTTGGTAACGGCACTTGGGAAGACGATACCGCTCGAGCAGCTGGCCTTCCATTTTCACGACACGCGCGGCACCGCGCTTGCCAATCTCTACGCGGCATTGCAGCGGGGCGTGCACATCTTCGACAGTTCCGCCGGCGGCTTGGGCGGCTGCCCGTACGCGCCGGGCGCGACCGGAAACGTCGGCACCGAAGACGTGCTCTATCTTCTTCACTCGATGGACATCGAGACCGGTGTCGATCTCGCAAAGGTGCGTGCCGCATCTCGCTTCATTCGGAGCGTGCTCGATCACGATCTGACGAGCAAAGCCTTTGCAGCCATGGAGGCCGCCGACCGGCGCGCCGCGGCGAGCGCATCGTGATCGTTCGCGCGGGCACGCTCTACGACGGAACGACGGCGCCGCCGCGCCGGAACGTCGACATCGAAATCGACGGAGAGCGCATCGTCGCAATCCGTAACGCCGCAGCCGGGTCTTCACCGGACCGCACGGCTGCATGCGTGACGCCGGGCCTGGTCAACGCGCACGTGCACCTCGAGATGAGCGGCGAACCGAATACCGCGGGATCGCTCACCGCGATGACGCAAACGCAGCGAACGCTGCGCGCGGTCGAAAACGTCGGTAAGACCGTGCGCGCGGGCGTCACGACCGTACGCGACGTCGGTTCGTCGTACGGCATTTCGGCCTCGCTCCGCGATGCGGTCAACGAGGGGCGTATCCCGGGACCGCGCATGTCGGTTGCCGGTGCGGTTCTCTGCATGACCGGCGGCCACGGCTGGTTCGTCGGGCGCGAAATCGACGGGCCGTGGGATGCGCGCCGCGCGGTGCGCGAACAACTCAAGAACGGTGCGGATTGCATCAAACTGATCGCCACCGGCGGAGTACTCACCAAAGGCGCCGTTCCCGGCAACGCGCAGTTGTTGCCCGAAGAACTCGACGCGGCGATCTCCGAAGCGCATCGGCATGGCATGCGGGTCGCGGCTCACGCGATCGGCACCGAAGGAATCAAAAACGCGCTTCGCGCCGGCATTGACTCCATCGAACACGGGCATCTGCTCGACGACGAAGCCATCGAGCTCTTCAAAACGCGCGGCGTCTATCTGGTCCCCACGTTAACCGCGCCCACGTGCATCCTCGAACACTCACACGGGGGCGAACAGCCGGAGTTCGTCGTTCGTAAGGCCGAAGCCCTAAGCGAAGCGATGGCCAAAAACATTCGGCGCGCGTTCGAATCCGGCGTGAAGATTGCCGGCGGCTCCGACGCCGGGACGCCGTACAACTTTCATGAGAATTACGCCTACGAAGTCGAACTGATGCACACGATGCTCGGCATGACCCCGCAGCAGGCGCTGGTTGCGGCGACCTCGGTTGCCGCCGAGCTCATCGGCCTGCATCGCGGCATCGTGGCGCCGGGCGAGCCGGCGGATCTGTTGTTCTTGGAACACGACGCCGGGGAAGATATTCGAGCGCTGCGCGCGCCGAGCATGGTGATGAAAGCGGGTACGTTCATCACCGTATGAACGTTGCCGGTCTCAAACTCGCCGTCCTCGCGCCGATTTCATGGCCTACACCGCCGCCCGGATACGGCCCGTGGGAGCAGATCGCGT
>DASSZO010000093.1:0-12828 GCA_035702815.1 Candidatus Aquilonibacter sp. | reverse complement strand
ACGCTTTGCTGCGGCCCATAAATAACGACGACGCCGCTGCTTTTACACTCAACCTGCTGCAGGTGATACGCTTGCAGCACCTTCGCACCCGGGCTGTCGGGTGCAACCTGGTACGACTTCACTTCCTCGTGCGACTCGTCGTCGATCACCGCCCCGAGCACGATCGCCGTCGTCGCTCCCCACGCGAACGGCCCCCAGAAGCCGCCGCCATAGTAATACGGTGCCGGGACCCAGATGACGCCGCCGTTCCAACCCCACGGCGGTCGCGGGGGAACAGGCGGCGGGATGGGCGGCCGGGGAGGCCGCGGCTGCGGCGGCGGGCGATCCGGACGCGTCGCGGGCGGGCGATTCGTGCCCGGCGGCGCCACCGGCTGGCGGCCGCTGAAGTCTCCGTTGAATCCGCTAAAGCCGCCGGACGGCATCTGCGCCGGCCGCGACGGCGCTGGACGCGACGGTGCCGGGCGCGAGGGTGCCGGGCGTGACGGCGCAGGACGCGATGCTCCCCGCCCGCCGCCGCCGGGCCGCGCATCGGCAAAGCCGGTCGCCGCAAGCGCGATGGCGCACGCGAAGGCAAGCGTGCGCCGCATCAGTACCGCCCGTCCAGCGTCCCGGAGAACGAGACGTACGTGCCGCGACGGCTGATCAGCAGTCCCATGACGCCGTTGGGCGGAAGCCGCATCGACGACAACGAGAGCGTTTGCGGTTGCTTCGAGCGATTGTAGTAAATCGTACCGCGCTGAAAATCGAGCGGATGCGTACCGTTTTGAACGAGCACCATCGCGTAGGGCAGGCAGGTCAAGACGTCATTCGAGCCGAGCGAGCATGCAGCGTCCGTTACGATCAACGTTCCCACCTTGTCGCCGCTGGTGATGTGGAGCGTCCGTTTGACGACGGTAAATCGCGCGTTCGGAAATACGCGCACGCTGCCGTCGGGTTGCTGCACGCGCACGCTTCCCTTGCCGTAAGCGGCGCACGATAAGGATAGCACGATCGTCGCCGTGATGAGGATGCCAAACAGAATCCGCGTACGCATCGGCCCGAGTATCGCATCCCGTTTCTACGAAAACGGCGCCACAATTCGCGAAGACGCGATGAAGAATACCCGGCCATGCGACATGCGCTATGCGGATAAGCGGCGTCGGTCATAGCGAGTACAGTAATCTACACACCAACTGCAGAGGGCCGGATCATGACCACGGTAGCGACCGAGCTTACCTTCGCGGCTTCACCCACCGAGCTGGAGGACCGCGGAAAGGCATTGCGCGAGAGCATCGAGCGCGAATCGCACGCGCAGTGGAAGCCGCATAAAGACCGCGAAAATCCCATCGATATTCTTCGCAAATCGGATGATGTGCGGCTTGCGGAGCTTCTTCCGGTCCGGTACGGACGCATGCTGCCTTCGCCGTTTGCTTTCTTTCGCGGCGCCGCCTCGGTCATGGCCGCCGATCTCGCGCACACGCCGCGAACCGACATTCGCGTGCAGGCGTGCGGCGATTGTCATCTCAAGAACTTCGGCGGTTTTGCAACGCCCGAACGCAACATCATCTTCGACATCAACGATTTCGACGAAACGCTGCCCGCGCCGTGGGAGTGGGACATCAAACGGCTCGCGGCGTCGTTTGTTCTCGGCGTACGCAACAACGGGTTCTCCGGTTCCGTCGCGCGCGACGCCGCCACAATCACCGCTCGATCCTATCGCGAGGGCATGCGCGCGTTTGCCAAACTCGATCCGCTCGAACTGTGGCACCAACGCATAACCGCACAGACCTTCGTCGACGAGCTTCCTCGAAGTCTTCGGGACGTCGTCGCGGCTCGGATCGACAAAGCGGCGTCCCGCCGCGGAAGCGACGTCGATTACCCGAAGTTAGCAGAGGTCGTGCACGGCGAAGTTCGCATCAAAGAGACGCTTCCACTCATCTTTCATCCGGAAGTGACGCGGCAAAGCGATTTCAAGCAGCAAGCCGAGCAGATACTTCGCGCCTACCGCGACACATTGACCGAAGAGCGCAGGCTCCTCTTCGATCGATACCGGTTCGTCGACGCCGCCATCAAGGTCGTCGGCATCGGAAGCGTCGGCACGCGGTGCTGGATTGCGCTCATGATGTCGTCCGACAATTCACCGCTCTTTCTCCAGCTCAAACAGGCCGGTCCGTCCGTGCTCGAGCCGTATGCCGGAAAGAGCCAATACGGGCACAACGGGCAACGAGTGGTGGTCGGGCAGCGGTTGATGCAAGCCGCGTCCGATATGTTTCTCGGATGGACGAGCGGACCCGCGGGGGACTTTTACGTGCGGCAGCTGCGCGACGCGAAGATCAGCCCTATTATCGAGAACTTCAATGAAGAGATGTTCCTCGCGTACGCCCAGGCATGCGGCCGGAATCTTGCGCGAGCGCACGCAAAGTCGGGAAACGCGTGGGCGATTCGCGGGTATCTCGGAAAATCGGATGCGTTCGACGACGCATTAGCGCAGTTTGCCGATGCGTACGCAGACCAGACCGAACGCGATCATGCCGAATTGCGCGCGCAGGTTCGCGCGGGCAAGATCGCCGTCTACGTCGAGGAGTGACTGCGCGCCGTCACGGCGTCGACGATGAGGAACCAGGGGCGAGTGGCAAGGCGCCGTTCCGCTTCGGTCGCGTCGGCCCGTAGTTCGAGGTGTGGTTCGACGATGCGAGTGATGCGAAAGCCGGCTTCGACGAATGGCGATACGATCGATTCGAGCGAGCGATGATAGAACGTCACCTCGGTATCGCCGCCTTTGATCGCCCAGGTATCGGTCACGCGCTGCGTCGCGAAATAGTTGTCGATCAGCGCGTAGGTCATCGCGGGGTGGTGCGTCGAGACCACGATTCGGCCGCCGGGAACCAGCACTCGCGCGAATTCGCGCATGACGGTCTCCCACGACGGCAAGTAGTGAAGCGTGAGCGAACTCACGACGAGATCGACCGACGCATCTTCAAGCCTTGGTATCGGTTCGGCAAGATCGTGAACGCGCGCCGCGACATTGGGCAATTGCTTCTGTGCGACCAGGTCGATCATCGCTTCACTCGCATCGACGGCGACGATCGATTTCGCATGCGGAGAAAGCGCCGCGGCATAAAAGCCCGCGGCGCTTCCGGCATCGAGGATCCGCAAACCGCTTACGTCACCGATTCGCGCCAGCATCGCCGGACGCTCGTAACGCGAGTTATAGATGCTCGTTTCGGCGTGCCGCTCGTAACGGCGCGCGTCCTGCTCGTAGAGCTTATTTCGCTCCGTACGTTTTCTCCAGATAGGCAATGATCGCGTCGTCGTCGTCGGCGATCTTCACGTCCCCGTCGATCATCGACGGGATGCCGGTGACGCCGAAGACGTCCTTGCAGACGGTCCGTTGGCTGTGGTCGCGCGGCACGTTGACGACCTTGTAATCCAGCAATAGATCGGTCATCACCCGACGCACGTGCGCACAGTACGGGCACCACTCTGCTTGGTAAAGGACGATGTTGGTATCGGTCATGTCGCTCCTGTCACCCGAAGGCCGGGTCACGCGTTTGGCAAAGTACGATGGGCATGGGCACGA
Source organism: Candidatus Aquilonibacter sp. (assembly GCA_035702815.1). Classification (GTDB taxonomy): domain Bacteria; phylum Vulcanimicrobiota; class Vulcanimicrobiia; order Vulcanimicrobiales; family Vulcanimicrobiaceae; genus JAMXLG01. Next base: position 9,269 of record DASSZO010000093.1, on the reverse strand, counting down.
CGTGGGGTCCAGACCGGCTGCTGTACCGGGCGATTGTGATGTCGCTCGCGCTCCACCTCGTGATCGCACTATTCTTTCCCGCACTGGCTTCGTTCCGCGGGAACGGTCCCTCGATCGAAACGATCTCGTTCGTGCGCGCAATCCACATAAGCGTCCTGCCGGCCCGGCGGGTTGCACAGCAGCATCCGGCCGTGGCGATTCAACGCGCTCCGGTCGCCGCGGTTGTGATTCCCCCTCGGAGAGTCGGCGCACGCACGGTTCATACGAAGCTCGTCGAGCACGGCCGCGAAAGTCACGCCCCCCTTGTGGGCGTCGTGCAACAGAAGGGCAGCACGCTTGCCGCCCCGGTCGACGCATCGGCGGCGCCGGCGGCCGTTGCGGCCACGCCGGCACCCGCGACCGTCGCGAGCAGCGAGACGCGCTCACAGACGGGCGGCTATATGCCGCTGGGCGCCGAGGAGCACGATCCTGTGCTCGACCCCGCCGTCGAACGCGCGCTCGCGGCGCTCGGGGTCCATACGACGTTGATCGTCGTCGTCGGTGCCGACGGCAAAACGACGACCGTGTCGTTCAATCCGGCGCTCAGCGACGCGCTCGAAGCGCAGATTCGAGCGATGCTGTCCGACGCGCGGTGGGATCCGGCGGTGTGCGGCGCCGGCATTACGTGCGACGGCAAAACGACGATCAAACTCTAGCGTAGATCGCGCAGCCGCCGCCGAGCCGAACGGCCGTAAACTGCAGGTCGGTAAAACCAACGCGCGATGCGGGCTCGTGACCGGCGACAAAGAGGAGCGCGCGCCCTTGCGTGCGTCGCAAGGCCTCGCGCAGAAACCGTAACTCACGGATCTTCGACCGATCGGTCGCGAGTTGCGCGGCGACGAGCGTCACACGCGCTCCGGCATAATCCCCGTCAACTTCGAGCAGCCCCCGCCGATCGAACGGCCACAGAGGCGGAGCGGGAAGATAGCGATCGTGGACTTCATGGGCGCGAAACGCGTTGCTCCAAAAGAGCGCTTGGCGCCCGCGATAGGCCCAGCCCCGGTCGAAGCGCGTTGCGAGCGCGAGCGCGTCGCCCGCATCGATGCCGTGAACGGCGAAAAATGCCGGCGATTCGCGCGCGATCTCTTCCGCCAAGCCGCGTACGGCACCCGGCCTATCCGCGTCGCCCAGCAGCGAGTAACAGCGCGGCGCGTCGGCCTTTAGAGAATCGATTTTCCTAAGCCCGAACAGATCAGTTCGACGGCGAGCGCGGCGGTTTGATTGCGTGTGTCCAGAATCGGGTTGATCTCTACCATTTCCATGGATCGAAGATTCCCCGTTTCGTACGCCATTTCCATGATGAGGTGCGCTTCGCGATAACTCAGACCGCCTTTGACCGGCGTTCCCGTTCCCGGCGCTTCGCTCGGGTCGATCCCGTCCATATCGAACGAAACGTGAATCGGGCGGGCGTTCCCTCCCGCGATCGCGATCGCTTCTTCCATCACCCGCGGCATGCCGAGCTTGTCGACGTCGCTCATCGAGAACGCGCGAACGCCGGATTCACGGAGCAGGCGCTTTTCGATCTCGTCGACGTCGCGCAAGCCGATCTGAACGGTCGTTTCGCGCTTGGCAAAACCGTTCTTGAGCGCGAACCATAACGGCATGCCGTGCACGTTCCCACTCGGCGAACTTTCGGGGCTATTGATATCGGAATGCGCGTCGACCCAAATGACGCCGGGCGCCTGGCCGTACGCGCGCGTGAGTCCGGCAAACGTTCCCATCGCGATCGAGTGATCGCCGCCGAGCACGATCGGCAAACCGCCGTCACGCACCGACTGCTCGACCGCTGCCGCAAGTTCGTCGCACACGTGTTGAATCACGCCGAGGTATTTTGCCGAAGGATCGACTGAATCGAGCGACTCCCGATCGGGAACGGCGATGTTGCCGTGATCGATCACCTCTTGAATGTGCAGCGCGCGAAGCTTGTTGTGAAGCTTCGCATACCGGATTGCGGACGGGCCCATGTCGACCCCGCGCCGGCTCGCACCGAGGTCCATGGGCACGCCGATGATATCCACGCGCGTCGCGCGCTTGACTGCCGTTGTACTCACGCGGCCTCCTGGTTCGTAAGGTGCAGCAAAATCACCCGCAATGCGCCGGCGATCGGAACCGCCACCAGCATTCCAAAGATGCCGCCGAGCTCGGCCCCGATGAGAATGGCAAGCAACACGATGAAGGGACTGAGCTTGACCTGACTGCTCACGATCATCGGCGAGATGACGTGGCCCTCGAGTTGATAGATTCCGACGAATATGGCCGCCACGATCGCGGCGTTACCCCAGCCGTTGTTCATCGCGGCGATCCCGACGGCAGGAATGAACGTCAAAACCGCGCCGACGTATGGGACGAGATCGCCCACCGCGGCGAGCGCGCCAAGCAGAAACGCGTACGGCACATGCAAGATCAGCAGCGCGATTGTCAACAGGATGCCGACGGTAGCCGCGACGATGAGCTGGCCGCGAATGAATCCGCCGATGACGCCGTCGATTTCTCCGATCACGGTCAGCGCGGCGCCCCACCGGTCGCGCGGCAGCACTTTGAGGATGCCGATGCGCATGCGGTCGAGATCGAGCAGCAGATAGATCGAGAGCAACGGGATGATAACGAACGTCGCGATGAGCGAAAACGCCCCGAGCAGAATCGTAAACGCGTGACTCGCCGCTTCGTTGCCGTGTTCGCGCAGCCAATTCAAGAGAAACGTCGGCGCTTTGAGAACCTCGATCCGCACGACGTCGGGAAGATGCGAGAAGAACGGATCGTTGGGATTATTGACGGTGCGCTGATACGAGTCGAGGATTTGCGGCGCGTTCGCGCTCACCGCTTGCGCGTCCGTAATGATCCCCGGAACGATGAGATACAGCAGAAACGCGATGGCCGCGATCAGCGAGAGGTAGACGACCGCGATCGCCGCACCAAGCGGCATGCGCGCGCGCAGCCGGTGAACCGCAGGGTACACGAGGTACGCCAGAAAGATCGCGCCGACCAGAATGTAGATCAACCCGAAGATGTGCGCGAGAAAGGCCACCGCGTAGCTCGCGAGATAGAGCAGCAGCACGAGCACGAGCAACACCTTGAGCCCGTACGTCAAGCGCTCTTCGGTGAGCCAACCCCACGGATTGCGGCGGTTATTCACCCGCGGGCTCGATCGCGCGGGAAGGCCAAACGCGCTTGACGGTCCAGGTCAACGCGTTGGCGAGGAGGTTCGAGACGGGCTTGAGCGCTTGCCATGGTCCCGGAAGATACCCGTCATCGAGGTCGATCACAAACAAAAACGCCGCATGACGGCGTTCGAAACCATCGGACCACCGCCGCGCGCGCTCGAGCGCCGCCGGATCGCGATCGATCAGCGCGGCGAGCACCGCTTCATCGGTCGGCGATGCCGCAACGATTCGCGCAAATTCGCGGTGACCGAGTCCGAACGCGTGGAGACACTCGCGATCCATCGGCGATTGCCCGAACAGATAGGCGCCAAGCGTTCCCGCCTGTGCCGCGCGCGTCTTGTCGATCAGCCGCGGAAGCCACGGAATGCCGTCGATACGAGCGTTCCAGCGACGGGGCGGCCGAGCCCGGAGATCCATTGCCTGCATGCGGCGGCGTTCGGTACGGAGGCTTCAGCCTCCCCGAGTCGTAGTTTCGCGCGATGAAGCAGAGGGCGCTTGCCGCGATTCTGGCATGTGCGATGTCCGCGTGCGTGCTTTCCGGATGTAGCACCCACCGGGGTCCCAAGCCGGGGCAGCTGACGCTCGGGATGGTGACGGACGTCGGCGGTCTTGGAGACCAATCGTTCAACGATTCGGCCTATAAGGGCCTCACGATGTCGCGCGACAAGCTCGGCGCGTACATTCAGGTGCTACAGTCGCGTTCGGCCGCCGACTATCAGCCCAACCTCAACGCGCTGACAAACCTGCACTATCAAATGATTTACGCGATCGGGTTCTTGATGGGACTCGATCTCGATTCGGTGGCCAAAGAGCATCCCTCGCAACGGTTCGCCATCATCGATGCGGTCGTCGACGATCCCAACGTCGTCTCGATCACCTTTCGCGAACAGGACGGATCGTTTCTCGCGGGCGCAATCGCCGCGATGGTAAGCAAGACGCATCACATCGCGTTTCTCGGCGGCGCGGACATCCCGCTGATCGAAAAATTCGAAGCGGGCTATACTGCCGGCGCGCGGGAGATCGACCCGAACATCAAAGTCGACGTAAAGTATGCGGGCGGCTTCGACGACGTCGCGGCCGGTAAGGAGCTTGCGACACTGCTCTTCAACGGCGGCGCCGACGTGATCTTCACGGCGGCCGGCAAGGTTGGGTTAGGCGCGATCGATGCGGTCAAATCGCGCGACGGCGATTTCATCATCGGCGTCGACTCCAATCAGGACGCGCTCGCACCCGGCAAGGTACTGACCTCGATGGTGAAAAAGGTCGACGTCGCGGTCTTCGATGTTGCCAAATCGCTTCAGGAACACCACCCGATGAACGGCCACGTCGTCTTCGGACTCAAAGACGGCGCCATCGGACTTACCGACTTCAAATACACCAAGCAATACGTCACACCCGAACGGCAGGCACGTTTGCAGCAGATTCAACAGGCTATCGTCAGCGGAAAGATCGTTCCGCCCGACACTCGCAAGGCACTCGCGGCGTTCACGCCGGTTCCTCTGTGAACGATCGCCCAGCGCTCGAACTGCGCGGCATCCGTAAGGCTTTCCCCGGTATCGTCGCCGTCGACGGCGTCGATCTGACGTTGCAGCCTGGCGAGATTCACGCGCTCGTCGGCGAGAACGGCGCGGGAAAATCCACGCTCGCCGCCATCGCGTTCGGCGAACTGCAGCCCGACGAGGGAAGCGTCGCCGCGAACGGCACCGTCGGCCTCGTTCACCAGCATTTCGAGTTGGTCGGCCGCTTGCGCGTCTGGGAGAACGTCCTGCTCGGACGCGAACCGCGGCGCGGTTGGCGCATCGACGCGGAAGCGGCGCGCGCGCGCGTGCTCGACGTGGCGCAGCGCAACGGACTTGAGATCGATCCCGACGCAATCGTCGAAACGCTGCCCGTCGGCGTCCAGCAACGGGTCGAATTGCTTCGCGAACTCGACCGCGAACCGTCGGTGCTGCTGCTCGATGAACCGACGGCGGCGCTTGCGCCGTCGGAAATCGAGGCCTTCTTCGCGACGATCGTGCGGCTGGCGCAACGCGGAACCGCGATCATGATCGTCACGCATAAACTGCAAGAAGTCATCGCCTATTCGTCCACCGTCACCGTCATGCGGCACGGAAAGATCACCGCGACGATGCCGACCGCGCGAACGTCGATCGACGCGATCGCACAGGCGATGGTCGGCGGTGAGGTTCCCGCGCTCGCCGCGCGCGAGGAACGCCCGCGCACGCCGGTGTTGCGCGTGCGTGACCTGCGCTGCGGACAAGACGAACGGCGCATCGATGGGATTTCGCTCTACGTCGCGTCGGGTGAAATCGTCGGCATCGCCGGCGTCGAAGGGAACGGCCAGTCGACGCTCGCCGACTGCATCAGCGGGATGACGAATTTTGACGGCAGCGTCGAGATCGAACACGGCGATCGGCCGAAGATGGGCGTCATTCCTCAGGATCGCCACCGCGAAGGCTTGGTCATGGGATGGTCGATCGTCGACAACGTCATTCTCGGACGTCAAGAAGCGCTGCGCCGCGGCGCGTTGCTCGATCGCGATCGCGCGCGCGTCGAAGCGGCGCTCATCGAGGAACGATTCGACGTTCGTGCCGCAAATCTCGACGTCGCCGTGCGGACCCTTTCCGGTGGAAATCAACAAAAGATCGTCGTCGGCCGCGCACTGATCGATCAGCCGGCGCTCATCCTTGCATATAATCCAACCCGCGGCATCGACGTGGGCGCCGCTGCGCTCGTGCAATCGCGACTCATCGAAGCCCGCAACGGAGGCGCCGCGGTCCTTTTGATCTCTTTCGAACTCGACGAATTGTTGACGGTGGCCGATCGCATCGTCGTGATGTACCGCGGCCGCATCGTGGGAGCATTCGACCGCACGCACTTCGACCGCACGCACTTCGATCGCACGGCGATCGGACGACTGATGGCAGGTTCGCAATGAACGCGCTCAATCGTTTCGGCCCACTCTTTGCCGCGCTTCTCGTCATCGTCTTGATGTCGCTTGCGATGGTGGTCGCGCGCACGAGCCCGATCGAAGGGTTCACCGCCTTGCTCACCGGCGCGCTCGGTGGTCCGAATCAACTCGGCGAAACGCTCGTCGCGACGAGCGCTTTGCTGTTTCCGGCTCTGGGAATCTGCCTCGCGTTCCGCGCCGGATTGTTCAACATCGGCGCGGAGGGGCAGCTCCTGATCGGCGCGCTTTTCGCCGGTGCGGCCGGCGCGCAGCTTTCCATTCCCGGACCGCTGGGAATCGTCGTGCTGCTCGTGCTCGGCGCGATCGGCGGCGGCATTTGGGGCGGCATCGCCGGTTGGATGAAAGCGCGCTTCGACGCCAACGAGATCATCTCGACGCTCATGCTCAATTTCGTCGCCGCCGCAGTCGCACTCGCACTCGTCAGCGGCCCGCTCAAAGGACCGCTCGCGACGGGAGCAGAGACCGCATGGCTCGCGCCGGCCTACTGGCTGCCGATCCTGATTCCGCATACGCGATTATCCGCGGGCCTGTTGCTTGCACTGGTGATCGCGGCGATTCTGCAATGGGTGTTCCGCGCAACGGTCTTTGGCTATGAGTTGACCGCCGGCGGTGAAGCACCGGAGGCTGCGCGCCGCAGCGGCATCAACATCTCGCGCTTGACGTGGATCGCGCTGACGCTCTCGGGCGCCATCGCCGGTATCGGCGGCGCAACGATCGTCACCGGCGAACTGCATCGCTTCAACACCCAGCTTTCGCCGGGATACGGCTTCACCGCCATCGCCGTCGCGCTCGTCGGTGATTTGCAGCCGCTGTGGATCTGCGTCGCCGCCTTCGGATTCGGCATCCTCGAATCGGGTGGCCTTGCGATGCAGGCCAGCGCGCAAGTCCCCAAAGACACGATTCATATCATCGAAGGTTTGATCATCCTCGTGCTTGCCGCGCGACGATACGTCGCGACCCGCGTCGAGAAAGTGCAGGCGGCATAGTGGAGTTTCTGCTCGCACTCATCGTGCTCACCCTCATCAAAGCGACGCCGATCATCTACGCAGCGCTCGGCGGCGTCATCTCCGAACGATCCGGCGTCATCAACATCGGACTCGAAGGCATGATGGCCGCCGGCGCATTTACCGCCGTGCTCGTCACGTATGCGACCGGTCAACCCTTGCTCGGTGTGCTGGCAGGCGTGCTTGCGGGCGCATTTGCCGGGCTGATCTTGGGCGTCGCCGCGACGCGCTTCAAAGTCGATCAGATCGTCGCCGGAATGGGCATCAATCTCATTTTTGCCGGGGGCGCCGCCTACGGTCTCGTGCTGGTATTCAATCAGCCGGGAGCAAGCAAGCAAGTCGCTGCGCTTGGCGGAAATTATTGGGTGCTTGTTCTCTTGGCGTTCGCACTCGCGCTGCTGCTGCACTGGGTGCTGATGAAAACGCCGTGGGGACTGCGGATTCGCGCCTGCGGCGAGAATCCGCGCGCGGTCACCGCTGCCGGCGTCGATCCGCTCGCGCTGCGAACGCTCGCGGTCACGATCAGCGGCGCGCTCGCGGGTCTGGGCGGCGTCTTTCTGTCGATCGGCGAATTGAATCTCTACAGCGACGGCATGACTGCCGGCCGCGGATTCATTGCGTTGGCCGCCGTGATCTTCGGGCGCTGGAATCCGCTCGGCGCAACCGCCGCATCGGTCGTCTTTGGACTCTTCGAGGCGCTTCAATACGTCTTGCAAGGCAAGATCCCGTGGCTTCCGGCCGATGCAATGCAAGCGCTGCCGTATATCGCCGCGCTCGTTGCGCTCGCCGGCGTAACCGGAAAAGTGCGCGCGCCCGCATCTGACGGCGTTCCCTATTGATTGCATCTGCGCGCGATTGTTATAATTGCGCGCAACGTGGCCGATACAATACGTATGGGTGTGCAACGCGTTCTTGCGTGCATCGTCGCTACTTGCGTCCTGAGCTGCGCCTTCGTTCGACCCGCGCGCGCTTTTGATGCGCCCGCCCCGATTCAATCACTTCGTGCGGGGCTTCATCATCTTGCGGCTCGCTTGCCCGCTGCATCCGCCGTCGAGGTTCTCGATCTCTCAACGGGCCTTCGCGCGGGATACAACGCGAACGAAGCGATGCCGGCCGCGTCGACGATCAAAGTGCCGGTGATGGTCGAAGTATTCCGTCAGCTCGAAGCGGGCAAGTTCGATCTCAATCGCCGCCTCGAATTGCGCGCGAGCGACAAGGATTACGGATCGGGCGATCTCTGCAGCGAACCCGCGGGAAGCACGTGGAGCGTCTCCGAGTTGTTGACGAAGATGATCGACATCAGCGACAACACCGCGACGAACATGCTCATTCGCCTGGTCGGCCGCTCGAACATCAATACGACGATGGACAATCTCGGTCTCGATCGCACGCACCTGGCGACCGACGTTCGCACTTCGTCGTGGTCGGTGCGCACGGCATTGCGCTCGTCTCCGCATGACATGGTCCGCTTGCTCGCACTCATGGCCAAACGCCAACTCGTCGACGAATGGTCGTCAAACGAAATGATCTCGATCCTCGAAGACGATCAGATCAACACGCTTCTTCCCGAACCGCTTCCCGACGACGTTCCGATCGCCCATAAGACCGGCAGCTTTTTCGACACGCTCAACGACGTCGGCATTGTTTTCGAAGACGATGCACCGTACGTGATCGCCGTGATGACCACGCGCCTGCCGTCGCTGCCCGTCGGCCGCACGTTTATCCGCTCGCTCTCGAAGATGGCATTTCGCGAAGAAGCCAAACTCGCACGCTGGCGCACCGTCGCCGGCATCTCCGGCTTCACCGCCAACGGCGGCATCATGCCGCCCGACGTCCGCTACTGGTCCAACTCCGTCATCGACCAAGGCGCCGGCGGCCGCTAACCCACCACCCTCCTGTCATCCCGAGCTTGTCGAGGGACCGTCTGTCATCCCGAGCCTGTCGAGGGACCCTCTGTCATCCCGAGCTTGTCGAGGGACCCTCTGTCATCCCGAGCTTGTCGAGGGACCGTCCGTCATCCCGAGTGTCGAGGGACCGTCTGTCATCCCGAGCTTGTCGAGGGACCGTCTGTCATCCCGAGCCTGTCGAGGGACC
>DASSZO010000043.1:0-19231 GCA_035702815.1 Candidatus Aquilonibacter sp. | reverse complement strand
GTGGCGGCCGGCGCAAGCACCGCGCTCGGGCAAGATTTCGAAGTCTTGTTTCGCGCGATGCGGCAAACGTTTGGCTCGCCATGGTCGGCCGACCACAAGCTCGCGATGGCGGGGGCGATCGTAAGTCGTCGCGCTTAGCGTGCTAATGCACTCAGGATCCGGTACGCGGTCGCGACGCGATCGCGGATCGGGTAGCTGGTGTTGGCGAGCAGTACGATGCCGATGCGTTTCGACGGAATGAACGCGGCGTAGGCCCCGAAGCCGCGGGTCGAACCCGTCTTATTGACCCAGGCGTCCGCCTGCGGCGCTTGCGGCGGTTCGATGACATGCGCCGGCAACGGGTTGAAGATCGTTTTGTACGAGTTCCCTTCCTGAAGCGACGAAAGCGCGACAGGATAGCGATATTGCTCCCAAATGAGATCTTGCGTCAGCGCGCCGGCCGTGGAATACGCGATGTGCGTGGCCAAAATAGCCTGCGCAAGCGATGACGGTAAAGCGGCGGGGTCGATATTCTCTTGCACGAACGCAAGCAGATCCGACGCCGTTGTTCGAACGCCGTACGCCTCTTCCCACAACACGCCGGGTTTCATCCGAACGGGCTCCCCTTTTGCCGTGTATCCCCACGCATAGTTCCCTCGTTCACTCTGCGGCACGTCGATGAACGTGTGCTTGAGGTGAAGCGCTGGAAAAAGCTGCGTTTGCGCGAGCGATTCGAACGATTCGTTCATGCGCTTGGCGGTGATGAGGCCCAGCATGCCGATGCCGATATTGGAATACGTTCGCTCGGTGCCCATTGCGTAGCGCGGCTTCCATTGCGCGAGCCAATGCATCAGCTCGGCATCGCTGGTGATCTGGTCGGGCACTTGCAGCGGAAGTCCGCCCGGCGTGTGGGTGCCGAGGCTTAGGAGAGAGACGCGCCCAAACGCCGTGCCGTCGAATTCGGACATGTACCGATCGACCGGGGCGGCGAGCGAGAGACGATGCCGCACCTGCGCCCACGACGCCATCGTCGCGGTGAAGGTTTTGCTGAGCGATCCAATCTCAAAGAGCGTATCGCTGGTAACCGGCCGTCGCGATTGTTTTGAGGCGACGCCGTAGGTAAAGACGTATGCTCTTCCGTCGACCGTCACTCCAACGGCCATGCCTGGGATCACGTCCTTAGCCATCACCGTTGATACCGCTGCGTCGACGGCTTTCCGAATAGAGTCGGCCGTCGCGGTTGGGACGCTCGCGAAGGCACATGCCGTACGCGACATCGCGAACAGCGCCAGACAAAGAGCAACGGATGAGGCGGCGCTACGAAACATAATGCTGACAATGATAGCACGCCGGACACCCCGAAGGAGCCGACGATGACGGTTCGGCTGGGCGCGCTCGACGGACTGCGCGGGATCGCGATTTTGCAGGTCCTGTGGTATCACGTGTGGCTCGTCGGGCGTTTTCAGGTGCCGTGGGCGTGGCTCCAATTTGTTCCCGCGACGGGCCTCTTCGGCGTTCACCTCTTCTTCTTTCTCAGCGGGTTCGTCATCGTGTATCCCTACGTTCGCGCGAATGCGTCCGCTGAGCCGGAACCGACGTGGGCGCACTTCGCGTGGCGGCGATTCGTGAAGATCGTTCCGTCGTATGCAATCTCGATCGCAATTGCGTACGCCACCGGTTTTTTTCTGATCGAGCAAACGCATGCGACGGTATTCGAAGATCTCATCACGCACGCGCTGTTCATTCATACGTGGTTTCCGCAAACCGCGGGTACGATCAACGGTGTTCTCTGGACGCTCGCCGTCGAAGTGCAGTTTTATCTGCTCTTTCCCGTCGTGTGGTGGTTCTTTAAGAGAGGACCGGTCGCTACGACCGCCGCACTGGCCGCACTCGGTTGGATCAGCCGCTCCTACGGGTGGCACGGCGTCCCAGCGAGCGTGACGTCCGCCCTCGCGATCAACTTGCCGACGTACATCGATCTCTTCGGATTCGGCATGTTCAGCGCGTGGTGTTTCGTTCGCTTCGGCCACAGGCTCCGAAGCGGGCGGCTACGCTTTCTGATGCCCGCCGTCGCACTTACGGGCGGGGTCATGTTCGTCATCACCCTGATCGGCTTTTCTCGTGGGCAACAGCTCTGGCACGCCGTGCCGCTTCTTCAGACGCGAGAAGTTCTCGGGATTGCCTTCATGGCGCTCGCTTTGGGAGCCTTATGCTCGCCGCCGATGTTCGGAGTCGTCCTGTCGAATCCGCTCCTCTCATTCGTCGCGTTGATCTCGTACAATCTGTATCTCTACAACTGGATCATCGCGCACGAACTGCAACACCTGCATTGGACGCCGCCTGCGTTCACGGTCGCGGCGTTCGCTCTATCGATTGCGTTCGCAACGCTCGTGACCTACCTCGTTGAACGTCCGCTGCTCCGCTTGCCCGTCCCCACGCTGCGGTCTCGGCGTCTCGATCCCGTGACGCGCACCGAAGCGTAGATTTCGAAGGCTTCGCTCGTATTAGAGCGGCGTGAGATCGAACATCTCAATGCGATGGTCGGAGCCGACCGTCATCGTTGCTTCCGCGTCGCCGTTCTCGAACGTGATGACGTAGCGGTACGTCTTTCCTTTGGGCGTCGTGCTTCCACCCTTGTAGATGAGCGTTCGCATCGCGCCTAGCTGAGCGGCTTGCGACGCCACGCTCTTGAGGACCGTATCGGACAGCTCGTTAGAAAGTGCCGGTCCGATCTGCGAGCGATCGAGGTGAGCATGCAGCAACGCCGTTACGAACGTGCGAACCCGTGCGGTCACTGCCGGATTTTCGTCCGGCGCCGATTCGTCCAAGGCGAGTACATGGAACGACGGCCGCCGATAGGTTGCCGCGCAGTTTCCGAAGTTGAGCCCCTTCGCGGAGGCAGCGCGAACGAACGCCACTTCGAGCGACCATACACATGGCGGCATATCGCTGTCGTGCGACGCACCTTTGACCAGGAGCATTCGCCCATTGGGAAGATCGGCAAGCGCCTTATGCGCGTATTGCGGCGGCGTCGCGGGATCGTCGCTCCCCGAGACCATCAGGATCGGCGCGGCGCTGTGAACGGGATCCTGAAACGAATGCGCAACGGGACGAACATGCCAGATCGCGCACGCACGTTGCTGGGCGCGGACGCGAAGGTCGCCCTCAAACGAACCGGCGCTCGAGCGAGCAACGTCGGATTCCGTAATGAACGGATTGTCTTCCGCGCAGCTGACCGAGAGATTGAGACCGGCGGCGAGAATATGGGCGAATTCTTGCACATTGTCGTTGATGAGCGATGCGAGGGGAGCATACTTCCCGTTATACGCACGCTCGATCACGACGGGCACGTACGCCGCTTGCGACGGCGAATACAGTACGTGACGAAGCGTGTCGGTGAAGACCTCCTTGGACAATGCCACCGTCTGCATCTGTTTGGTCACCGCGTTTCGCACCGGAACGTCGATGGGGCCTCGGTCGAACCGATGCACGAGAGCGTCGAAGTGTTGCGCCAGCGACGGAAAATGCGAGGAGCATCGCGCGTCGGTGCTGCATGCTGCGATAAGGTTGTTCATCGAGGTTTGCGCACCGCCGGCCATCGGCAATGGAATCAGGTAAAAGTGCGGCGGAGCGACCCCCTCCAAAATGACGCTCTCGACGTGGCCGGGATGTTGGCGGGCGTATGCGAGATAGAACGTCGTTCCGTACGACCCGCCGAACAGCACGAGCTTGCCGTATCCCAGCGCCGCGCGCACGTCATCCAAATCGTCTGCGGCGACGCTCGTGGAATAGAGATTGAGATCGGCGCCGGCGGCGAGTTTCGCACGACAGGCTTTGACGAGCGAATCGGGCCACAACTGCGCAAAGTACAGCTCGGGATGAGCCGGCGGCGCGAAATCGCAATTCTGCGGCGCTGACGCTCCGGTTCCGCGATTATCGACCAGCAACAAATCGTAACGATCGCGCAATCGCGCAAATGCCGAGCCCGTATCGGCGGCAAAGTCAGGCGCCATCGCCACAGCGGACGCCCCGGGACCGCCTGGATTAAAGACGATCGCGCGTCCCGACGGATGCTTCGCCTTGAGCACGACAAAGTGCAGGTCGATGGTCCGCCCATGCCGCGTGACGCGGTTCTCGTAGACCGTAAAGGTCCCGCACTTCGCCGCGACCCCGGCCACCGTACAGGGCGCAACGTGGAGCGCGCCGGCCTTGGCGACGCTCGGGGCTACAGCGGCGAGAACGGAGAGCGCTATTGCAGCAAGCATGCCAAAACGGGTGCTCCCGCGTACCCGCGTTGTCCTGTTCGCCCGTCTCCCGGTGAGCACGATCGGCGCCTTCACCCGGGCATGTACAAGTCGATCGTCCAATCGGTACCGCGTACGGGCTCGTAGATGAACCATAACATTGCATCGTTTGGACTCGTGCATTGCGTTTTATCGCGGTTCATGTACTGGAAGCCGTCTTGTTCGTTCGCGCAAAACTGCGCGTCTTTTGAATTTTTCTTGGAATCGCCGGCCCAGAAGTATTGCGGCGACTTTCCGTAGAGATAGTACAGCACGCCGGGGACGAGATCGTTGTCGATGAGGACCGCGCAACTGCCCGCATCGACCTGCCACCATCCCTGCGACTGCACGACGGTTCCCGTGGCGCTCGCCGCGACCGTCGTGAGCGCGACGGTCGCGGGCTGCGGCGAACGATCGCAGACGTGCAGGGCGGCCTGCGCCTGCCCCCGGCAGGCAACAAACGAACCGGCGATCACCAACACGACCAGTAGCGACCGAACGAACATTGGAACCCCCTATCGCTACGAAGGGTACTACATGACATGGCGACTCGCATGCCGGTGCTCTTCTTTGGGCACGGAAATCCCCTTAACGCGCTCGATGAAAACCGCTACACCCAGGGATGGCGGGCGATGGCCCAAGCGATGCCGCGCCCGAGCGCGATCCTCGCGATCTCGGCGCATTGGTACATTCCGGGTACGCACGTGACGACGAATGCGCAGCCGCGGACGATCCACGATTTCGGCGGATTTCCGCGTGCGCTCTATGAGATGCAGTACCCCGCGCCGGGGTCGGCGGATCTGGCTAGACGCGTGGCCGAACTGCTCGCGCCGGTCGAGGTCGCCGGAGACGATTCGTGGGGACTCGATCACGGGACATGGGCGGTGCTCTGTCACGCCTTTCCCGATGCCTCGATTCCGGTCGTGCAACTGAGCATCGACGAGACGCAAGAGCCGTCATTTCACTACGCGCTCGGTGCGGCGCTGCGTCCGTTGCGTGACGAAGGCGTGCTCGTCGCCTCGAGCGGCAACCTCATCCATAACCTTCACGCCTACGCCTGGGGCCGTCACCCCCAAGAGCCGTTCGATTGGGCGCTGCGTTTTGAAGAAACGTCGCGCGCGCTGCTGGCCGAGCGCGATTTCGAACCGTTGATCGCATATGAAAAAATGGGCCGGGACGCGCAGATGGCGGCCCCGACCCCGGATCATTACTTGCCCTTACTCTATGCGATGGGCGCATCCGACGAGCGCGATACCGTCACGTTCCCCGTCGAGGGCATCGACGGCGGATCGGTCTCGATGCTCAGCGTAGCGTTTACGCCTACTGCTTGACGGCGGCGACTTGCGATTCGGTAACGGCGCCGGCCGTATTTCCCCATGACGAGCGGATGTACGTGATCACCGACGCGATGTCGCCGTTGGAGAGCTGCTGTCCCCACGCCGGCATCATGCCGTTATAGGACGTTCCGTTGACCTCGATCTTGCCGTTGAGGCCGTACTTGACGATATGAATGACCTTGGTTGCATCGCCGGCGACGGTCGCGTTCTTTGCAAGCGGCGGGAAGGTGCCCGCAACGCCTTGACCGTTGGCTTGGTGGCAGCTCGAACAATTCGTCTGATAGACCTTACCGCCGTCGCTGGCGTTGCCCGCTGCTGCGGCGCCGGGCGACGCGGCGTTTGCCATCGTGTTGTCGGACGGCGCAGCCGATGCGCTCTGTTCCGTCGTCGTCGTCGTGGTCGACGAGCTTTCCGATCCTTTCGAGCAGCCGGCCACCGCAATGAGCGCGGCGAGCGAGAGAATGCCCAATGTGCCCAAACGATTCATAGACGTGGATGCCCCTTTCACTCCAGGAAATTCTTTTACGATCGAGGCTGCGTTAGCGCCACGATTTCTGCACTCCTCGTTCCCAAAAACTGCGAGAGCGCCGCAAGGGAATTGGGCAGAGGGCGCATGAGGATGACCAGCCGGCCTTCGCGCTGCGACCGCATCGCGGCGCGTTCCAGCATAAACCTGATATAACCCGGCGACGAGTGGTCGTCAACTCGCGCGTCGCGGGCGATAAAGCGAACACCATCGTCGGCAAACGCGGCCGGGTCGCCGTCGCCCCGTTCGTCGAAGAACAGGAGCTTGGTCCCTTGCAGCGCGTGCGCCATCCCGCGTGTCTCCTGCGATGCGATCCCGTCGAAGCGGCCAAAGCGCTTCTGCAACACCCGTAACGTACGCGGCGAGGGTGCTTGGTTGACGTGAATCAACAAGACCAGCCGTTCCTCGGTGACGTACTGCGCGACCCGCGCGGCGTCACTCGCATGGGGATCGAGGTCGAAGGCGACGGGAAGTCCCGAGCGCAAAAACTCGCCGTCGAGCGCGAGCGACTCGCCGGCGAGGCCGACGACGACCGAGAGTCGGGGCGGAAGCCAGGCGTCGTGCGCTTTCTGCGCGCGCTGTACCACGACGTCGTCGTCGGAAAAGAGATCGTCGACGGTGCTGTCGGAGTATCCGGCCGCGCGCGGATGACTGGTCGCACCCGGCGACGGCAAAGGCTGCAGCGCGACGGTTTGCGGGGGCCGCGCACCGGCTTGACCGCTCGCGAAGCCGCCGACGATCGCCGCGAGGGCTAAGGCGATGACGGTGAGGGAGACGGCTGTGGTTTTACGCATAGGCGCGAGCTCATCGACCAGACGAGCGTCACGAGCAAAAAGTTAGCGACGAGCGAGCTTCCGCCGTACGAAAGAAACGGCAAGGTGATGCCGGTGAGCGGAAAGAGGCCGATGACGCCGCCGATGATGATGAAGACCTGAAATCCGAGCGTCGAGCCCATGCCGACGGCGAGCAGTTTGGCGTAGAGATCGGGTTGTTCGCTACCCGCACGCAACATGCGGCGCACGAGCGCAAGAAAGACCGCGATGATCGCAAACGCGCCGATGAGTCCAAACTCTTCGGAGTACGCAGCGTACACGTAATCGGTAGCGACGTCCGGGATGAAGCCGGGATGACCGAGGCCGAGGCCTGAGCCGAAAAAGCCGCCCGCGGCAAGCGCGTAGTACGCCTGCGACGACTGATAGCCCGCGCCGAGCGGGTCGCTGAACGGATCGTTCCAGACGGCGATGCGCGTCTGCACGTACGGATAGTGATGGACCGCCCAAAACGCGACGAGCGCAAAGACGACAATACCGCCCAGGACCAGATCGATGCGGCGGGTAGCGACGTAGAGCAGCGCCGCAAACGTCGCGAGCAGCAGCGTCGCCATGCCGAGATCGCGCTGCAGCACGAGGATCGCCATCGATCCGCCCCAGCCCAAAAAGAGCGGTCCGAGATAGCGCAAGTTCGCGCGAATCGACCATGGGCGCGCGTTCGAAATCACATCGGCCGTTTCGGCAAGATACGCTGCGAGAAAGAACACGATGAACAGTTTGATCAGTTCGATCGGCTCGTATTGCACGGGCCCCAACCGAATCCACAGCCGCGCACCGTTGACTTCTTGACCGAAGATCAGCAGCAGCACGAAGAGCAGCAGCGAACCGACGACCCAGAGATACTTGTATCCGGCGAGCTTGCGAAAGTTGGTAAACGCCGGTCCCACGCCGATGGCCAGAAGCAGCGACACGAGCAGCCACCACAACTGTTTCTGCGCGAGTTGCGGCTCCAAGCGCGCGACGAGCGTAAGGCCGAGCGCGGAGAGCACGATCGCGATCGCGGGAATGACGTCGTCGCGAACGACGTTCATCGGTTGCCACAGCATCCAAAACGCTGCCAGCACCGCAAGCACGGGCGGAAGCCACGCCGGCTGTAACACATGCGGCGGCAGGAGCGAAACGAAGAACACGGCGATGGCCAGCGCGATCGCAGCGGTAATCGCGCGGCGCGCGATGAGCGTTACTGGAGCCACGTCGTTGTCGCGAGCACTCCCATCACAAAAACGCAGAGAGCCACGAAGATCGAGACGCGCACATCGCTTGTTGCCGGTGCGGGCGGCACCAATTCCTCGATCGCGCGATCGCTATCGTCGAAGCGCACCACCAGCATGTGTTCGTTTGCGCCCGCCTCCTCGACGTGCGCGATGAGCGCACGACGGTCGACTTCACCGCGGACGCGGTGTCCCATCAGGATCATGATGTCGCCGCTATCGAACGCGACGCTCGAAACCGAGACGTCGAGCGACGGGGTGGTTCCCAGCGCGCGCGCGAGCAGCGGCATCGAAGCGTCGAGCGCATCTTCGGACGTGAGCGCACCGACTTCGCCCTTGTGCGCGAGATAGGCGGCCGTGCCGCCCGCGTGAATCACGTACGCGTGACCGCGGACGACCAGGGCGGCGGTTAGCGAACAGCCGGCTGTGACATAGTCGTCGTGAGCGGCACTGCGCGCGAAGAGATCGCCGTTGACGCGAGCGAGCACGCCGAGCATCGCCGTCGCCGCGGCCTGCGGGCGATCGACGGCGCGGCGGAAGCGTTCGCCGCGCAAACGCCGCTCGCATTCGGCGCGCATGCGCGCGAGCGTTGCCGGAGCGGCAGCGACACCGTCGACGATGCCGAAGCCGCGCGCGACGGCAAAGAGCCACGATCGCGGCCCCAGCTGCAGCGATAAACAGGACGCGCGATCGCCGCGAATCGCTACGTCCACGGACGCAATTTCTCCACGCGTAATCTGGTCGTACCCACGTCTACCTCATCGCCTTCGCGCAGCTCGATGGCGGCGCTCAAACGCTTGCCGTTGAGGAACGTCCCGTTGCTGCTTCCTAAATCACGAACGAACACGGTGTCGCCTTGGGTTTCAAAGCGCGCGTGACGCCGGCTGACTTCGGGGTCGGCGAGGACGAGTCCCGAGCTGCGGTCGCGTCCGAGCACGAGCGGACAAGTCCCCTGGAAGCTGCGCTGCTCGCCCAACTCAAAAACTTGCAGCGTTACTTCCACCGGCGCCAGCAACCCGATGTCTGCTGCCTCACGCACCCGCGGCCGCCCCGCCACCACCGCGACGGCAAAGAGCAGCGCGACGACCTCAAGCGAACCGATGCGCGCGCCCGCGGCGTTCACTCGCGCGCCTCCAGACGCATTTGCGTGTTGCCGAAGCTGAGGATATCGCCGGAGACGAGCGGCCGCGAGCCGCTGATGCGCTCGCCGTTGACGAACGTTCCGTTCGTCGAACCCAAGTCGGTAACGACGACCGTCGCATCTTCGATCTGCAGCGACGCGTGGTTGCGCGAAACGCTGGGATCGACGAGGAAGATGTCGCTGTCCTCATTACGCCCGATCGATGCCGAGCCGTCGACGAAGTAGACGCCGTACGCGGGCACACCCTTCATCATGCGCAAATGATAGCGCTTGGGCGGCACGAGCGGCGGCGCGTTGGGAATCGAGATCGTCACATCGCTTGCGACCGCAACGTCGACCATCCCGGTGGGAATGCCCGGCCGCGCTTGCATCGCAACGTTCGGTCCGCCGTCGAAGAAGTAGACGCCGACCCGCGCCGCCATGTCGCGCAGCAGTTCGGCCCACTCACGCTCGAGATAGGCGCGATGCTCGGCCAGACGGTCGAAGTCGTCCGGGTGAAGGTAGACGAGGTAGGAGCCCGGCGCAAGCAGGTGGCCGTCTTCACCGCGGGTGCGCGCTTCCATGGTCGCAACGAGTTTACGCGCGACTTGAGCCGGCTCTAAGTCGCTTGGGAACGTCTTGGCAAACGTACGCTCGATGAAGGCCGCGCAGGCCTGCTCGATGCGCGCGAACCAGCTCACGGTATACAACGTACCGGCAGTATACTACCGGCGCTCCAATCGCGCGATAAAGAATCCGTCACGGCCGTCGATTCCGGGCGCGACCCGCACGTCGCCCTCATCGGTAAGCAACGATTCATAACGCGCAGGGATAAGCCCGCGCTCAAAATTGTGATGCCGGCGAAGCCATTCAACGACCTCGATCGTCTCCCGCGGATCGGTGGAACAGACGGCGTACACCAGCGCACCGCCCTCGTGAACCGCGGGCGCGATCCGGTCCAGAATCGCCACCTGGGTTCTCGCCAGACGTTCGCCGTCGCCGGGCTGCTTCTTCCACCGCGCCTCGGGATGGCGCCCGATGATGCCGACGCCCGAACAGGGCGCGTCGATGAGGATCCGGTCGAAGCGCTGCCCGGGTTCGAGCAGCGCCTGGGTGGCATCCCCGACGATGACGCCGGCGGCAATCCCCGCCGCTTCGAGGCGATGCTGCAGCGTCTGAGCTTTGCGCTCGTCGAGCTCGATGCAGAGCAGCGAGCCTTCGTTTTGCATCCGCGCGCCGAGCTGCAGGGCCTTATTGCCGCGTCCGCTGCAAACGTCCAGGATCGACTCTTCGGGCTGCGCGTTGACGACGTCGGCCGCCATCGCGCTGCTCTCCGATTGAATCCACCATGCGCCCTGCGCATCCGGTTCCTGGCGCCGAACGTATCCGGCGTCCTCAACCAAGAGCGACTCGGGAACGAACGACGAGACCGTCGCACCGACGTTCGCTTCGCGCAAACGTTCGGCTAGGTCTTGGGCCGTGGTCTGCAGCGTGTTGACGGTGATCGAAGTGCGCGGCGCTTCGTTGACCCCGGCGCACATGCGTTCGAGAGCGGCATCACCGAACGTCGTGCGCCATTGCCGAACGATCCACGTCGGCAGCGAGTAGGCCGTTGCGAGATACTCATCTTCGCTTTCAAAATCTTCGCGCGCCGGCGCCGCGGGGCGATCGCGCAGAAACGTGCGGAGCACGCCGTTGACCAAGTTGGCGACGCCGCGATGGCCGTGATGTTTGGCAAGGTTCACGCACTCGAAGACGGTTGCGTGCTCGTCGGGTCTCGTGTACACGAGTTCGAAGACGGCGAGACGCAAAATCTCGCGAATGATCGGCGGCAGTTGGGTTGCGCGCTCGCCGATGAACGGATGGAGATACCAATCAAGGGCGCGACGCATCTTGATCGCGCCGTAACACAGTTCGGTTGCAAACGCGCGATCGCGCGGCGCGAGATTGGCACGGCGCGCGCGATACTCCAGCGCCTCCTGAGCGCCGCGGTCGTGTCCGCTCTGCGGAAACACGTCGCGAATCGCCGCGAGCGCAACTTCACGCGCGTTCATGCGTTCTCACGATCGCGTCGCGATTGGCGGTACGCTTCGCCGCTCATGCGGCCGCGATTGGGCGCGATCACTTCATCGAGCACGACCGCGCCGGCCTCGACGTGCGCGCGCAACACCTTGATCGTTTCGCCGTCGATCTCCATCCGGGCGCCCGGCGAGGGCGAAAACGCGCGCACGGCGTCGATGATGCGCTGCGGCGGCCACGAGGGGTCGACGAGCAGGTCGTCTTTGGAGATCGGCTTGGTAATCACGGGCTCGCCGCTTTGCGCGCGGTGTGTCAGCTCACCTTTGATCGCCAGGTCGATTGCCTCACCGAGCAACTCGCCCCCGTAGAGCGCGAGGCGGTCGTGCAGCGCCCCGTAGTCGTCCGCCGGCTCGATAGGAACGCGCTCCTGCAACACGATGTCGCCCGTGTCCATGCCCGCATCCATGAGCATGATCGTCACGCCGGTTTCGGCGTCGCCGTTGCGCAGCGCGGTTTGGATCGGCGTCGCGCCGCGGTAGCGCGGCAGCAGCGACGGGTGAACGTTGAGCGCGCCGAGACGCGGAAGGTCGAGCAACGCCTGCGGCAGGATGCGTCCGTACGAGGCAAGCGCGAAAAGGTCAAATGCCCCCTCGAGTTCTTGCGCGAACGATTTGAGCTTCGTCGGCTCGAATACGCGCAAACTCAAGTCAAGCGCCGCCGCCTTCACCGGGGTCGGCTGGAGTTTGTGGCCGCGGCCGCTGGGACGGTCTGGTTGCGTTACGACGCCCACCACCTGCGTTTTGGCCGCAAGCACATGCAAGCTCGGGACCGCAAACGCGCTCGTCCCGAAGAACAGCGTGCGCACTAAATCGCTTCGGCAGCCGCGGCTTGCGCGATTTCGTGCTCCTCGTCGGTCTCCGGTTTGCGCACGTTCTTGGCCTTGTCGATATACAGCACGCCGTTGAGGTGATCGATTTCGTGCTGCAGGCACTGCGCGTAGAGGCCTTCGCCTTCCAGGCGAATCTTGTTGCCGTCACGGTCGAGTCCGCTGATGCCGAACCGGCGGTAGCGCGTGATCTCACCGACGTAGCCCGGAACCGACAGACACCCCTCGGTCATCTCCACTTCTTCTTCCGCGAGCTCGACCTTCGGATTGATGACGACCGCCGGATCGTGCTCGTCGTCCTGGACGTCCATGACAAACATGCGCTTGGAGACGTTGACCTGCGGCGCGGCCAGCCCCACGCCCGGCGCGGCATACATCGTCTCGAACATGTCGTCGATGAGCTGCTGAAAGAGCGGATCGGAAATCTCTTTGGGGTCGACTTTCTTCGCGACCTTTCGAAGCGTCGGATGACCGTCGGTGATGATCTCGCGGATATAGGGCATGGCCCCCTATTCTACACCGCGAACGGGTCGCTCATGCCCCCAATTGTCTTAGCCGTGTTAGGCGCCGCGCTGGACCTCCTCGCGGCCGCGCTGGGGTGGCATGACCTGCGCATCATCACCAAACCGCTGCCCGCGCTGATCCTCGCCCTCGCCGCCTGGCATGCCGGCGGACGGCCGTGCCGCATCCTCGGGCTCGGCCTGATCTTCGCCGCCGTCGGCGACGAACTATTGCTGCGGACCGGGAGCGCGTTCTTCATGGCGGGTATGGCCGCATTCGCGCTGATGCAGATCTCGTACATGCTCGCATTTCTCGGCCAAGGTGCTCGATGGAATCCGACGAGCCGCCTACGCGCCGCGGCTGCGAGCGCGTACGGCATTGCCTACATCCTGTTGCTCACACGGTTGTTGCCGCACGCCGCGGGGTTCGGCGCGCCGCTGGTGGTGTACGGGTTTCTGTTGATTCTTATGGCGTCGTTCGCGGCACAGCTGTCGCCCGCCGTTGCGATCGGCGGCCTCTGCTTCGTCGTATCGGATCTGACGCTTGCGAGCGCGAAGTTTCTGCCGTCGTTTCCGCTCGCGCCGCGTCTTACGGAACTGGTCGTGATGGGTACCTATTTCGCAGCACAGATACTCATTGCGTGGGGGATGACCAATGCCGCGAAGCAAGATGCCCGCAACGATCAAGCGCTCGTCCAAGAAAGCGCAGGACACCTATGAAGAGACGCTCGAGAGCGCGGAAAAAGAATACGGCGACAACGGCGGACGCGCACACCGGGTTGCCTACGCGTCCCTAAAGCACAGCTTCGAAAAAGTCGGCGATCACTGGGAAGCAAAGAAGCACAAAGGCAGTTCCGATCCCGAAGCCAAGGAGAGCGGTCCGCCGAGCAGCCATAAACGCAAACCCACCTACGGCGGCGTCGACGAAGAAGGCCACACGAAAAAGGAGTTGCTCGACCGCGCGAAGTCGTTGGGCGTGTCCGGAACGTCGCGCATGACCAAAGACGAACTCGCGCACGCGATCGACACGAAAAATAAAGCGGCCTCGCGCAAAGCACGAGGCCGGTCGAAACGATCGAAACGCTAGCGCTTACTGCAGCGTAAATGTGCCCGGCACGTTCTGGGGCGTGCACGTCGAATTCGGAAGATTGATCGCCGTTTGGATCGTCGTCCCCGACGAGAAAACCGCGGACAGCGGATTGATGAGGTTCACCGCTTCGTACGTCGGATTCGAAATCGTCGTCGACCCCGATCCGGCGGGAAGTTGGCTTGCGTTGATCTGCGCCAATGCATTTCCGGTCTGCGACTGGACGTTGCCGTTGTTTTGACCGAGCAGTGCGAGATTGTAGGTATTGATCGGGAGCGGCGAGCTGACCGCGATCACGATCTCGCTGACGTTCGACGATGAGACCGTCGAACCGGCGGCGGGATAGATGAGCTGCGACGTGACGTTCGGACCGCACGTCGGTCCCGGCGTGGGGCCGGAGATCGTCGATCCTCCGCCGTTACAGGCGACGAGCCCGATGACGGTCAGCACGGCCGCGGGGAAGAGAACGCGTTTGAGCATGAACATATCGTAGATACACCGTTTGACAGATTGATGAGAACCGGCTTAGAGGATGTACCCCGACAGGTCGCTGTTCTCTACCACATCCTGCAAGCGGCCGCGCACGTAGTCCCGGTCAATCGCCACCACGCCCGTCGTTTCCGGCGCCGCATAGCTGATCTCTTCGAGCAAACGCTCGAGCACCGTATGCAAGCGGCGTGCCCCGATGTTTTCGCTCTGTTCGTTGACCTGCATCGCAAAAGTAGCTAACTGGTCGATTGCATCGTCGGTGAAATCGAGCTTCACGTTTTCGGTGTCGAGCAGCGCCTTGTACTGCTCGATCAGCGCGTTCTTCGGCTTGGTGAGAATCGTCTTGAAGTCGTCGGCCGTGAGCGAATCCAGCTCGACGCGAATCGGAAAGCGCCCCTGCAGTTCGGGGATCAGGTCCGACGGTTTGCTGATGTGAAAGGCGCCCGCAGCGATGAAGAGCACGTGGTCGGTTTTGATCGCGCCGTGCTTGGTGGTGACCGTCGATCCTTCGACGATCGGAAGAATATCGCGCTGCACGCCCTCGCGCGAAACGTCGGGTCCGCGCGCGCCTTCGCGCCCGGCGACCTTGTCGATTTCGTCGATGAAGATGATGCCGTCTTCGCCGGCGCGCCGCAACGCTTCGCGCTTGACCGCGTCCATGTCGATGAGTTTGCTCGCTTCCTCTTGGGCGAAGATGCGTCGCGCTTCTTGGACGGTCACGCGCTTCTTGCTGCGCTTCTTGGGCATCAGTCCGCCCAGCATCTCGCCGAGATCGCCGCCCATGCCCATGCCGCCTTGATCCATTCCGCCGCCGATCACGCCGATCGGCAGACTCGGCGTTTCTTCGACATCGATCTCGATGAGGCGCACGTCGTAGAACCCGCGCTCAATCTCATTGCGCGTCTGCTCGCGCACGCGCGCGACGTGATCTTGCGGCGGTGACGGAGGTTGCGGCGGGGGCGCCTGAGGCTGCGCGAAGTTGTTCCCGAAGATCGAGCCGAGCGTCGCCGCGAACGGATTGTTCTGGCCCCCGGGCTGACGCGCTGCCGTTTCGGGTTGAAGGACGTCGATGATGCGCTCGACCGCCTGTTTCTCCGCGAGATCCGCGACTTCGGCGCGCCGCTCTTCGGTCACCATGCGGATCGCCGCTTCGACCAGATCGCGCACCATCGACTCGACGTCGCGCCCGACGTACCCCACTTCGGTGTACTTCGTCGCTTCGACTTTCACGAACGGTGCGCCGACGAGTCCGGCCAAACGCCGCGCGATCTCGGTCTTTCCGACGCCGGTCGGTCCGATCATCAGAATGTTCTTCGGCGTGATCTCGTCGCGTAAGTCTTCGCGCACGCGCGCGCGGCGGTAACGATTCCGCAGCGCGATTGCAACCGCGCGCTTCGCCTTGGCTTGGCCGACGATATACTTATCGAGTTCTTCGACGATTTGTCGCGGCGTCAAGCCGGTGGGTTCGGTGACGGTACTCATGAGAGGGTTTCCACGGTGATGTCGCTGTTGGTGTAGATGCAGATCTCGCCCGCGATCTCGAGCGCCTTGCGCGCGATCTCTTCGGAGGCCAGGCTGCTGTTGCGAACCAGCGCGGCCGCCGCCGCTTGCGCATACGGTCCGCCGCTGCCGATCGCGGCAATCCCCTCGTCGGGCTCGATCACGTCTCCCGTACCCGAAAGCACGAAGAGATGGTCGGGCGTGCCGACGATCAAGAGCGCCTCGAGCCGGCGCAAGGCGCGGTCTTGACGCCAATCCTTTGCCAGCTCGACCGCTGCACGCGTGATGTCTTTGAACTCGTTGTATTTCTTTTCAAACTTTTCGAGCAGCGTGATGCCGTCCGCCGCCGACCCGGCGAAACCGGCCACGACCTTGCCGCCGGCGATCTTGCGAACCTTGCGCGCGCTGTGCTTGACGATCGTTTTATCCAGCGTTACCTGGCCGTCGCCCGCGATGGCAAGCTGGCCGTTACGCCGGACGGCAACAATCGTCGTCGATCGAATCTTCATATCGTCACACTTCTACCCGACGAAGGGTTCGTCAGTTTCAGAAGGCCTGCTCTCTTAGCTCTCTAAGAAAGGTTCCGATGAAACGGGTGTTTGCTCTCATGCTCTTCGCCGCGCTCGCACCCGCGACGCCGGCCTCCGCCCAAATACACCCGCCGGTCAGCATCGGGCCACCCGGCGGTCCCGTCACCGCGCGTAACCACGGTATCACGGTCTATGCCACCGGCGTTTCGAACGTCGCGGCCGACGAGGCGACGATCAATCTGCAGATTTCCTCCGCGGACAACCGGCTCACGCTCACGCGCGCCTCGCTGCAGCCCGTGATCGATGCGCTGGTCAAAGCGGGTGCGGATCCCGCATCCGTGCGCCTGCCGCTCAGTGCCGGCGCCGCTCCGACGAACATGACGCAGCTCACGGCGACCGTCACGCATCCGACGGTCGACGAAATGAAGCGCGGG
This sequence comes from Candidatus Aquilonibacter sp., assembly GCA_035702815.1. GTDB lineage: Bacteria > Vulcanimicrobiota > Vulcanimicrobiia > Vulcanimicrobiales > Vulcanimicrobiaceae > JAMXLG01. Next base: position 2,500 of record DASSZO010000043.1, on the reverse strand, counting down.
ATCATCACCGTCGGCGCCGCGATTGCGCCGTTGACGTCGATCCAGCTGCGCGGCGCCATGGTGGCGCTGCGCACGAACGCGTGTGCGGATGCCGCCGCGAAAGCTCGCACGATCGCCATCGCGAGCGCACGCAAAAAGGCTGCCGCCATCGCATCGGAAGTCGGCGTTCACCTCGGCTCGGTTGTGGACGTAACCGCCAATGAGAGTTCGCCCGACGGGTCCTGCTCGACGCAGTATTACGTCAGCCCCGACGGCCCGCAGTTTAATACGGCCTACGGCGCGCCGGCGTCGGACGAATCATACGTGATGATTCCGGTCCGCGCGTTTCTGACCATTACCTACGCGATCAAGTAGCGGGAACAGCCTGCTCGTCCAGCGTCGCTTTAAACGCATCGAGCGCATCGAGCGCGCGCTGCGCTAGTTGCCGGCGCCGCTCTTTCTTGTCGCGAATCTCGCGTTCGAGCGGCGGGAACGGAGCCCACGTGACGTTGGCCGGTTGGAAGTCGTGCGTTTCGGTGTTCTGCAAATGCGCGACGACCGCTCCGAAGGCCGTCTCGCGCGGAAACATAACCGGGGGCAACCCGACGATCGCACGCGCCGCATGGATGCCGGTCATCGCACCGCACGCCGCGGCTTCGACGTAGCCTTCGGCCCCGGTGATCTGCCCCGCGAAATAGATCGACTCCGTGCCCCGCAAACGCAGTTGCGCATCGAGGACGCGCGGCGCGTCGATGAAGGTGTTGCGGTGCATGACGCCCAGGCGCAGCCACTCGGCCTGCGCGAGGCCTGGAAGCTTGCCGAATGCCTCTTTTTGCGCGGGCCACGACAGTCGCGTTTGGAAACCGACGAGATTGAACGCGGTTCCCTCCGCGTTCTCTTTGCGCAGTTGCACAACCGCATACGGCGTCTTGCCCGTGCGCGGATCGCGCAGCCCGACCGGTTTGAGCGGCCCGAAGCGCAGCACGTCGTCGCCGCGATCGGCCATCTCTTCGATCGGCAAACAGCCTTCGAAGTACTTTCCGCCCAGTTCGAAATCCTTAGGCTGATGACGCTCGAGGGTGCGTAAATCCGCCAGCAGCGTCAGATACTGCTCTTTGTCGAGCGGAATGTTGAGATAGTCGTCGCCGTCGCCCTTTTCGTATCGCGACTTGCGGTACATGGGCGTTTCGTCGATGGAATCCGCGCTGACAATCGGCGACGCCGCATCAAAATAATGCAGCCGCCCCCCGCCCACCCTGTCATCCTGAGCGCCCACCTTGTCATCCTGAGCGCCCACCCTGTCATCCTGAGCTTGTCGAAGGAGCCCATCGATTTGGGACAGCAGGGCGTCGCCGGGCAACGGCCCGCACGCAATGATGACGGGGCGGTCGCGAGGGATCTCACTGACTTCTTGACGATGCAGAACGATGCGCGGGTGCGATGCGATGCGCGATTCGACGGCCGCCGCGAAACGATCGCGATCGACCGCGAGCGCGCCGCCCGCCGGAACCGCCGCTTCTCGCGCCGAGGTGATGATGATCGAATCGAGACGCGCCAGCTCTTCCTTGAGCAGCCCGACGGCATTCTCGAGCGCAGCACCGCGCAGCGAATTACTGCAGACCAATTCGGCAAGATGGCCGGTCTGATGGGCGGGTCCGCTGCGATGCGGACGCATTTCATACAGATCGACGTCGACGCCGCGCTGCGCTGCTTGCCAGGCGGCTTCGCATCCCGCGAGGCCGCCGCCGATGACGGTTAAGCGATTCACGCCTTCTTAGTCCTAGACTTCGGCGAGTTCGCGTTCCTCGGGTTGTTCGTCACCGCCCTGGCCTTTGGCCAGCGACGACACGTCGTGCTCCTTATTCGCCGAACATTCCAGCTGCACGACGCCGCCGCGCCGCGTCTTCGCGGTCACGTAGCTGCCGCACACGGGGCACGGTTCGGGAATGACCCGATCCCACGAGACGAAATCACACTTCGGATAATTCGCGCAGCCATAGAACGTGCGGCCCTTCTTCGAGCGGCGCTCGACGATCATGCCGCCGTCTTTGGGACACTTGGCGCCGGTGTCTTTGACGATCGGTTTGGTCGTCTTGCACTCGGGATAACCGGTGCACGAGATGAACCGGCCGAAGCGTCCGGTCTTGATGACCATCGGGCGCGAACAGTTCGGGCAGATCTCGTCGGTCGGTTCGTCCTTGATCTCCAGGCGCGGCAATTTCTTTTCCGCCTCTTCGAGTTCGGTCGAGAACGGGCCGTAGAAGTCGCGCAGGATGCGAACCCAATCGTCGTGGCCCTCGGCCACTTTGTCGAGGCTGCCTTCCATGCCGGCCGTGAATTTCAGATCGACGATGTCTTTGAAGTGCTCGGCGAGCAGATCGTTGACCGCCACGCCGATGTCGGTCGGCTTGAAGCGCCGGTCTTCTTGCGTGACGTAACCGCGTGCCTGAATGGTATCGACGATCGTCGAGTACGTCGACGGACGGCCGATGCCGTTCTCCTCGAGCGCCTTGACGAGCGT
>DASSZO010000278.1:0-4800 GCA_035702815.1 Candidatus Aquilonibacter sp. | reverse complement strand
CACTATCGTAGCGTACCCGACCGGTATGTCGTCGATGGCGTACCGGTACGCACTCTACGGGGTCTTATGGGACCAGCAAGCTTCGGGATTGGGACATTAGGGCTTCAATTGCGCGCGCAGCTTGCTTCCATCGAACGTTCGGTCCGCCCCGACGTCGTTCATGTCCATGGGCTACTACCCGCCGGTGCGCTCGCGCTGGCAACCGAGAGACCGCTCGTTGTGACCGCGCACGGCAGCGAAACGTACGATCTGCCGTGGCGCCGCAGCGGCTTGGAAGAACTCGCCCGCGCGGTCGTACGCCGTGCAGACCGAATCGCGGCGGTATCGCTGTTCGTCGCATCGCATCTCGAGCGTCTGGGTGCGCGCGATGTGGCGATCGTTCCGAACGGCGCGGACGAAGATCTCTTCCGGCCGCTCGATCGGCGCGCGTCGCGAGAGGCGCTCGGCATCGATACCGATCGACCGCTCGTGCTGTTCGTCGGACATCAGGAACGCGACAAGGGTGTGGTCGAGCTGATGGAAGCATTACGTCAGCTGCGCTCGCTTAACGCCGGTGTTGTGTTTGCCGGAAAGGGATCGCTGCGGCCGTGGCTCGAGCGCGAACTCCGGGAGGCCGGCATTCCCGCGTGGTTCCTGGGTCCGCTCGATCACGAACGGCTCGCTCTCGCGTACGGTGCCTGCACCGTTTTTACGCTGCCCAGCTATCGCGAGGGATTACCGACCGTGATTTGCGAGGCGATGAACGCGGGACGCGCGGTGGTTGCGACGAGCGTGGGCGGTATCCCAGAACAGGTTCACGACGGCGTGACGGGCCGGCTGGTAGCACCCGGCGACGCCGGCGCGCTGGCTGCTGCGTTAAGGGATGTGCTAACCAGCGATGACGAGCGCGTCGCGATGGAACGCGCAGCGCGCGAAAGCGCGCTCGAGCGCTTCACGTGGCGCGCAAATGCGCGTGCGTATGAAGCGCTCTATGCGGCGGCGGAAAAAAAGATCCCCACGCTCGCGTGAGCGTGGGGATTGCGATTGCGGCGAAGCGGGTGACTACGGGAAGGCGATCACCGCGCTCGTTGCCGGCATGTACATCGGGGCAGCCGCCCCGTTGGTTGCGATCGACCCGCCGTCGACGATGCCCTCGCCGGAGATCGTCAGCGTATGCGTGTACTGCGGATACGGGAACGCCTTGCTATTGGTCGGATCGGCGTTCACGGCGATGGCACAGCCGCCGACGAACTGTCCGGCGATGTAGCATGCGTTGTATTCGCGTCCGTAGACGCCGCTGCTCGTCAGCAAGCCGGAGATGTCGCTCGGGGTAGACGTTTTCGGGCTCATGACGACCAGCTGCGATTCCGGCATGACGTGCAGGCCGCTCGGCGTTCCAAAGCCCTCCCACAGCACGCTGGTCGACGGATCGTACGTGAGCAGGAACGAAGCTAACGTGTAGAGCCGTGCGTCGGTCTGCGTCGACGCGTCGCTCGTGTTGCGTGCCATGCAGATGAAGAGCGCGTGTTTTGCCGCAACTTGCAGCTCGGTATTCTCGACAGCCTGCCACATCCAGCCGTTTTGTTTGGGCTGCGCGTCATCGGAGTAGCAGTGCTCGAAGTTTCCGCCAAGCGTGTTCGGATTCGTCACCCATGCGACCGACTGCGACGGGCTGTGGCCGTTGAGCGACGAAAGGCCATTGAAGATGACCGGTGCCGGCGCTGCGCTGCCGACCGCCGAGGCTCCCGATGCCCACGCGGAATCCGTGTAACTGCAGGGCAGCGGCGTGATGCCGTAGTTTTCGAGCAGCCCGGCATCGTCTTCGAACATCGCGTCGAAGTGCGCACCGGAGATCTTCGCGGAGATCGTGTTGTGGTAGAGCGTGGCGAGGCTCGGCGACGTGACGTTCATCACGTACTGGGTGATGCCGTTGAACACGGTCGTGATGCGGTTTCCGTTGCAATCGTGCGCAAAGGTCGTCTCATCGGTCGTGTACATGGGATCGCCTGCTTGCACGCGATTCGGATTCGTGTAGTACATCGTTTTGATGCCTGCCGCCGAAATCGAATTGGCATCGAACTGGTTGGTCGAGGCCCAATTGAGATAGCTCGCCGCCGTGCTCCATGAGACCGACTTGGTTCCGTAATAGCCGCCGAGATAATCCGCGGTCAGCAGATGTTTCTGTGCGATCGGGCCGGGCGTCGGCGACGCCGTGACGTTCGGCAGCGGCGCCGGCGTCGGGTTCGTTACGATGATCTGCACCGGCGTAATTGCTTCGGCGATTCCGCCGGGGCCCGTTACCTGGGCGATGGATCCCGTCTGCAGCGTTCCGCCGCCGATGATGACGCTCGGATTGAGCACGATCGGAACCGCGGTATGAGTCGCATCGACGTCGAGCGTGAACCCGTACGACGTTCCGGCGACGATCGTTCCGGTCGCGGTAACGCTCGGCGGCGCCGAGGGCCACCACGTGATGACCGTTGCCGTAATGCCCGTGTGAACGGATCCCGTTCCGGTAACCTGGGCGTATAGTCCGACGCCGGGCGTACCGATTTGGAGCGTGCTTGCACTGACCGCAACCGGAATTTTTCCATTGGGATAGCCTTGGTTGAGCGTGAATCCGCCCGTGCGCACTCCCGCGTCCGTTCCAGCCGTCGAGACGACGCCGGTCGGTACCGCGATCGCAATCGGCGTCGGCGTCGGGGCGACGACCGTTGCTGTCGCAGAAACTTGCGCAACACTGTCGGCGGTGATGTTCGTCGACCAGCTGCCGCTGCCGGAGACGTTGACTTCCTCGCCAACGTACGGCTTGGCGCCGACGATCTTTGTGAGACTAGTCACGACGATGCCGATCTTCCCGTGCGGATATCCGGTATTGAGAACGAAGCCGGTCGAATTCGTCCCGGCGATCGAACCGGTCGTCGTGATCGTTCCGCTCGTCGCCAACGACGTCACCGCGGATGTGGAGCCCGGATCCGTCGCATTGGTGGGAAGTAGGTTGGAGGACGAACCGGCAGCTCCGCCGCCCCCACCGCAGGCTGCGAGCCCGGCCGCGGCGAGAAGGCAGACGGCCCGTTGCGTCATTGCAATAAAAAATCGCGGAGAAGCGTAAGGAGCGTGTCTCATAGCACGTTCACCATCGGCTGTTTTCGCGATGATTACATGTTCCTTACGCTACCTTAACATACACGCGCTTGACGCGGTCTTAATGAACGCTACTTGGCCGTATGGCTGGCAAGCATGCGAACTATTACCCTGGGATGACTAGCTGCGAATTGCGCGTCCCAAAACATCGCCCGCTCGACTATCCCATCGGTCCCCGTCGCCGGTTAGGGCTTTCGGTTGCCGTCGCGCGCATTTTCATGAGGCGATTTGAAAAACTACCCCATTCGGGGGAGTAATACTTGCGCGCAAACCGGGTATGGTCGCAACGTCCCGTTTTTGTCTATCTCACCCAAGGGTTATCAGCGAAAGGATCGCGTGTTGCTCACCACCACCGTCGATACGATTCGACTCTACGTCGTCGAAGGTCAAGTTCTCTTTGCGAAAGCTCTCTGCGGAGTGTTCGCTCCCGAACGCAACGTCGAGATCGTTGGGGATGCACAGACGATCAATGAAGCAGTGCTAGCGAAAGCTCGCCCGGACGTCGTTATTCTCGACCTGGACGGCACGAGTACCGGGCTCGTGGACGCGCTCGAGCGGTGCCGCGCGGCCGTGCCCAGTGCAAAAATCTGTGCTCTGACGATGCGGCCTGCTCCGGAAATCATGCAGCGCTGCCTTGCTGCAGGCGCGGAAGGGTACATCATCAAGGACGTTACGCCGGCGGAACTCATTCGCGCCGTAAAGATCGTTGCGTCGGGCGAAACGTACGTCGACCCGCGCGTCGCCGGAGGCTGGCTGCGCCGTCGCTCGAACGGCGCGCGTCGCGCCGATCTCAACGAATTGTCTACGCGCGAGACCGAGGTCATCCGCTTAATCGCCGAAGGTCTTTCCAATAAAGAGATCAGCGCACGGCTGAATCTTTCCGAAAAGACAATCAAGAATCACATTAGCCGGATCTTCAGCAAGTTGAACATCTACGCGCGCACCCAGGCTGCGGTTCACGCGATCAAACTCGGCCTGCTCTAGCGCGCTCCCCGCTTCTATGCGCCGTCGGCATCGCGATGCAGAATGCGTCCGACGGCGGCGGCGCGAGAACGGGTTCCGGTCTTTGCCAGCACGTTCTTGACGTGAATGATCGCCGTTGACCGCGCAATCGAGAGGCGCGTTGCGATCTCATCGGTATTCGCTCCGGCGGTGAGGAGCCGCGCGACGTCGCATTCGCGCGGCGTTAACGCGTACCGCTCCGCGATGTCACCAAGCGGATCACGTGCGGAAAATGGCTCGAAAAGGACGGCATATCCCGCACCGTCGCTCAAGACGGCGATGCGCACCGCGTAGCTGCCGTCATCCGTTATGCCGGCGATCGCACCATCTAGTTGTAAACGTTCTTCGTCGCGATCGAGCATCGAGCGCAGCATCTCGCCGTAGCGCTCCCACAACTCGCAGCCCGAAACGCTGACCGCACGTAACTCCGCGTGCCCGTCTAAGAAAAGCACGACGGGAGTCGCGCGTCGGATGACGAGCGACTCCCGTGTCATGCTTGCACCGCTGCTCATAACTGCGCAACGCATGCCCCGCTGGAGAAGTTCGCCTTTACGGGAGAGCGATAACGGCGCTTTCGGCTGCCAGCGTGGTCGGCGGGCGAGCGCCTTTGAACGACACGGTGCCGCCATCGAGAATACCGTTGCCGCTCAGTGCGAGGGTATGATAGAAGCCCGG
>DASSZO010000132.1:0-3311 GCA_035702815.1 Candidatus Aquilonibacter sp. | reverse complement strand
CGCGCTCGTCGCTTCGTCGAGAATCAAGATGCACGGGTTCTTGAGCAGCACGCGCGCAATCGCCAAGCGTTGACGTTCGCCGCCGGAGAGCTTGTGGCCGCGCTCTCCGACGATCGTCTCATACCCGTTGGGTAAGCCGCTGATGAACTCATGGATGTTTGCCGCGCGGCACGCGGCGGCGAGTTCGTCGATCGTCGCGTCGGGTTTGGCGTAGCGAAGATTCGACGCGATCGTGTCGTGAAAGAGGTACGTCTCCTGCGTGACAATGCCGATGTCGCGACGTAGTGATTCCAGCGTGACGCTGCGAACGTCGTGGCCGTCGACCAGCACGCGACCCGACTGCGGATCGTAAAAACGCGGGACCAACTGGGTGATCGTCGACTTCCCGGCTCCCGACGGTCCGACGAACGCCGCAACCTGCCCCGCTTCGATGCGAAAGCTCACGTCATTGAGCACGACGCGGTCGGCATCGTAGCCGAACGTCACGGCATCGAACTCAACGGTCCCGCGAATCGCGCTCAGCTCGGTGGCATCGGCGGGAACGTACTCTTCGGTCTTCATGTCGAGATACTCGAAGATGCGCTCGAAGACGGCGAGTGCACTCACGATTTGCACCTGCACGCCGACCAGCGCTGCTGCCGGACCATAGAGGCGGCCTTGGATGTAGCCGATGAACGCGACGATCACGCCGACGTCGAGCAGATGCTGCACCGCGAGCCAGCCGCCGCCAAGCCACACGATCGCCGGTCCCACGATGACCATTGCGGTCACCGAGGCTAGAAACCACCGTCCGACCATGGCCAGACGAATCTCGAGTCCCATCAAGCGGGTGCCGACGTCGTAGAAGCGCGCGCGCTCGTAGGCTTCGCGCGCGAACGACTTGATGAGCGTGATGCCGGAGATCGAAAGCGTCTCTTGGGTGATCGACTCGATCGTGTCGCGCTGTTCGCGCGTCTTCTTTCGGATCTCGTACATTCGCCGCCCGACCGGCCCAAGGGGCAAAATCATGAACGGAACGATCACGAGCGAGATGAGCGCCAAGCGCCAGTTCCAGATGAACATCGCGATGAGCGTCGTGAAGATCATGACGACGTTCGTGATGATCGTCGTGAGCGTTCCGGTCACGACGTTGTCGATGTTGTCGACGTCGTTCGAAACGCGGTTCATGATTTCGCCGGTTTTGGTTCCGGTGAAGAAGACGAGCGGCATCTTGTGGAGATGCGCCACCAGATTCGTCCGGATGTCGCGCATGATGCCTTCGCCGACGAGCGAGTTGAGATACCCCTGCAGCACGCCGAATCCCATCGAGACGAAGGCGACGGCGAGAATAATGCCGACGTCGCGCCCGAGTTCCGAGAAGCTGTGATGCGGGATCGCGCGGTCGATGATGTCCGCCGTCATGAGACCCGGCACCAGGCCGAGGACCGCGGCGATAATGATGCAGCCCAGAACGAGCGATTGCTGCTTCCAATAGGGCGCAAAGAGGCTGCCGATGCGGCGCCACTCGACTTTCTTGCGCACCTTCGGCTTGTCGGGCGAATACATGTTCGACCACATCAGCCCATGTCCAGACATCATCCTAGCTATGAACCATCCCCAAGGCCGACATGTTGCGGCCACGAACGTGCGGCCATCGATCGGCGGTTTGACGCTATGGAGCAGCGCCGGCGCCGCTAGGCGACGCCGGTTGCCGATCTACTTTTTGCCGTTGCGCATTGCGGCGAGCTCTTTGAAGAGCTTTTTTTCTTTGTCGGAGAGCTGCTGAGGCAACTGTCCGATCAGGCGAACGTATTCGTCGCCGGCGCCGCCGCCTTTGACGCGCGGCATGCCCTTGCCGGAGAGGCGCAGCAGCCGGTTGTTCTGGGTGCCTTCCGGAATCGTCATCGTGACCTGGCCGCCCATCGTCGGAACCTTCACTTCGCCGCCGAGCACGAGGTCGTACAGGGCGACGGGAAGGTCGACGTAGAGGTCGTCGCCCTTGCGTTTATAGGTCGAGTCGTCGAGCAGCTTGACGATCAAGTAGAGATCGCCGCTCGGACCCCCGTGCGTCCCGGCGCCGCCTTGCCCGGCGAGGCGAATGCGCTGACCCTCGCCGATGCCTTTGGGGATCGTAACTTCAAACTTCTTGGTCAACAGAACGTGGCCGGTGCCGCCGCACTGCGTGCAGAGTTGCGTGCCGACGGTTCCCGTTCCGCGGCAGCGCGGGCACAGGTCTTCCACTTGCAGCGACACGGCTTTCTTGCCGCCGTCGTAGACGTCGCGCAACGACAGTTCGATCGTCGTCTCCAGATCTTGCCCGCGTTGCGCGAAGCCCGCGGTCTGCGGTCCGCCTTGACGGCGTCCGATGCCGGAGAAGAACATGTCGAAGAAGTCCGAGAAACCGGTCGGACCCGCGCCGGCTTGACCGGCACCCGCTCCGCCCATGTTGCCGAAGTCGAAGTTTGTAAAATCCTGAGTGTAGCGCTGATTGCGATACCGGCGCTGCTGTTCGGCCTGTTGCGCGGCGCGCTGCCAATCCGAACCCAGGACGTCGTACTTCTTGCGTTTTTCGGGATCTCCGAGGACCTCATAGGCCTCGGAGATCTCCTTGAACTTTTCTTCGGCTTCTTTGGGATTGTCCGGATTTGCATCCGGATGCCATTTGCGCGCGAGTTTGCGATACGCAGACTTGATGTCTTTCTCGGCGGCGCTTTTCGGAACGCCGAGAATGGCGTAGTAGTCCTTGTAGTTCATCCAGCGTGCTTGGCGACGAGCACCTTGGCCGGGCGCAGCAGCTCGTCACCGATCGTGTAACCTTTTTCGGCGACTTCAACGACCGTGTCGTCGGAGACGCCGTCGTTCGCCGGGAGCGTGCCGATCGCTTCGGCAACGCGCGGGTCGAACGGTTTGCCCTTGACGTCGATGGCTTTGACCCCTTCGCTGCCGAGCACCGCTTCAAAGCCCTTGAGCGTTTGCTCGATGCCGCCGCGAAGTTTGTCGTCGCCGCTCGTGTTGAATTGGAGCGCGCGCTCCAGATTGTCCATGACCGGAAGAAAACGGAGCAGCACCGATTTGCGATGATCGGTCACGATCATCTGCACGCGCTTTTCCATCTGCTTCTTGTAGTTTTCGAAGTCCGCCATCGCGAGCAGATACTTGTTCCAGTTGTCGTCCGCTTTGGCGTTTGCGGAATCGAGCTGCGCGCGCAGGTCCGCGCCGCTCGTCGCGGGCGAATCGTCGATCGCGGCTTCGCCGCCCTCGGTAATCAATTCGTTTTCGTTCATCATTGCAATGCGTAACGGCCCCATCACGGTGAGCTTGTCGAAACGCGT
>DASSZO010000080.1:0-7174 GCA_035702815.1 Candidatus Aquilonibacter sp. | reverse complement strand
CGCGTTCGAGACTTCCATGGTATTGCAGAAGAGTTCGTAACGGTCGACGAGCTCCGCATCGTCAGGCTTGCGCTTTGAGAGCGGCGAGATGATCACCGGATAATCGGTGACGAAGGTCGGCTCGATCAAGTGCGGCTCGAGGACGCGTTCGAAGATCTTATCGAGCGCGTGTCCGTGCGTCGGTGACTTCGGCAGACCGAGCTCCTGTAGAATCGCGGCCGCGCCGTGCGGATCGAGGAGCCGCTCGCGCGTGAACTTGCCGCCGGAGTGCCGCGCGATGCCGTCGAGGTAGGAAATGCGATTGAAGGGGCGCTTGAACGAAATCGTGCGCTCGCCGACTTCGAGCGAATCCTTGCCGCCGCTCACGACTCCGACGAGATGCGCGATGAGCGCCTCGTTGAAGTCCATCATGTCCGCAACGTCCCAATACGCGCAATAGAGTTCGAGCATGGTGAACTCGGGATTATGCGTCGTATCGATGCCTTCGTTTCGGAAGATTCGTCCGATTTCGTAGACGCGTTCCATCCCGCCGACGATCAAGCGCTTGAGGTTTAGCTCGGTTGCGATGCGCAGTTGCATCTCTTCGCCGGAAAGCGCGTTGACGTGGGTCAGGAACGGGCGCGCGGATGCGCCGCCGGCGACGTGCAGCAGCGTGGGCGTCTCACACTCGTAAAAACCGTGATCGTCGATGAAGCGGCGCATCTCGGCGATGATGCGGCTGCGCATGATCATCGTATCGCGCACGTCGGGATTGACGATCAGATCGACGTAGCGTTGCCGGTAGCGCTTTTCGACGTCCTGCAGTCCGTGCCACTTGTCGGGAAGCGGCATCAGCGACTTCGACAGCACCGCGAACGACTTGACGTGCAGGGTTAGGTCGCCTTTTTTCGAGCGGAACATGAACCCGCTCACGCCGACGATGTCGCCGCGGTCCAAATCCTCCCATGCGGCAAAGGCGTCGTCACCGAGTTCATCCTTGCGCACGTAGAGCTGCAGTCGGCCGGTGCGATCGTGGAGATCGGCAAAGAGCGTCTTGCCCGCCGTGCGAATCGACAGCAGGCGGCCGGCAATGTTCCAGTTTTCCGATTCCGCGTGCTGCCCGACTTCGAGGATGTCGTACTGGCGCACCAGATCGGCCGCCGTCGCATCGACGGCAAAGCGGGTTTGCACGAACGGGTCGCGGCCGCGCGAACGTAAAGCGGCCAGATTTTGGCGTCTGGCCGCTACGAGTGCCGCTTCGGATTTTCCTAATTCGTCGTCCACGAAAACCTTGTCATCCTGAGCGTGTCAGCTGTCATCCTGAGCGTGTCAGCTGTCATCCTAAGCTTGTCAGCTGTCATCCTGAGCTTGTCGAAGGATTACGAAGCCTTCTTCGCCTTTTTCGCCGGAGCGGCCACGCCGTTGCCGTTCATGATCGCTTCGATCTTGTATTTGACGACACCGCGCGGCGTGGAAACGTCGACGGTCTCGCCTTTCTTGTGTCCGATCAGCGCGCGGCCGAGCGGCGATTCGTTCGAAATGCGCTTGGCGACCGGATCGGCTTCGGCCGAACCCACGATGTGAAACTCGTAGCTCTCGCTGTTCTTGAGGTCTTTGACCTTTACGGTCGCCCCAAGATGCACTTCATCGGCCGCGTACTCGGATTCATCGATGATGCGCGAGTTGCGGATCATCGCCTCGAGTTTGAGGATCCGGCCTTCAATGAAGGCCTGCTCTTGTTTTGCATCCTCATACTCGGCATTTTCGCTCAGGTCGCCGTACTCTTTAGCTTGGCGGATCCGATCGTTGACTTCTTTACGATGCACCGTCTTGAGCTCGTCGAGCTCGTTCTGGAGCTTCGCCAGGCCCTCGGCAGTGAGAATCGTCTCTTTTTCGTTCAAGTACAGGCCCTCACGAAGGATCGTTGGAGAGGCTTTCCGCGGCCCCGATCAACGACCCCGTGGAATAAATTTTGCGCCCCAAAAGGGACGCTGGCGCGGTTTGTTTGGGGGACCCAGACCGTTCCCCTGCACCATTGGTCGCAAACCGCCGGTCCTACCCTCGCAGAACCCGCCCGCGCCAGAGCGCGAAAGGTATACCCAGGACGACGCCGCCCCATGCGTACCAGCGCAAGACGGGATCTTCGAGCGCAACGGTCGCCGCTAAGACGCCCAGAAGAGCCAGCGCGCCCGCCAGCGGCACGATGACGCCCCACACGCGCATGGCACGCTCGGCGACGAAACGCCGCACGGCCGCAGCGGCGGAAAGCACGAACAGTAAACCAAGAAATACCGAGCTTGCGTTGAGCACGAGCTGCAACTGGTCGGCGGCGCTCTTCGAGAAACCGGTTATCACTTCGCAGACGGTTACGAGGATCGCAACGATCGCAAGCGACCAGAACGGTTCATCGCGCCCGTCGAGATCGCCCAGCGCGCGCGGCAAGAGCCCGTCGCGTCCCATTGCAAACACCGAACGCGACAGATAGAGAATCGTCGTCCAGAGCGTCGTCAGCGTCGAGAGCAACACGGTGAGCACGATGACGAAACGCCACCATCCGCCGCCGAGCAGCGTGCCGACATACGCGAGCGCGTCCGTCTGATTGTCGGTAAAGCCCTGGATCGTTCCGAGGTGCATGTACGCGACCATGCACGCGAGCAACACGAAGGTCGAGACGAGCAATCCCGCAATGCCGCCGCGCCCCGACGCGCTCGACGAGTCGTCCACCTCTTCACTGGTAGACGCGCTGACTTCCCATCCGTCGTTCATCCAGACGGCGAGCGTCATCGCGGTAAGGAAGCCGGCGAGCGAGATCGGCGTCGCATGGGCGGCGATCGGGCGGCTCACATCGAGGTGGTGCGGAACGAAGTATGCCGCGACGGCCGTGACGAGCAGCACGATCATTTCGAATGCCAACGCCAGGAACGTGATGAGCGCGGTGGGGCGAACGCCGACGTAGAGGAGCACCGAACTCGCGACGATCCACACGGCGCCGACGAGCGCCGCCCAGAGCGGATCGGATTCATGCGCGGGCGCGACCAGCGCGAGCGTATAGAGACCCGCAGGCACCGCAATGGCCATCGTCGCGAAGAAATTCGAGAGCAACAACAACCAGGCGCCGTACGCCCCCGCCCGTGCGCCGAAGGCCATACGAATCCAGCTGTATGACGAACCGGCATTCGGCGCGACGCGCGACAGCGCGGAAAACGCGACCGCGACGCAGAGCATGATCGCCGACAGCAGCACGAACGCAACCGGCGCCGACGATCCCGCGGCGGCAACCATCGGCCCCATCGTCGACGCGAGCGAATACGCCGGCCCCATCGACGCCGAGGCGAGCACGGAAATGTCGAACAGATGGAGGACGCGGGGAAGATGCCGGGATGCGGTTGCCATCGTTATCGCTTCGAAAGATAGTAGCGATGGCTCGCGGTAATGCGCTTGCCATCGACCCGAAGGATGCCGTAGGAGTACGCCGGGTTCATACGCTTATCGGTCGGCGACCCCGGATTGAACAGCAGCACGCCGTCACGGCGCGTCCGATACGGGATGTGCGAGTGGCCGAAGAGCACCACATCGACCTGGTCGTCGTCAAATGCGCCGAACGCTCGATCCGGCGTGCTGCGTCCTTTGCCCGCGTGTCCGTGCACCATGCCGATGCGCGCATCCTCGGCTTCGACGATCGTTCGTTCACCCAAGCGGCGGTGCAGCGTCTTGTCGTCGTTATTGCCCGCGACCGCGACCACGGGCGCAATCGCTTCCAACAGTTGGAGCGCAAGCGGTTCGGTGAGATCGCCGCAATGCGCGATCAGCTCGACTCGAGCGCGACGAAGCCCGCGCACGAGTGCCGGCGGCAGTTCCCGGCCAAAGCGCGGAAGGTGCGTGTCGGAAACGACGCCGAGAATCAATGCAGCGGGATGACCCGCGGCTGCAAGTGCAGTTCGTCGAGGACGCGCTCGTAGTCGGCCGTCGTCACGTCCTCCCACTTTTTGCCCAGAATGGCGATGAGCGCGGCTTCGATCACGTTCGTTCCGAACGAGCGGCCCGCGAAGTCCGGCGTCGTCGTGACGAGCATCTTGACCCCACGATCGCGCAGTTCGTCGATGTTCGCTTGCGTGACGGTGTTGGTCAGCACGATCTTGCCGTCGAGACGGTCCGGCATGAACTGCCGCATGAAATGGAAGTCGCCGGCGATGATGTCGGCCTCTTCGTAATACTGCGGGTATTTGGGTTCCGGCGGCTTCTCTTGTTTCTTTCCGGTCGGATAGAAGAACTGGAACGGCAACTTGCAGGCGTCGGGCAGATATTTTTCCGCCATCTCTTCGAAGGCGTGCAGATCGCGGACCGCGATGTCTTTGTCGAGCGCAAAGATGAAGTCGCCGAAGAGCACGTCGGCACCGGCATCGACGAGCGCTTGCGCCATGCCGAAGCGATCGAGGGCGCTCACCATCAGCACCTTTTTGCCGCGCAGGTCGATCTTCAACTCGTCCTGCATGTAACGAACGGCGTTGCGCTCCAGCGTGTTCTTCAATCCGCTGCCGTCCACGACCGGCGTCGTTTTCGCCGCGTTGAGCAAGCGCAACCCGTCACGCAGCGCGTAGCGCTTCGATCCGGCATACAAGTACACGTCGATGCCGCCCAGGCCGATTGCGTCGACTTTTCCATCGAGCTCTTCGACCCGTTTGATCGCCGCGTCGAGTTTTCCGTCGACGCCTTCGCGCGAGATGTCAAACTCTTCGCCGAGCAGATTCACGACCGCGCGATGATCGCGCGTCGACGAACCGAGCGAAACGCTCACAATCCTTTTCACGCACCCACCTTATCTTGTCGAAGAGCGGCCGCTTGTCGCGTTGCGGCGATCTTCTCCGGCGTAATTGCGGCGTCGAAGGCACGCATATCGGCCAGCGTAAAGCCGCAGCGAGTGGACATCTCTTCGATCTCGATCACCTTCTGCAAATCGATACCGCGTCCGAGCGTAAAGCACTCGAAGCGCTGTTCGAGCGCGAGCACCATCGTCTCGCTCATGCATGCCAGCGCCGTCGCGGGCGGCAGATTCAAGTCGAAATCGCTGCCCGGTTCCCGCACCCGCTCGAACCGCGGCTTGCCCGGGACGTGCATGTTGCCGCCTTCGGTGACCAGCACGTCGGGCCGTTCCACCGCAACGCGACGGCTCACGTCGTGCGGCAACGAAAGCTCGCACACGACGGCGCCCGTCTGAAGATCCTCGGGCTGGATGACGTCTTGCGTCGACGACGTCGCGGTCAATATCAACTGCGAGCGGCGGACCGCTTCGCTGATATCGGTCGTAAAGCTGGACTCACACGGAAGCGTGTCCTTGATCTCGTCGTAAAATTTCGCGAGCCGCGTGTGGTTACGCGCGACGAGGATCACGTGTTTGACGCGCGGAGCAATCAGTTTGACGCACGCGCTTCCAATCGAACCCGTTGCGCCGACGACGACCGCCGTTGATTGCGCCGCATCGATGCCCATCTCGCTCGCGCCGCGGAAGAGGCTTTGGATCCCCGCCGCGATCGTCAACGAATTGCCCGTCGTGACCGGAATCGGGGAACGCTCGGCAATGGTAACCCCGCCGTCGCCGACGACGCCGGTGAACGCGCCGAGCCCTGCAATCTCCGCCCCAAGTTCCGCGCCGATTTCAATCGCGCGCAGGATGCGCGTGTAGACCTGCTCGCGCGGGAACTCCATCATCTGCTCGGGCAAAAGCGGCGCCGTCACGAACCAGCCCTCGGTCTCGCGCCCATCCGGCGTTTGGACGCCCGTTACGTGCGCGGTGGCCCACGGCGGCATCCACTCCATGATCTTGCGAATGATCGGCGCGCCTTTGCCGGCGGCGCCGGGCTCATACCGCGCGACGTCCTCGAGCGACAGGGGGTGGATGACGAAGCAGAATTTCGGCGGCTTCACGTTACGCTTTTTCGGCCTCCGCTTTGAGCGCCGCGAGCATCATCTCGCTATTTTCGCGGACCTTCTTCTCCAGCGTCGGACCGATCAACTCCGCGAGCGTCGGCACGCCGAAGTCGTAGTCGACGGTGAGCACCACGTGCGTGAGACCGTCGCGTTCTTCGAACGTCCAGGCGCCTTCGAAGGTGTCCAAATCGCCTTCGAGCAGCTTGTAGTCGATCCGCAACGCGCCGTCGTCGAAGCGATCCTCTTCGGTCCACTCGATCGGCGCCTCTTCGACGAGGGTCTTCCAACGCGTGATCCAGTGATCGTCGTGTCGCTCCACGACGGTCACGGTCTCCACGTCCGGCATGAACTGCGGGAAGCGCTCCTGATCTTTGGCAAGTTCGTAGACGGCGCGCGCAGGAGCCGCGATCGCTATCGACGTTTCAACGTAGGGCATTTTTACAAGCGCCCTAGCTTCTCAGCGGCGGTCGCCACCCCTGCGCGCAGCGCCGCCAAAGCCCGGTCGACTTCTTCCGCCGTTACGATCAGCGGCGGTTCCAGGCGGATCACGCGCTGCTGATTGAGCGTCCAGGCGGCGGTTACGCCGGCCTTGAGCATCTCGGGAATAATCCAGCCGCCGTAGCCCTCGCTCGTCAACTCGACGCCGACGAGCAGCCCGAGCCCGCGTGCTTGGGCGATCACGTGCGGATACTCCGCGGCCAACGCACGACAACCCGTCAGCAATTGCTCGCCTCGTTCGCGGGCATTGGCAACCAAGTCGTCGTCTTCGAGCACGTCCATTGCCGCGAGCGCCGCCGCGCAGGCGATCTCGCTGCCGCCGAACGTCGAGGTGTGCACGAGCGGCTGTTTTTGGTACGCGCGATTCCACACGTCAGGACGCGCGATGAAGGCGCCCGCGGGAATGACGCCGCCGGAGAGGCCTTTGGCCAGGGTCATGACGTCGGGCACGACGCCGTCGCGGTCGCATCCGAAGCGATAGCCGCAGCGCCCGAGGCCCGTCTGCACTTCATCCGCGATGAAGAGCGCGCCCGTTCGATCGCACGCATCGCGCACGGCCTGTAAATAGCCCGCCGGCGGAACGTTGACGCCGCCTTCACCCTGCACGGGCTCCACGATGAACGCCGCGGCATCGGCGAGCACGTCATCGAGCATCGATGCATCGCCGAACGGGACGTGCGATACGTCGGCAAGCAGCGGACGAAACGGCGTTTGAAACGTTTCGCGCCCGCTGATCGAGAGCGCGCCGATCGTTTTGCCGTGATACGCGTCG
>DASSZO010000139.1:0-7166 GCA_035702815.1 Candidatus Aquilonibacter sp. | reverse complement strand
TCGTCGAGGTACACATCCTGCCCGCGCTGCAGACGCGCCGCAATCGCCGCGATGCCCTCGATTCGCCGCGCGCTGAGCGTAAAGACGGTTCGTGAGGTCGGCTTGGCTAAATCGCCGGCGACGACCACACCTTTACCGACGCTCAGCGGAACGGTCGCCCAGACGTCGACCTCCTCGGCCTGCGGCGCGGCGGCGAAACACTCCGCGACGAGCGACGCGACCTCGTCGTAAAACTGGGCGGCGGTCAGGTCTTGATGGAAATGTACGCCGCTCAAACGCAGCCCGAGCACGAGGTGGGCGCCCATCTGATTTGCCGCAACCTGCATGACCTGAGCCGGCCATTCCCGGGCGAACAGACGATCGCCGACGGAGTAGGCGATGTCCTTGCGGTTTCCGGTGGCACGAGCATGTGCGTCCAGGTCCGCGACGCTCGGCGTCGAGGCGAGCGCCGGCCCCATCGTCAGCGCGAGGAGAAGGGCGGCAGCGGCGCCTTTAATACGATTGCGCAAAGTAGGCTCGGACCGTTGCCGGTTCACCGCATGCAACGCATTTTGCGCCGGGTTCGTCGAGCGGCCGGGTGTTGCGCGTGGTCGCGCTCGTTTCCGCTTTGACGTGCGCCTCACATTCGGCGCGTCCGCACCACGCGATATCGACCATGCCCGCACGCGCCTTGCACTTTGCGTAGAACTCGTCGCGATCGGTGACGACAAACGTGTGGGCGTCGAGATGCGCTTTGGCTTGTTCGTAGAGCGAGACTTGAATCTCGTCGAGCAACGCGCGCAAACGCTGCGCGAGTTGATCCATCGGTACGCTGATCTTTTGGTCGGGATCGCCCTTGGCACGGTCCCGGCGCACCAGCACCGCTTGTCCGCTCTCAACGTCACGCGGTCCGATTTCGATGCGCACCGGGACGCCGCGCACGTCCCACTCCGCATACTTCCAACCCGGCTGTTGATCGCGGTCGTCTACCTTGACCCGGAAACCGGCTTTGCGCAGAGCTTTTGCGGCTTCATGCGAAGCTTCGATCGCGCGTTCGTCACCCTTGCGCAGGATCGGTACGAACACCGCCTCGAGCGGCGCCATCTTCGGGGGAATGCGCAGCCCGCGATCGTCACCGTGCACCATGATCATCGCGCCGAGCATGCGCCACGACATTCCCCACGACGTCGTGTACGCGTACTTGATCTGCTGATCGGCGTCCACGAACTTGATGTCGTAGGCTTTGGCGAAGTTCTGCCCGAGATCGTGCGACGTTGCCGACTGCAGCGCTTTGCCGTCAGGCATGAGCGCTTCGATCGAAAACGTTTCGACCGCACCCGGGAACCGTTCGCTCGCGCTCTTGATGCCGGCATAGACGGGAACCGCGGCGACATTCTCGGCGAACTCTCGGTACACGTCGAGCATGCGCAGCGTCTCTTCGCGCGCTTCTTGCGCGTGTGCGTGCGCCGTGTGTCCCTCTTGCCAGAGAAATTCCATCGTGCGCAAGAACGGACGCGTCGCTTTTTCCCAGCGCAGCACATTCGCCCATTGATTGATCAAAATGGGGAGGTCGCGATACGACTCGACCCACTGCGCGTACATGACGCCGATGATCACTTCGGAGGTCGGACGAATCGCGAGACGCTCGGTCAGCTCTTCTTGCCCACCGTGCGTCACCCAGGCGACTTCCGGCGCAAACCCTTCGACGTGCTCGGCTTCCTTGAGCAGCAGCGACTCGGGGATGAGCAGCGGGAAGTAGGCGTTTTCGTGTCCGGTCTCTTTAAATGCCGCATCCAGGTGTTTCTGGAGGTTCTCCCAGAGGCCGTAGCCGTACGGACGCAAGACGACGCAGCCGCGAACCGGGGAGTACGATGCAAGTTCGGCCTTGAGGCAGACCGCGGTATACCAGGCGGAAAGATCGGCAGCCTTGGGCGGGATCTCTTTGACGTCCCGCGGGAGGCTAGGGATAACGGCGGTATCGGACGCGTCGGACATGACCGGCCCCGGTTTCGGCCCGCGCCCCTTGCCCGCCTGCGCAGGACGGTTTTTGGACGGGGTCGCGCTAGAGTGCGATTATGGCGAAAACCGGCGTCGCGGGCAGACGGGAAGAGCTCTTCGTCGTGCGCATGTGGGAAGAGCACGACGCGTACGGACCGGCGCAGTGGCGAGCGCATGTGACGCATGTCGTAACGCGCGAACGCCGCCACTTCACGAGCTACGGCGAGCTGTGCGAGTTTCTGGATCGCTGGCGGGAGCGGTAGAACGCCGCGCGTAAGCGGTTTGCATGCCAAAACTCACCCGCATCTACACGCGCACCGGCGATCAAGGCACCACGGGACTGGTCGGCGGCCAGCGCGTGAAGAAAAATGCGCTGCGTATCGAGTGCTACGGCACGATCGACGAAACGTCGAGCGCGATCGGCCTTTCCCGCAGCGCGATGCGTTCGCTCGTCGCACAGAACGAACGGGCGGCACGACTCGACGCATGGCTTGCGTGGACGCAGGATGCGCTCTTCAACCTGGGCAGCGATCTCGCGACGCTTGCGAAAGACCGGTGGGAAGGCATGCCGCTCACGACGCAGCAAGACGTCGACGCACTCGAGCGCGCGATCGACGAAGCGCAAAAGGATCTGCCGCCGCTCGACAACTTCATCCATCCCGGGGGCTCGATGGCGGGCGCCTTTTTGCACCTCGCGCGAACGATGTGCCGCCGTGCGGAGCGGCTGCTCGTGACGCTGCGCGACGAAGATGGCGACATTTCCGAGGAAGCGCTGCGCTACGTCAACCGGCTATCGGATGCACTCTTCGTGTGGTCGCGCTGGATCAATGCCGCCCTTGATGAGCCCGAATATCTGTGGAATCCGTCGACGAAGCCGCCGCAGTAACGAGCTTATAGCGCAGCAGCGCCGCAAGCGTGACGGCGTCGTCGATGCGTCCGTCCAGTGCCGCCCGGTACGCATCGTCGATCGGCATGCGCACGAGCTCGATGCGCTCGACGTGCTCGGGATCGGTCGGCACGCGTTCTAAATCCTGGGCGAGAAAGAGTTCGACGGGATCATCCATGATCGACGGGCTCTCATAGGTTGCGCCAAGGGAAAGCCACGACCGCGCGTGCAGGCCGAGCTCCTCACGCAATTCGCGCCGGGCGCACTCAATCGCCGATTCGCCCTCGTCGCCGCCGCCCTTGACGATCTCGATCACCCACCGGCGCGCGCCGAAGCGCGGCTGACGCGCAAAGATGAACTCGTCGTTCTCGACGACCAGCACGCCGCTCGGACGACCGGCGGCGATCAGCACGTGTTCGCCGGGGGAACCGGTCGGATGCACGATCTCGTGCGCTTCGACGATGATCCACTGATTGCGATAGACGACACGCTTGGAGAGGCGCGCGTAGGGATCGGTCTCGTGCGTCATGCAGGGCTGCCTTTCCGGGGGGACGCCGCGCCCCTCCTTGCGAACCTGCGCGGAATGTCCTTCGTTACCCAGCTCTTCGCGACGACCAACGTCGACAAACTTCGCGCGCTCGGATCGCAGAAAATCCTCAAGCGCGCCCTGACCGCAAAAGACCTCGTCGCGATCGGTCTGGGAACGATGATCGGTGGTGGTATCTTCACCACCATCGGCACCGGCGTCAAAGGCGCGGGACCGGCCGTCATCGTCTCGTACCTGCTTGCGGGCGCCACCTCATTCTTCGCCGCGCTGTGTTACGCCGAACTCGGCGCGATGGTGCCGGTCGCCGGCAGCGCCTACACGTATGCGTACGCGACGCTCGGGAAGTTGTTTGCCTGGATCATCGGCTTCGCGCTGATCTTTGAGTACGGCATCAGCGCCGCGCCGGTTGCGCAGCAGTTTTCGGCGGCATTCCAAGACGTGCTCAAGACGATCGGCATCTCGTTGCCGGCCTGGGCGCAGCAATCGAACCTCATCATGCATGGCGCGTGGTGGCAGATTTGGAACTGGGACTTCGCGCATTCGCAGTACGACGTCGTGGGCGCGCTCTTTGTCATCGGTCTGTCGGTGATTCTCTCACTCGGTATTCGCGAATCGGCGACGACCAACAACGTCTTCGTCGTCTTGAAGATCTCCGCGCTCATCGTGTTCGTCATCGCCGGACTGTGGCTCTTCCATCCCGGCCACTTCGCGTCGTTCGCGCCCTACGGCTGGGGTACGCTGCGCCCGTTCGGCGGAACGCTCGAAGCGGCGCAACCGTACGGCATCATCGCGATCGCCGCGTACGTCTTCTTCAGCTATATCGGATTCGATACCGCGACGACGACCGCCGAAGAGTGCAAGAATCCGCAGCGCGACGTTCCGATGGGCGTCATCGGCGCGCTTGCCATCGGCACGTTGATCTACTGCGCGACGGCCGTCGTGCTCATCGGCGCGGTGCCGTGGGACAAAGTGCCGCTCAAAGATCCGCTCGTCTACGCACTGCAGCCGCTGCATCAGCCGTGGCTGAGCTGGATCATCACGATCGGCGTCCTCGCGGGCACGACCAGCGTCGCGCTCAGCTCGCTGCTGGGACAGACGCGCATCTTCTACGTCATGGCGCGCGACAAGATGCTTCCCGACGCTGTCGCCCACGTCAACCCGCGCTTCAAGACGCCGGTCCGCACCACGATGTTCACCGGCATCGCCGTCGCGATTCTGACGCTGATCGTCCCGCTCAACCAGCTGCTCAATCTCGTAAACATCGGAACGCTGGTCGCCTTCACCGTCGTCTGCGGCGGCGTGATCTACTTGCGCCGCAAACGTCCGGATCTTCCGCGCAGTTTCCGCGTGCCGTTCGTACCGCTCTTCCCGATCCTCGGCATCGTCTGCTCCGCGTTTCTTGCGATCTTCGGTCTCTCGCGCACCACGTGGGAATGGTTCGTCGGCGCACTGATCGTCGGTTTGATCTTCTTCTTTAGCTACGGCTTCCGTAAGTCAGACCCCGACAAAGTCCAGCCCGTCGAAGAACCCGAAGCCCTCCGCGAAAGCATCTAACCCCCCTCTGTCGTACAGGGCGTTTACGCCTTTGTGAGTTGGGATCGTAGGCGGTCGTTTTCGGCTTGGGCGTCGGCGATGGCTTCGGCGGTTGCTTGTGCGGTGAAATCCATCAATGCATCGATGCGCGTAAAGAGCGCTTGAATCGTCTGCGTGATCCAGATCAATACGGTGCATTCGGCAACGACGGTGATCACGTGTAATGCCACTCGATCGAGGCCTTCTTGCGGGAAGACGTCTGCGGGGACGAACTGGTCGAGCAACAGATGATGAACCGCGGTGAGCCCGGCAGCGAACACGATCGGACGCCAATCGACATAGCCGACGAGCATCGCATACACGGCGAAAAAGTACATGTGGTAATCGATTTGATACGCGCCCCGGCCGGCGTACACGAAGAGAATCGGCGCGGCGGTCAACGCGCCGGCCATCGTGAGGCGTAGCGCAACACCGTCCGGCAACACGCGCGCCGCGATCGTTGCCACGACGGCAACGGCAGCGAGCACAAGCGTCGATGCTATCCAGGGGTTGTGCGCGTCCAACGCGATGATCGCGACAGCCGGAACGTGCAGCCAGGCGATAAGGACGTAAAGCCGGGTCGCGGCGGCGCGAAGATCGCTCAGGCGAAACGCTGAGCTCTTGCGCGAAAACGGGGAAACCACGTGTACCTCCATGATCAAGTGTCGTTGAGCCACCCGCTCCAGCGGACTCAACTGATCATAGTGGCACTCGGATTCATGAATTACGGAACCTTAACGCATCCCTCGTCCCTCGACAAGCTCGTCCCTCGACAAGCTCGGGATGACAAAGGGGGGTTATTGGGTGTTGGGTGGGGCGGGGTTGGAGGCGTCGCCTACGTTGCCGGAGAGGATCTCGACGCGGGCGGTGCGGGCGTTGTAGGTGGCGTGGACGGCAAAGGCGTCGCTGATCGGTTTGAGGCCGATCATCACGCGGCCGCGCACCCGGAACGGAGCGTGCGCCATCGTGAAGGGCATGCCGTTGATCGTCGCCCTTCTGCTGCCGAGCTCTACGCGCAACGACTGCGTGCCGCGCACGACAAAGATCTTGTCGCCTTGGACGATCGTTTCCGCACCGAGCGCGTCGGCGATCGAACGGAGCGGAACGAAGATGCGCTGTTTTGCGGTCGTCACGGGCGGTACGTCGGTTGCGACGCGCTGGCCGTCGACGAGCATTTCCACCGGATGCGACAACGAGACCATCACGCTACACGCTGCCGCGATCACGGCGGTGAGCACGAGCGTCTGAAGCCGCGGCCAGCGGTATTCACGCATGCTCGGGATACTTCTCCGCGATAACCTTTTCGATTTCCAAGCGCAGCATGCCGAGCAACTGCTCCTCGGGATAGGTTCCGACGAGCTCACCCGCGCGATAGATCGCGCCCTTGCCTTTGCCGCCGGCAACGCCGACGTCGGCCATCTTCGATTCACCCGGACCGTTGACCACGCAGCCCATGACCGCGACCTTCACCGGCGCCGTGTATTCTTTGGCGATCGCTTCAACCGCGCGCCCGAGTTCGAGCACGGATATCTCGGCACGGCCGCACGACGGACATGCGGTAATTTCGAAGCCTTTTTCACGCAAACCGAGCGACTTGAGAATCGACCAGCAGACCGGGACTTCTTCGACCGGATCGGCCGCAAGCGAAACGCGAATCGTATCGCCGATCCCCTCGAAGAGCAGGATCCCGAGCCCGATCGACGATTTGATCGTGCCGTCGCGCAACAGCCCCGCTTCGGTGATCCCAAGATGTAACGGATACGGGGTGGCGCGATCGCGCAGGCGCCGATCCATCAACCGATAGGCTTCCACGGTGGTTAGCACGTCGTGCGCTTTGAGCGAAACGGCCAGATCTGTATGTCCGTGTTCTTCCAGCATCGCGATGTGGCGCAGTGCGGATTCGACCATCGCTTCGGCGGTGAGGCCGAGCGTCTTTTCTAAATCGGGTGCGAGCGAGCCCATGTTCACGCCGACGCGGATCGGAATGCCGCGCTGCTTCGCGGCCGTCACGACTTCGGAGACTTTTTTGGGATCGCGAATGTTGCCGGGATTCAGGCGCAGTTTTGCAACGCCCGCTTCGATTGCCGCGAGCGCCATGCGGTGATCGAAATGGATGTCGGCGACGATCGGCACGGGCGAGCGATGGACGATCGCCGGAAGTCCGGCGGCATCGGGCGGATCCTT
>DASSZO010000108.1:0-8827 GCA_035702815.1 Candidatus Aquilonibacter sp. | reverse complement strand
AGAAGCGATCTTTGAGTTGCGGGTCGCGCAATTCAAATTGAAAGAATCGACGGCACGAACTCAGCGCGCGCCCGCGCAGCGCGATGACGACGCCGGAGACGATCAAAAAGCACCCGATATACCACATCGCAAACGCGTCGTACCACTGCATGTCTAGGTTCCTCGTAACTCGACCATTGCCGAACCAGTGCCCGTTTGTATTGGCATGCTAATACAAACACCACTTTTGTGTCAACACCTTAGAACAATCTTCGGGTCGCGTTTTGAACGATTGAGGGCACCGGAGCGGGCGTGAGGAGCAGCGAGCGAGGCGAGGGGCTCGTCGAGGTTCTGGTTGCGTCGGCGATCGTCGGCATGGTGATCGCGGCCGTCATCTCCGGAACGGTCGCAGCAACCCATCAATTCGGCGCTCGCTCGAGCGATGCCGCGTTGCGGCAGGCCGCATTTCGAGAGCTTCGCATTGCGACGGATATTCTCAAATATCAAGGCGGTTCGATTGCGCCCGCAGCGATTGCGACCACCGCGCCGCTTCCCGGCGCGTCACCGATGCCCGTCCATCTCTCGATCGCGACGACGCTTTTCTCGTCCGGCGGTTTCAGCGTTGCGGTCACGGTGCGCAACGACATCGACGGACGAGCCTTCTCCGCGAGCGCCACCCTTCCGCGCCCGGTGCCTCTGCCGTCATCGTTGATTACAGCGCCGGTAAACGGTCAGGCGCCGCTCTAATGCTCATTCGTGCGATGCTGCTCGTCGCGTTTCTCGCGGCGCTCGGCGAAACGATCGCGTTCGCTGCGGCAGGACTTGCGCGCATGAGTTTTCACGCGAAAGAGGCAGCGGCCGTGCGCGCGGCATTCGCGGGCGCGATACTGCAAGCGCAAGAAGCGGCGATCTCCGGTACGCTTCCCACCCCGGCCACAACCTGCGTTCTGGCCGGCGAACAGGGGTGCTCGATCCGAATTCAAACCGTCATCGCCGTGGCGACTCCGGTTCCGGGCACCGCACCTAGCGCGTGCCCGAGCACGCAATGCGTGGTGTTCGAACAGAACAACTCGCACGTCGGCGAATCACGCGCGAACTATTCAATCGCGCAATACGTTTTGGCGAGCAACGGCGACGTCATGATTCATCGCGCGGCGACCGTTACCTTTCGTACCTTCGCTGCACCGCCGTACGCCTCGCTCGCCGGTTCCATCGACGAAACGCTCGATGCCGTCAGCGCACGCGGCACGGGTGATGACGCGGGCAACGCCGACGGCTCGTCGTCGACGCTCATTCACGTCGAGTATCGAGCGGCCGGCACGGGTGCCCGGCAATCCGGAGACGTGTGGCGGGGGCAAAGCGAGCACCCCGCCACCGCCTCAGCGGCATGGGATAACTAGACCGTCGTGAGTTGCGAGGCGAAGATGCGGTCCGTGAGATCGGCGACCAGCGGTACGCGAACGTCGCGTCCTTGGAACGCCGTGATCCACGTCCAAATCCAGGCCACGAAGAACGCGATCTGAATCACGAAGAACAGCGGCAGCGCAACGAGCGCCAGGATGACCGTCATGAACAAGATGCGGACGACGATCCATAGCGCAATGTACACGATGAACATCGTGATGGATTGGCACGCGGCCCACTTCACGAAGCGGTTGGTACCGCCGCCGGCCAGCATGATGACGCCGCCGATCACGCCGAGCAAGTAGGCGAGTCCGGCTGCGATATTCGGCTCCAAACCAAAGGGGGTGTCGCTCGTCGGCTGAGTTGCCATAGTTCTCCCTTTCCAAGTCCGTCAGTAGCAAGAAGCAAGAGGGGAATGCTCGCAAACTCTTGCGTTGGGTCGTTCTTTTCCTGCTACTTTGGTCTTGCCTACGAAAAACGTCGGATCGCTTCGGCCACTTCATCCGGCGTTTCGACCGGCAAGTTGTGCCCGGCATCGCGCAGCATGACGAAGAGGGCGCCTGCAATCTCGCCCGCGCAGTCGCGCTTGACCCGCGCGGGAAGCGCGAGCGGATCTTTCGCCCCGGCAAGCACGAGCGTCGGAATCTCAATTTCGGCCAGTCGCTCGTGGAAGTCGATGCCGCGTCCGCGGTCGTACCACCCGATCCAGTGCTCGTACTGCGCGACGAGCGCGTCTTCCACGATGCGCATCATGCTTTGCGCGTTCGGCTCGCGAACCATCGCGGCGCGCAAAAAGCGCGCGATGCGCTCGCGTGAACCGAACGTTTCTAATGTCATCGCACGATGCTTTTCCGGAAAGCGCGCGGCTTTGGCGGTACCCGGCGCAACGAGGATCAGCCGCTCGAGATTCGGCGGATGCTCGGCGGCAATGTATTGCGCGAGCTTCGCACCCATCGAATGAGCCGCAATCGTGACGGGCGCATCGATGCTCTCCAACGCCGTTCGCAGGTCCCCCGCGTAACCGTCGAGATCGTGCCCCTCAAGCGGGCGATCGGAACGGCCGCAACCGCGGAAATCGAGCAGGTACAGGGTGAACTGATCGCCGGCAAGGCGCTCCGCGACGTCATACCACATGCGGCGTGAGGAAATCCAGCCGTGCAAAAGGAGCAACGCGCGCTTGCCGTCTCCGCGTCGCTCGAGGCACAGCGAAACATCGCCGTTACGAACGAAATCATGCATGGACTCATCCATCGCTTCGTCGAACTGCGCCGGATCGTGCCGCGCCGCCTCCTTCTCTACCTCAGCCTGTTCTACGTCGTGCTGGCTTGGGCGCTCAACACCGTCCTCGCCAAACAGGCCGTCACGCAGATCGATCCGCTCGCCTTCACGTTCATGCGCTTCGTCGTGATGACGCCGCTTGCGTTCGGCCTTGCGGCGCTCGCGCGCAATCGCGTGCACGTCGAACGCCGCGATATCGGCGCGCTCATCGCATGCGGGGCCTGCGGATACGGCATCTACCAATACTTTTGGATCGTCGGGCTCAAATACACGACGCCGTTTGCGTCATCGCTGCTCGGTGCGATGTCACCGATCTTTACCTTGGCGATCGTTGCCGTGCTCGGACACGAACGCGTGCGCAGCGGACGCTGGCTGGGCGCGGTCATCGCACTTCTCGGCATCGCAGTATTCGAAGGCGCGTTTTCCGGCGCGACGTCCTTTCGACTTGGAGACCTGCTCACGCTCGGTGCCGCGATCGTCTTCGCGGTCTACAATGTGATTTCGGCGCGCCTGCTCGATCGATACACGCCGCTCGAACTCCTCGCGATCACGATGGCGATCGGGACCGTCATGATTGCCCCCGGCGGCATCCCGGCGCTCGCGCACACGAACCTCGCGGCGATCTCGTGGGGTGTCTGGTGGCGCTTACTCTACGCGACGCTCTTTCCGATCCTCCTGACGTATCCGGTATGGAGCTACGGTATTAGCGCCTTGGGAGCCGCCCGCGCGTCGATCTTCAGCTTTTTGGTGCCGGTGCTCACGGGACTGCTGAGCGTTCCGATCGTTCACGCACGATTTCCACGCTACGAACTCGTCGGCGCCGCGATCTGTCTGACCGGCATGATCGTCTCGTATCTCCTCGGGCGCATCTCGCTAACCGCAATTTGGGCGCAAAGGACGTTGCCCTTCGAGCGATAAAGCGCGGGGCGATGGGAAAACGCGCGTGGTACCTGCTGTTGCTGCTCCCGTTCATCGGGACGCTCGTTCCGCAATTCTATAACCGCCTGGAGCCGCCGCTCTTCGGACTGCCGTTCTTCTATTGGTATCAGCTGCTGTGGGTGATCCTCACGTCGATCCTTCTCGGCATCGTCGTGATCGCGACTCGGAGACCCGACGATGTCTAGCGGCACCATCATCTTCGCGGTGCTCGTGCTAGGCGTAACGATCATGGGTTTTCTCGCCTCACGGTGGGGAGCAGCTCGACTGAACTCGCTCGACGAATGGGCACTCGGCGGGCGCCGCTTCGGCACGGTCGTTTCGTGGTTTCTGCTTGGCGGCGATCTTTATACCGCGTACACGTTCATCGCAGTTCCGGCACTCGTCTACGGCGTCGGCGCACTGGGATTCTTCGCAGTGCCGTATGCAACGATCGCCTACCCCATCGCGTTCGTGGTGCTCAGCCGCTTCTGGACGATCGCGCGGCGTCGAGGCTATGTGACCTCCGCCGATTTCGTCCGCGATCGATTCGGCGACCGGACGCTGGAAGTTGCAATCGCTCTCACCGGCGTGCTTGCTGCTATGCCGTACATCGCGCTTCAGCTGGCCGGCATGAAGGCGGTCTTCGCGCAGCTCGGCGGCGCATTTTCGGCGGCCGGGGGATCGATCTCGCTTGCCGTCGCCTTCGTGCTTTTGGCTGCATACACGTACACGAGCGGCCTGCGCGCGCCTGCCATGATCGCCTTCGTCAAGGACACACTCATCTATGTCACCGTGATCGCGGCGATCGTCATCATTCCCGCGAAACTGGGCGGGTGGGCGCACATTTTCGACGTCTCGCAAGCGACCCTCGCGGCCAAACCGGGCGGTGCGATCTTGCTCAAACCGCAACAATTTTTCGCGTACGCGTCGTGGGCGTTCGGTTCATCGCTTTCGCTGTTCATCTACCCGCACTCGATTACGAGCGTGCTCGCCGCCAAAAGCCGCGGCGTCATTCGCCGCAACGCGGCGCTGCTTCCCGTCTATTCGCTCCTACTCGGCTTTCTCGCGTTGCTCGGCTTCTGCGCGCTGGGCGCCGGATACACGACGACCAACAACAGCGCCGTCGTGCCGATGCTCATCAAGCAATTCTTCCCGAACTGGCTCGGCGGCGTCGCGCAAGCCGCGATCGTGATCGGTGCGTTAGTGCCGGCGGCGATCATGGCTATCGGTTCGGCCAATCTCTTCGCCAGTAATGTCTTTAACCAATTTTCAACCGAACGGATCTCCGGAGAAGCGCAAACCGCGAAGTGGCTGACGCTCGCCTTCTGCGCCGCGGGATTGCTGCTCGTCCTAACCATACCGGTAGCGTACGCAATCTACTTTCAATTGCTCGGAGGTGCCTGGATGCTTCAAATCTTCCCATCGTTCGTGTTTGGTATGTACACGCGTTGGTTTCACCGGAGGGCACTGTTGATCGGGTGGCTACTCGGAATGATCGCTGCCACGTGGATGGGTATTGCGACCGGCTTCAAACCCAATGTGACGATGACGATCGGAGCCTTCTCCGTCACCGGCTTCCTCGCACTCTTCGCACTCGCAATCAACCTTGCAGCAGCCGTCATCCTCACGCCGATCTTCGACCGTATGCGCGTGGATCGCGGCTCCGACATGAGCGCGGCTGCGTTACCCGCATGAGGTCGGTCAATCCTCAAGGATGGGAGCGCCCCAAAGGATACAACAATGGCATCGTCGCGCGCGGCGACGTTCTCGCCGTTGCCGGGCAAATCGGGTGGAACGAACGCAATGAATTCCTCTCGGACCGTTTCCTCGATCAAGCCGTTCAAGCGCTTCGCAACGTCGTTGCGGTGGTTCGCGCTGCCGGCGGTTCGCCGTCACAGATCGTTCGCCTGACCTGGTACGTCATCGACAAACACGAGTACCTTGAGTCGGCGCGTGAGCTGGGCGCGGCATACCGCGAGATACTCGAGGGCCATTACCCGGCAATGTCACTCGTTGTTGTGGCCGCACTTCTCGAGGATCGTGCGCGCGTCGAGATCGAGGCAACCGCCGTGATCTAAGGTGTGCGCTTGGCTGTGCCTCGTGCTCGCGCTGGCGACGCCTTCACCGTCGCCTTCGCCTACCACGAGCTCCGTCGACAGCAGCGCCGACCTGACGCTCATCTCGCCGATCCGTACCTACTCGATCGCCGGTGCGTATACCGCGGCGACGTACGGACGGCGCAACCTCCGCGGCGCCGTCGTCATCCCTCGCATCGCGTCGTTCCACGTCGGCCACTACCTGATGCGCGTAACGCTTCCGCGCATTCAGACCATCAATGGAATCGACAGCGCCTATGGCGACCTTCAGCTCTTCTATCTGCTCGGCAACCGGCTCAATTCGGGCAGATTCTATGCCGGACTGTTCGCGCAGCTTCCGACCGGTACGGGACCCGTCACCACGCAGAAGTGGCTGCTGGGACCGGCCGTCGCCTACATCGCATCCTTTAAACCGCAGGCGCGAACGGTCGGCGTACTGCTCCAAAGCGCGTTTTCCGTCGCCGGTCCGCGATCGGCTGCAAACCAAAGCGCGATCAGTTTCTTACCCTTTGCGAACATTCAACTTCGCCACGGCTGGTTCATTAAAACGCCGGAATCGCCATGGCTCTTCGATCTCCAGACCGGCAGTACGCTGGTTCCGGTCGGCATCGGGTTCGGGCGGCGCGGAAAACTCGATGCGGTCCCCTATCTCGTCGCGCTCACCGATGAAGTCGCGTTGATTCATGCCAATGCACCCAATGCGCCAAAGAACATCGTGCGCGTTACGATAACCTTCGTGCTGCCGCCCCGCTAACCGATCCGGTCACCGTACTCGAGCAGAAGCGGTTCGCTGCGAAGCCTGTCGGTGAACGCGACCGGTACGCCGTTTGCGATATCGACGTTCTGGCTGGGCTGATCTTGGGCGTGCAGATGCAGATGCGCACCGCGCGTATTTCCCGAATTGCCGCAGCGCCCGATGACATCACCCGCGCGCACACGATCGCCGACCCGTACGCTCACCGACCCCGCTTTGAGGTGCGCGAGGATCACGTAGCCGCGCCGGGTTTGAATCGAGACGTAGTTTCCGAACGGCTTGTTGCGTTCGCGTCGCGCCTCCTTCGGCGGCGCGTCGGGCTGCCGATTTTCGACGTGGACGATCATTCCGTCGCACGGCGCAAGGATCGGTTGATCCCACGCCTCACCGCCGTCGCGAAGGAAGTCGTACGCGAAGTACTGATCGCTGACCGAGACATGATGATTGTGGCGGCGATCGGGTCCGCCCGCCGCAACGTACCAGCGATCCTCGAAGGGAGGCGCCAGAATGATCGGATCGATCGATGCGCGTTCGAGCCAGCGCTTGCGCGCAAATCCGGGAAAGAGCGTTTGAGCGAAGAGGGACACGAGATAGGCGCAAAAGCATACCGCGAATCCGCTCCAACCGACCAGCGGCGACCACCGCGCATAGTAGGCAAAACCGGCCGCCGCCAACGCGAGCAGCGCTCGAGGGTGAAAGAGTAAGCGTAGATTACTCAGTAGAGGCACGTTGCCTCAACTTATATCGCTGCACCTTTCCCGTCTCGGTGCGCGGAAGCTCGACAACGAACTCGATTTCGCGCGGCGCCTTAAACGGAGCGATCACGCGTTTGACGTGTTCGCGAAGCTCCTCGATCTTCGCGTCGTGATGATGCACGTCGTCGACCATGACGACGTACGCCTTGACGATATGCGTTCCGTGCGCCGGATCCGGCTTCGCGACGACGGCCACTTCGCGCACGTGCTCGTGCATGAGCAACGCTTGTTCGACTTCCGGCCCCGAGATGTTGTATCCGGCCGAAACGATCATATCGTCGGTCCGTGCAACGTACGAGAAATACCCGTCGGCATCCATCACGTACGCATCGCCGGGATAATTCCAACCGTTTTGCACGTACGTCGCCTGCCGCTCGTCGTCGAGGTACTTGCATCCTGTGGGACCTTTGACCGCTAGCCGGCCGACGCTTCCCGGCGCGAGCGGATTGCCGTCGTCATCATGAATCTCGGCACGATAGCCGGGCACCGCCTGGCCGGTCGATCCCGACCGTACGTTCTCTTGCGGACTTCCGATAAAGATATGCAGCATCTCGGTGCTTCCAATGCCGTCGAGAATCTTGCGGCCCGTCCGCTCGTACCATGCGTCGAAGACCGGTTTAGGCAACGTCTCACCTGCGGAGACGCACGTCCGCAAACTGGAGATATCGTATTGATCGAGCTTTGCAGTCATCGCGCGATAGGCGATGGGCGACGTAAAGATCGTCGTGATACCGAACTCGTCGATGTGCCGCAGCAGTTCCTCCGGCGACGGCTTTTCGATGAGCAGCGTCGCCGCACCGGCATAGAGCGGAAAGAGCAGCAAGCCGCCGAGGCCGAACGTAAACGCAAGCGGCGGGGTTCCGGCAAAGAGATCATCCGCTTTGGGGCGCAGGACGTGCTTGCCGTAGGTGTCACACGTTGCTAGGAGATCTCGGTGATAGTGCATCGCGGCCTTGGGCGTTCCCGTCGTACCTGAGGTAAAGCCGATGATCGCAACGTCCTCGGCACCCGTTTCAATCGCTTTGAATTCGTCCGAGGCCGCATCCATCTGCGCTTCGATGCCGTCGGCGTTCTCGGTCGCAAAGAACGCAATCCGAACGTCGTCGCGCCCCGAACACGCGCTGCGAAGTTCGTCGCCGAGGCGTTCGTCGCAGAGCGCGAGCGTCACCGCCGCCTTATCGATCATGTAGCGAAGTTCGGCAGCCCGATAAAGCGGCATCGTCGTGACTGCGATTGCGCCCGCCTTGAGCACGGCGGTCCAGCAGGCAACGAGCTGCGGCGTATTGGGCGCCCGCAAGAGCACCCGGTCGCCCGGAACGATCCCATACCGATCGACGAGCACGTTCGCGATGCGATTTGACGCGCGCCGAAGATCGTCATACGTCCAATCGACCGCGCCGGGAACGACGAGGCAGCGATGGCCGCCGCGTCCCTCGCGAACGTGCCGCTCCACGAAATAGTCGATCGCGTTGAGTCGTTCGGGATAGTGCAAGCCGTCCAGCAGAATCTCCGGCATCTCTTCCGGCGGCGGAAGATGCTCGCGCGCGAAGCGATCGATGTGGCCGGTATAGCTCATGCCTTCTCCAAGCTCGCACGCGCGATAACGATTTTTTGAATTTCGCTGGCTCCCTCGTAAATGCGCA
>DASSZO010000203.1:0-12439 GCA_035702815.1 Candidatus Aquilonibacter sp. | reverse complement strand
AGCGGAGCGTAGCGTAGTCGAAGGATCGCCTCAGGCGTTTGGTTCGTTACGATCCTTCGACTGCGGCGCTTCGCGCCTTCGCTCAGGATGACAGGGTGGCGGTTTTTGTCATCCGGAGCGGAGCGGAGCGTAGCGTAGTCGCTTCGCG
This sequence comes from Candidatus Aquilonibacter sp., assembly GCA_035702815.1. Classification (GTDB taxonomy): domain Bacteria; phylum Vulcanimicrobiota; class Vulcanimicrobiia; order Vulcanimicrobiales; family Vulcanimicrobiaceae; genus JAMXLG01. Next base: position 12,291 of record DASSZO010000203.1, on the reverse strand, counting down.
CCTTCGCTCAGGATGACGATGCGCGATTGTTAGTTGGCGCTTGCGCGCCGGCGCGCATACGTGTCTTCTTCAACGATGCGCACGCGATGCGGAACGTGCGCTTTGGCGGCGGGTGCGGGCGCGTCGACGTCTTCGACGGCCAAGCGGAAACACAGACGCCATGAACCGAGGGTGATCGCGAAGTTGGTACCGAGGATCTCCATGATTATGCCTCCACCCGCTTCCACTGGAAGACGGCAAGTGCGCTATAGATGACGAAGAGTGCAAGTTCGATCGTAAGGCGGACACCGAAGTTCGCAGGAGCGATCAACTCGCCGGTAGCGTGATTTTCGGTGACGTTAAAACTCATGTAGGTCAAGGGGCTAGCGTGATTGATCACCCAGAGTGCGTTATGAATGGCGGCTCCGAGCAAACTTCCGGTCCAATAGCCCGACCATAGCGTCAAGCCGCCGAGGGCTAACGCGACCGGCCATGCGAAGCCGACGACCGCGCCGTAGCCGCGTTTCATCGATGCGGTTGCCGCCGCAATGAGCGCATACCAGGCGCAGGGAGCCGCGATACCCATCAGAATCGCGTTGATGCTGACGCCACGGAAGTCGAATTGCGGCATTTCGAACATCGCCTGACAGATGATCACCGCCGCGACCGTCAAGGCTTCGGCCAAGACGATGCCCGCAACGTCGACGCCGATCGTGCGGATGCCGAGCAGTTCGCGTGACGCGGGCTTGGTCAGCGCATATTCGAGATGTCCGTCGCTTTCACGTGCAAACGGCGCTGCAAGTAAGGTTGCGATCAGCAAACCGACCACGTCGGCAGCGATCATATAGAAGATGAACGGGGTGCGGCTATCGGTGTCGATCGTCGTCACTCGCATGTCACCCCGACGCGCCTGATTTACGCTGATGCTTCCCATCATGACGTGGCCGTCGTGCGTGTCGGCATGCTTATACGGCTCGGTGATCTCGATGTGCCGCCCGTAGGCGCCGTGATTGTCGATGACGACCGTCGTATTATCTTTCGGATCGTGGATCGTCGTGCGCGTCGTGCCGTCCGGCAGCGTCGCGTGGGCGACCGTCGACCCGGGTTGCATCTGCACGTGGTTGATGAAGGCCGTGTCTTGCGTGACTTCCTTATTGAAGTAGAGCCGCAAGCCAAGCGCGATCGCGATGAAAATGCCCAGAATGATCGCAGTAACGCGGAGGATATTGCGAACTCGGAGCCACTCGACGTAGGTCATGCCGTCACTCCCTCGACGACGTCGGCGGTCGCGTCGTTCGGCGAGACCGCGTACAGGAAAATATCTTCAAGATTGAGATCGACGATGCGCACACCCGATGCACCCATCGCTTCGACTTTGTGCACGAAGTCCGCCGCGCCGTCGGTCGTGAGCAACCGCACGATGCGGCCGCTCCGGTCGACTCGCGCGATCCGCGGATCGTTTGCGATACCGTCGAGCGCGTAAGATTCGTCGGGGAAGATCCCTTCGACGATCTTGCGGTCGGCTTTGAGGTCGTCGACTGCGCCTTCGAGGACGAGCCGGCCGCGGTCGATGACCGCAATGCGCTCGGCGGCGCGCTCGACTTGTCCGATTTGATGCGACGAGAAGACGATCGAAGCGCCGCGCGCCGATTCGTTGATGATCAGGTTGAGCACGTGCCGCTGATTGATCGGATCGAGACCGCTGGTCGGCTCGTCGAGAATCAGCGTGTCGGCTTCGCGAGCGATCGCAAGGGCGACCATCGTTGCGGTCTTCATCCCTTTGGAGAGCGCGCGCGCTTTCTTGCGCGTATCGATGTTGAACTGCGCGAGCAGTTCGTTGGCGCGAGCGACGTTGAACTTCTTGAACGCGCGGCGTTGCATCTCAACGTGTTCGGCGACCGTCATCCAGTCGTAGAGCACGCTCTTTTCCGGAACGTACGCGATCCGTTCGAAGGTCGAAGGCTCGAGCGCCGTTCCGTCATACGTGACGGTTCCCGCGGTTGGAAACGCAAGCCCCAGCATGCATTTGAAGGTCGTCGATTTGCCGGCTCCGTTCGGACCGAGAAGGCCGAAAACGCAGCCTTCCGGGATCGTCAGCGTCAGGTCGTCGACGGCGGTATACGCGCCGTAGGTCTTGCGCAAATGTTGAATCGTTATCGTGCTCATTTTGCCTCCCGGAACCACCGGTCGATTGCTGCGTGGGCGAGGTTTCGGATGTCGTCGGCGGAGAGGCCGATCGACTTGGCCTCGCGGACGGCGGCTTCTAGTGCGTCGCGTGCCACATCCGTTGCTGCAGCCTTCGTGGAGTCGGCAACGCCGTTGCTCTTGACGAAGGAGCCTCGCCCGGGCGAGGTCTCGATGACGCCATCGCGTTCGAGTTCGCGATACGCCTTCGCTACGGTGTTCGGATTGATGGTCAGATCGAGCGCAAGCTGTTTCACCGTCGGCAGCTGCTCGCCCGCCGCGAGGACCCCGAGGGCTACCGACCGTTTGACCTGTTCGATCACTTGGAGGTAGATGGGGACACCGCTGCGCGGGTCGACCGTGAGGACTACGGGCATCGCCGTTGCCTTAGAACTTCGGGCCCCAGCCTTGGAACATCGGGGTCGTCATCTGCTGGGGAAGACGAACGCGGGCTTCGCGGGTTTCGGTATCTTGCGGACGATTGATAAAGCGTGTCATGTCGGGTTCCTTTGCCTCTCGGCAGTTGTACCGTACTGCTGTCGTACTAGTACACTAGTACAATAGCTCAGTAATACACCCCCGTCAACCCCTCCCCAAAAAAATCTTCGCCCCTCCCCCCACGTCAAAGTCAACCACCCCGTCGCGACCAATCAATCGAGAAAACCCCGTCCCCCAATAAAAGAAGCCCCGCCGATCATCTCCAGCCTAGGTGGTCGCGGCGGGTATGCGCGCGGGGGCGAGGGGGGCTGTGACAATCGGGCGGAGCCAGGATGGCGAGAGCCCGATTTCACGCAGTAGCGTTTGCGCACGATGCGCAAACGCGGACGTCCCCCTCGCCGCCGCGCGCATACCCGCCGCGACCACCTAGACGCACCCCCCCAAGCCTGGTACTGCCAAAACCAGGTATTTTCCACGATGAGCACGCGGGTGAGCATTTCGTACCATGAGCACACCAGAGATCCGCTCACTATCGAGGACCTACGGAATGCTCGTTTGGAACGCCGACTTATCACTGCAGGTCACGTCGCTATCGGCTCGGCTGCGCGGCCTCGCGGGCGTCGGTTCCGCGACTTCCGGTCTTCATGTGAGCGATCTCTGGGGGAACGACGAACGCCTCGCAATTGCGATCGCGGCCCATCACTGGGCCCTCGAAGGAGAATCGCTCTCGTTCGAAGCTCCGCTCGGCGGAGCGCGGTACCATTGCGAGGTCGCGCCGTTGCACGATCCCTCGGGACGGGTCGTCGGCGTCACCGGGCGCGCGATCGAAGCGGGTGACAACACCAGCCTCGGCGCGGCCGCTCTCGTCCAAGCCGAACGTTCGGCGGGCATGGGCACGTGGTACGAAGATTTGAGAACCGGAGGCGTCACCGTCTCCGAAGGGCTCGCGACGCTGCTCGGCACCCCACGCCATCTAACGACGCTCGATATTCGCGCGTTCGATTATCCCGAAGAGCGTGAGACGATCGCACGCACGATCGCGCAGTTTGGCGCCGAAGACGGCTACGTCTGCGATCATCGCATTCTCTGCCCGGGCAGCCGGGTTCGCGTCGTCCGCGAACGCATGCGCACGATGTTCGACGAACGGGGCGTCGCCGTCGCGCGCGTCGGCACCTTAATCGACATCACCGATCTCAAGGAACGCGAGGCGGAACTCGAAGAGCTCGCGCTGCACGATCCGCTCACGCACTTGCCGAATCGCGCGGCGCTCGAAGAGCGGCTGCGGGCGTCGATTGCACGCTGCGAGCGCAACGACCGCAAATGCGCGGTGATCTTTATCGACCTCGACGGCTTCAAGGCGATCAACGACTCCTACGGGCACGTGTTCGGTGACCGGGTGCTCGTGGGGATTGCCAATCGCCTCGCCCGCAACGTGCGCGCATCGGATATCGTCGCGCGCCTCGGCGGCGACGAGTTCGTCGTCGTCATCGACGATCTGTTTACCGCCGAAGCGGGCCTCGACGCCGCGCGCAAGATCCTTCGCAGCCTCGACGACGCGCTCGTGATCGGCAACGAAACGATCCGCGTGAGCGCCAGTGTCGGCGTTGCGGTCTATCCGGGTGCCGGCAGCACGGCCGCCGCACTGCTGGCCGCAGCCGATGCCGAGATGTACGCCGTCAAGCGCAACGGCGGACGCGGGGTCAAACTCGCGGTGGAGAAGGAAAGCGTGCGCGATGCCGCCCAGAAACCATCGTGGCCAGTCCAATCTTCGCCGGAACACACTCGCTTCGTCATCCACGCGAACGCCTAGCGTTCTTCGCCGTCCTGCTTTGGGCGCTGCCGATTGCGGGCATTCTCGGGCTGATCATTCACGAGCGCGTCGACTTCAATAAGGTCGCGCTCTTCATCGTCATCGCGATGCTGTACGTCACGCTTGCGCGCGGACGGCTGATCGGATCGTCGGTCATGATTCACGAAGCGCAGCATCCCGGCGTCTTCGCGATCGTCAAGCGCGCGTGCGCGGCGCTCGAGATTCCGATGCCGCTGGTCTTCGTGCGCGAGGATATGCTCGTTCCGGTCGCCGCGCTCGGATTCGGCGAGCCATACTCGCTCGTACTCTCGAGCCACTACATCCAACAGTACAACGAAGACGAACTCGCCTTCGTCATCGGGCGCCAGCTCGGCCACATCGCCGCGGGACACACGCGCTTTCTCTCGCTCTTGAGTGTGAACGGAAACGAAAACCCGCTCATCGCGCTCATCTTCGGTCCGTGGCTTCGCGTCTGCGAACTGACCTGCGATAAGGTCGGCTTGCTTGTGTGCGGCACGCTCGACGCCGCAGCGCGTGCAATTGCGATCTCGTCGTTCCATCATTTCGGACGCGAGGTCGACATCGAACAGTTCGCGGAGCAAGGCCGCGAAATCGCAAGCGACAGCGTGTTGCAGTGGGGCGAGTGGCTGGGTGCCGAACCGTACGCAACCCGCCGCATTGCCGAGATGCGCGCGTTTATGGCGACGCATCAATTTCAAGTCCTCGAAGAGTGGTTCTTGCGCGAGGCGAACGAACCGCCGCCCGCGCTTCCGCCGGCGGGAACGATCACCGTCCAGCGCAGCGACTGCGCCGGATGGTGGCGGCGTTTCACCGCGACGCTCATCGATCTTATCGTCGTCGTTTCGGTCGTTGCCGCGCTGACGACGACGGAAGAGGGCCCCGCCAAAGTGCAGGTGCAGCAGACCACCAAGGTCGTCGCCGGACATACCGTCAAAACGATCGCGGTTGCGACTCCGTCGCCGGAGCCCGATACCGCGGACGGAAGCACGACGATCGGCTGGTTACGGGTCGGACCCGGCAGCATCGGCATCGCGCAGGACAAACTTCCCTGGCAGTTGCGGTTTCTCGGACGGAACGTGGACTATTGGGCGGCGGCGGTCTACTTCACGATTCTCGTCGGGTTGACCGGACAAACGTTCGGCATGATGATCACCGGACTACGCGTCGTAACCGTCGATTTCCGAAAGCCCAACCTGCTCGCCGCCCTGTGGCGCTACGTGCTGGGCTTCGCGCTCTTCATCGTCATCTTGCCGCTGAGCATCATCCAGCATCGGATCATGCTGCACGATCGCTGGAGCCGCACGCGCTTGGTGACGGCGGAACGGGCGATGGCGCGCGCCGCATCGGCGCGCACGGCGGCGGCGCCGGCCTAGCGCGCGACGGGCGCTTCGATGGCGAACGCGTTACTGAGCCGGCTCACGTAGTTATTTGCGCCGATCGCGGCGACGATTTCCACGATCTCACCCTCGTCGTACGACGCTTGAAGTTGCGCGAGCACCGTCGGCGGCAGCGCTCTCGGTTCGCGCGTCAACGACACGGTTGCGGCGAGCGCCGCACGCTCGGCCGGTGAAAAGCGTTCGCTCGCTGCAAAATTTCCAAGTTCCGCAAGCGTCTCGGCTTCGATGCCGAGCTTGCGCGCGATCTCTTCGTGCACGCACGTGCAGTAGTCGCACGCATTGAGCCAGCCGACCATCAGCGCGATCAGCTCCTTGGTTCGCGCCGGAACGGTGCCGGAGTCGTTGAGATCGCGCAGATGCGCGGCAAGCGATCGCGCGATTTCGGGGCGCGCCGACATCGCCGCAAAGAGTCCGTCGCCCGGCATCGTTACGCCGATTCTTGGGCGAGCTGCCGGAACTCCGCGTCGTCGCGCAGTTCATCGAAACGCGGATCGTTCTCGATGATCGCCATCGATGCCGCACGATCGTGCATGCGGCGAAGCATCCCGAGTGCGATCTGACGTTCGCCGACCGCTGCTGCGGCGGCGGCGAGGTCGGTGGGATCGACGTCGCGCGCATGTGCGCGAGCGTATGCGAGTTGCGCGCGCGCCTCGGGCAACCGGTGTGCGAGCGCGTAGGCGTGCGAGAGCAACGCGGCCGATTCGGCACGATCGGACGCCGCCGAAGCGCCGTACTTCTTAAACGCCGCGATCGCGCGACTCGTATTGCCTTCGGCTTCGTACGCTTCGCCCATCGTCACGAGCACGTCGGTGCGCTGCGGCGAAAGTTCGAGGGTCTGCTCCGCGTAGGAAATCGCGTCATGATAACGGCGGTCGTAATATGCTGCCGATCCGAGCCACGCCGTCGTGGCGACGCTGAGCGGATCGAGATCCGCGGCGCGTTTGAGCTCGTCGAAGCCGTCGGTCACGTGGCCTTGCGTCACAAGCGCAATGCCATACCATTCACGCGCGGGGCCATACTGCGGATTACGCGCGATCGCGCGCCGTAATTCACGCATCGCCGTGGTCATGTCGTGCCGGTCCATCGCAATGAGTCCGAGCGCCGCATGCGCTTCCGCCGAATGTGGATCGAGCGCGAGCGCTTTCTCCGCATAGCCGCGGGCGCGTGCAAAATAGATGTCGGGCTTCTGGGTTCCGTATTGATAGTCGCCCATCGTCGCGTTCGCATCCGCAAGTGCCGCATAGCCTTCCGCACTCTTCGGATCGCTGTCGACGACTTGCGCGAAATAACTCAGGCTCTTTTCGACGCCTTCACGGGTGCGAAGGTTCCAATAGTAGCGGCCGATCTGATACAGGCGCGCACCGTTATCGGAAAGCGCGACGCTCGTTGTGTGATGCATTGCCGCCGTCGCGATGAGAACGAGCGATGCGGCAATGGCGACGCTCGCGGAAATGATTCCCGCAATCCATGCGGGGCGCGGTTTTCGCGCAGCAACAACTGGTACCGTCGGTACCTGCTGCTCGGGGATTTCCGGCACCACCGGCGCTTGCGCAAGCGCGGTACGTTCGGTGCGCGTCACGGGCGCATTGAATCGATAGCCGCGACGCGGAACCGTTTCGATCGCTTCGGCTTCCCACTGCCCGCGCAGGGTCTTACGCAGGACGTAGATGTTTTGCGCGAGGTTCGCTTCTTCAACGAAACCCTCGGGCCAGATCCGATCGAGCAGTTGCGTCTTGCTCAAGACCTCGCCGGGATGTTCGACGAGCGCGAGCAGCGTTTCGACGACCTTCGGGCCGAGGGCGACCGGATCGCCCTCGTGTACGAGCAACAGCCGCTCGACATCGAGATGAAACGGACCGAATTGATAGACGTCCATAGCCGCACTGCCTTCGAAGAATCTTTGATGCTGCTTTGATGGCGGGTTCGTCCGTGAGCGCCGATGCTACAACGGTGAAACCAGCCCTCATTGCCACGTATACGGCCCTCGTTCTCGCGTGTTTCACCCCGCGAGCCTCGGCTGCCGTGCCCCCTACGTTTTCGTTCCCGATGGCCAAGGCTCCCCATCCCCTGGCGCTGGATCCATCACTCGCCGATCCCGCGTGGCAAGCGGGCAAAGTGCCTAGCGTCGGGGGCTGGGAGAATGTGACGACGCGAAATCCCGCGCCGGCGACCACCGTGTACGTGCTGTACGACCCCCACTACCTCTACGTCGGATTCGTCGTCCCGCAACCTGGGCCGCTGACCGCGACGCAGACGACCAACGACGTCGGGTTCGGCACGGACGATTACGTGGGGGTCGGCATCGACCCGAGCGGCGCGGGCTCCCAGGGCTACTTTTTTGAAACGACACCGCGCGGCGTCCGCTACCAGCAGTCGCTCGAGAACGTACGCTTCCGCCCCGAGTGGCAAACCGCGACGGCTGCCGAGCCGGGCGGCTGGCGGGCCGTCATGCGCATCCCACTCGACGACATGCGCCTGCATAACGGCTCTCAGACCTGGCGAATCACCTTCGTTCGAGGCGTCGCCGCGCGCGGCGAGCACCTCTCGTGGTCCTACGATCCGCTCATGGGCGACCAGGGCGGCGGGAACTGGCCCAGCTTCAACGATCTGCGGTTCTGGCCCAGCGCGACCTCGATTGCCATCGCGGGAAGCGCCGCCAAGCCCAAGCCGCGCCTGGAGCTCTTTGCGCTGGGAAGCGCCGGTGAGGATCGCGACGTCTACCAGCAAGCAAACGGCCAGTTCATTCAAGAGAAGACGCGGCCGCTCGGACTGGATTTCACCTATCCGCTTGCGTCGACGATCAATCTCGTCGGAACGCTCAACCCGGACTTCTCGAACGTCGAGACCGATCAACAAACGATTGCGCCGCAAGAATTCGCCCGGCAATTGACCGAGTACCGTCCGTTCTTCGCCCAAGGCGCGCAGTACATCAATCCCAATCCGAGCGGCTACTCAAATTTCAACGCGCCGCAGAACATCGTCTTTTACTCGCCGAGCGTCGGACCGTTCGACCGCGGCGCGAAGATCGAAGGCTCACGCGGCCTGCAGAGTTTCGGCGTCCTGTCGTTCCGCGGATACGACGAAATGACGAACGACACGTTCGACGATCAGGCCTTCGGCTACAAGCATGCGCTGCAGGACCAGACGTTCCAATACTGGGCCGACGGCGTCATCGCCAACCACAGCGAATCGCCCGCGCTCACGGGTCCCGTGCACGATCAGACGTTTGAGTACGGTGCAAAGACGCGCAACCTGCATACCGGATTGGTGCTGTCCTTCAATCAAGACATCGAAACGGGGAATTGGAATCCGCTCGGCTCGGCGCACAGCACCAACGGTTTTGCCGACGTGCACCAGCACAATTGGGAGATCAACGCGGGCTACGCGGACATTTCACCGCTCTACGGCCCGATCGACGGGTACACGTCGAACTCCGACATCCGGGGACCGCAAGGCTTTCTCGCCTTCAACGGGGCGACGCGCACGCTCAAGAACTGGAGCGTCTTCATGTACGGCGACCGTTTCGTGGACCGCAGCGGTGCGGTGCATGAGTCCGACGCCGGCGCGTTCCTCCAGATGAGCTTCAAGAACGGCTTCTCGATCAACGGGATGGGACCGACGGTCAGCACGCTGCGCGGCTACGACGGCAACTTTTACAGCGGGTATCTCAACGGCTACCAACATGGTGTGAACGTGCCGTTCAACCTCTTCGGCCTTCCGATCGGCTATCGCGACGGAACGCCGACGCCGATCGACGTAAGCGCGAACTGGGGCAACTTCGACGGCGCGTGGACGCATCTGTACACGGCGTCGACCTCGCGGCCGCTCGGTTCTCGCTTTACGCTCGGGCTCGAGTACGACGGCACGTATCAACGCGATAACGTGACCGGCGCGTTGAATTCTCAGTTTCTTCGCCGCGTGGGACTCGGCTACAACATCTCGCCGCGAAGCAATCTGAGCATCGGCTTGCGCGGCATCAATGGTACGGGCGGATTCGCAAACCCCGGCGTCAATCTTTCCGCCGCATATCACGTGCAATTGCGTTCGGGCGACCTCTACGTGAACTACGGTTCGCCGTCGTCGATTGCGACATTAAATCGCTTAATCGTGAAGTACGTCTTCCGAGCGGGCGCCGACGCGGGAACCTAACTAGTCACAATGGCCCATATATAACAGTTTTTTTCACGAATCACAGAAAATTCGTGTGAAACAAAAATCATATGGGCGCTGTATTCCGAGGTGTAGAGTGTCAAACGTGAGACGCACTATCGCGTGTCACACATGGAAGGAAATCCCGTGAAAACGCCCTCGGAAACCACTACCAACGTCGCACAAGAGGAGCAGCAACCGGTGAACTCGTTCACGCGTATGATCGAAGTCGCACCGAGCGGCGCGTCCTTCGGCGGTTGGGGACCGAAAGTCATCGGACTAACGTCGTCCCTCACCCGTTGGAACTAGTCGTTCTCATTCAGATTTAAATAAAGTTTCATCCGCGTGTTTTATCATGCGAGATGAACCGGGGTGAAATCGTCCTCCACCGAGATCACCCCGGGGGAACCCTAACCTCGTAGAGTGCAGCAAATAAAGATGGACGGCGTTTGCCGTCCATCTTTATTTTTGTCGCACCGGATCTACGCCGTGTACGGTTCGTAGGGAGCGACCGGCTCCAAGATGTCGTCCATCGCGTGAAAGATCGCCGGATGGAGATGCAACGTACCGGCCGTCACGTTATCGCGAACGTGGGCCGGATTCGTCGCCCCGACGATCGCCGAGGTTACCGATGGTTGCCGCAGCGTCCACGCAAGCGCGAGTTGCGCGGGCGAGATCCCCGCTTCATTCGCGAGCGGCTTGAGCTTCGCGACGGCATCGAGGACCGGTTGCGTAAAATAGTCTTCCATGAACTCACGGTACTGGCCGGCCGCCCGGGAACCGGCCGGCGGGTTTTTTGCATCCGTGTACTTGCCGCTTAGGATGCCCATCGCAAGCGGCGACCATACGACGTTTCCGACACCGTACCGCTCGCACGTCGGCAGCACGCGCTCTTCGATGCGGCGCCAAAGCGCACTGTACTGCGGCTGGTTGCTGATCGGAACGGCCCAACCGCGGGCGCGGCAAAGATTGACGGCGCTTGCGATTTGATCGGCGTTCCATTCCGAGACGCCCCAGTAGAGAATCGTTCCCGCTCGAACGAGATCGTTCATCATCTCGCACGTTTCTTCCAGCGGCGTTTCGTCGTCGTACCGGTGGCACTGGTAGAGATCGATGTACTCGATCCGCAGGCGTTTGAGCGACTTGTAGACTTCGTCGCGAATGTGTTTGCGGGAGAGCCCGCGTTCATTCGGCGTGTCGCCGGTCGGCCAGAACAGCTTTGTGCCGATGACGATCTGCTCGCGCGGCAGATCGGCGAGGATCGGCCCCAAGACTTCCTCGGCCTTACCCTTTGAATAGGTACTCGCCGTGTCGAAGAACGTGACGCCGTTATCGAACGCGATCCGAACGCACTCGCGCGTCGCATTTTGATCGACGGTGTTGCCGAACGTCAGCCACGAACCTAATCCGATGACCGAAAGTTTGAGCCCCGAATTCCCGAGGCTCCGATAGTGCATGCCTTCCATAGGCGATCACTGCGGCACGAAGACGCGCAGCGCCTTCGGCAACACGTCGAAGGTTGCGGGCGTCATTCCGGCGGGTTCGGCGTCGGCCGTGATGTGATGCGCGTGCGGCGAGCGAACGTCGAATCGCTTCGCGCGCAGCGTTCGCAACCCCGGAACGTCGTGCCGGCGTCCTTCGAGCATCGCGCGTGCGATGTGAAACGCTTGCCATGGGCTCTCGATGTCGACCGAGTACAGATCGAGCCACCCGTCGTCGATCGCCGCGTCGGCGACGTTGAGAAAGCCGCCGAAGCGATGGCTGTTTGCGATCGTCAGCTGGATCGTTTTGAGCTGCTCGGTCCCGCCTGCGTGTTCCACGATCACGTGCATCGGCCGCGACCGTCGAAATGCATCGATTGCGGTCGCAATCACGCCCAAAAATCCAAAGCGGCGTTTGACTTCCGTCGTTTGTAGCCGCGATGCGCGGCTGGAAATACCGATACTCGATTCATTGACGAAATAGCGCTCGTTGACGCGCCCGACGTCGATCGCACGCTCGTTTCCTTGCGCAATCACGTCCACCGCACTGGAAATGTCAAGCGGAATGGCGAGCGTACGGGCGAGTTCGTTGAACGTACCGAGCGGAATGACGCCGAGCGGCAACCCGCGGTTCACCGCATTTCCGATCGCGCCAAGAAGCGTCCCATCGCCTCCCGCGGCAATGATGCACTCGATCTCGGCGCCGATGTCGTCCGGCCAGCCGTCTTCGACGAAGCGGATGCCCGCATCGGAGAGCGCCGCTCGCACCTCGGGCGCGGCCTGCGCTCCCCGGCGTGATTTCTCGTTGATCAGGAGTTGCGCGAGCATCTGC
>DASSZO010000035.1:0-9112 GCA_035702815.1 Candidatus Aquilonibacter sp. | reverse complement strand
TTAGCGCAGTTGCACGACCGGATTTCGAGCGATCCCGCGGTGCGGGAACGATGGATCGAAGCGTACGATGCGTGGTCGTGGCGGGTCGGTGACGTGAGCGATCATCGATGGCAGACGTTTGCGTGCGCGCAGACCGCCTTTGGGAAAGCATACGGGACATGCGCGGGAACGACGAAGCGCTCGTATGCGGCGCTGGTCGCTCTCGCCATCGCGGTGATCGGCGTACTTCTTGCGGTCTTTACGATCCTTCGGTTGCGGCGCCGACGATAGGGCGCGACGGATCGGCGATCCACTCACTCCACGATCCTGCATAGAGTCGCGAGCCGTGCAAACCCGCTGCTTCCATCGCGAGCATATTCGCCGCTCCAGAAACGCCCGATCCGCATTGATGCACGATCCGTGCCGGTTCGCCGAAGGGTTCGAATGCGGCGCGCAGCTCGGCAGCCGATCGCAAGCGCAGATCGTCGGCAAAGTTTTGCTTGAACGGGCGGTTTTGCGCTCCCGGAATATGACCGGCGACCGGGTCGATCGTCTCGTTCTGTCCGGCGAACCGGTCGGCACCGCGCGCGTCGAGCAGTTGCATATCCGCGCGCTCGAGATTGCGCAGCACTTCGTCGGCGGTGACGACCAGCGCATCGTTCAAACGCACCGGCAGCGTGCCGAGCGCCGTCGCGGCCGGCGGATCCGCACTGACGTCATACCCGGCCGCGCGCCATGCGGTCAACCCGCCGTCGAGCACCGCCACGCGGTCGTGACCGATCCACTTGCACAAGAACCACAGGCGTGCCGCGAACATGTCGCCGCCCGCGTCGTAGGCAACGATCTGGCTGTCGCGATTGGCGCCGAGCGCGCGCAAGAACTGCGCGAAGTGCTCGGGATCCGGGAGCGGGTGGCGGCCGTTGGTTCCGGTCTGTTCGCCCGCGAGATCGTGCTCGACGTCGGCGAAGAAGGCGCCGGCAATATGCCCTTCTTCGTACATCTTGCGACCGAGTGAAAAGTCCGCGAGCGTGTGCCGGCAATCGATAACGATCCAGTTCGGATCGTCAAGATGCGCGTGCAGGGTCGCCGGATCGACGAGCGTGGCGTACGTCACGCTAGTGCAGGTTGATCGTCGTCTTGGGAGCGGCGTCTCCGAACGCGTCTTTGAACACGTTCTGCAGTTCGCCGTTCTGCGCCATCGGTCCGAGAATGTCGGTGTCGCCGTAGAACTTGCCGTTGATGAATACCTTGGGGAGTGTCGGCCAGTTCGTCATTTCCGAAAGCACTTCGCGCTTGGGCATATTTTCGAGCACGTCGACGACTTCGAACGGGTACCCGAAGTGGTTGAAGAACTCGATCGTCTCCAGCGTGAAGCCGCAACGCGGCATGGTTTTGGTGCCCTTGCCGTAGACGAGAATTTTGTTGGCCGCGATTTCGCGTTCGATCTCTGCTTTGAGTTGGTCGGACATTGATAATTCCTAGCTGTTGCTAACGATGGTTTTGAGTTCGACCGCATGCACGCGGCCATCTTTGAGCGCGCCTTTGAGCGCGCCGTAGACGAGTTGATGCTGTTCGATCAACGTCTTACCCGCGAAGGCCGAAGAGCGGACGGTGACGTTGAAATGATCCATCGTGCCCGTGCGGTCCACGATGTCGACTTGCGCATCGGGAAGGTCGCGGCGAATCAGTTCGGTCAGGGACGCGTTGTCGATCATCGTTCTATTCTACGGATTGAGGCGCGGACGGTCGCCGCGTAAGGTCTCCGCCAGTCCGCGCGCCTCGCGCAGCGTTTCAGGCAAGCGCGCGGCGTTCTTTGAGAGCAGGGCGGCCAAGCCGCCCGCGAGGACGACGCCGGTCGTTGCGACGAGGATCGCCGGGACGCCCGTCGCGCGGATGGGACCGATGGTGATGGTGAAGGATTCCTGGATCCGGGCGATGCCGCGGAACGCCGCCTTCATCGCGCTCGATTTAGCCATGCCGCACTCTTGGCCGCATCGCCTCGTTGGCCTGCGACTCCCAGCGTTCATTAAGGATCGATTAGAGATACTATCCCGATGCACGCTCTGCTCCTTGCCGCCTGCTGTTTGATCAGCGGGAACGTCCATTCCGGCTCCGGCTTGCCCGTGTCCGGCGCCCGGGTCTCGCTCCACGGTGCTGCGGCCCGTGCGACCGCCAGCGACGCGAGCGGATCGTTCTCGGTTTCCGCCCCGCCCGGGGATTATCAGATGGACGTGACCGCCCGAGGCTACGGCTCGGTTACGATCGACTTGAAGGTCGACCACGACAGCAAGGTCGAGGTCGAGCTGCAGCCGCTCGACGCGCCGACGCTGCGCACGATCGGCACCGTGAGCGTCGACGGCCGGTTGGCGCCGGTTCGCGGGACCATCCCCTCGGTGACGGTCACGCGGCAAGACATGGAGCGGCTCGGGAATGACCGGGTCGTGCAGAGCCTGACGGCGATTCCCTCAGTGACCTTCGCCTATCCGCACGGCGGCCAACCGGGCGGCATCGCAACGGTCGCGCTGCGCGGTCCCGATCCATCGGAGACGCTCGTAACGCTCGACGGCCAGGTCCTCAATGATGCGAACACCGGCGATGTCGATCTCTCGCAGTTTCCGGTCGCCGCGTTCTCCTCGATGAACGTGACCGAGGGGCTCGGCCCGCGCGACAGCGGCGGCAGCAACACGATCGGCGGTGAAATCAACCTCGTCTCGCTTGCACCGACCCGCGAGAAACACGTCGGCTTCGGTGAAGAAGTCGGGAGCTTCGGTTTGAGCAACCTGTGGCTCAACGCGACGGGTACGAACGGCCGTCTGGGCTATGCGGTCGCCGGGACCAATCTGCAGCAGCTCGGCTACGTGCACAACCAGTACCAGTCGGTCAACGTCGGCGGAACCCAGCAAATCGTGCCGCTCGGCTCGTCGATCTCCGCTCGCTCCGCGCTGCTGGATGCAACATGGTCGTTTTCACAGAACGCCGATCTGACCGCGCGCGTCTTCACGATGGGGAACAATCGCGACCAGAGTTCGGCGATCAACGGACAGGACACGCTCGGCAATTGGATCGGCGCGGGCAATCAATCACTGCTGCAAAATATCCGCGCGTATCAGTTGCGCGGTCGCGCGCCGCTCGGATCCGGCACGCTCACCGGCGAATTGTCGGCGAACGATAACGATGTGACGATCGACGGAAGCGCGAGCGATCCGATGTATGACGTCACGCACCAGGATAAGCGCAGCAACCTCGCGCTTTCATGGGAGCGCACGTTCGACACCGGTGATTTCGGTTTCGGCGGCTACACCCGCCACGAGACGTTTAGTTTCATCGATCCGGCCGGAAACGCCCCGAACCTCTCGCAGAACATCACGTCGGCGTTCGTTCGGGGCTCCGTGCAAGCGAGTAAGGAACTGCAGCTCAGCGGAGCCCTGTACTCGTCGCACTACACGACCTTCGGCACGAGCACCGACTGGCGTTTGGGCGCGATCTACAACACGTCACCGTCGACGGCGATTCGTTTCTCCGCGGGCACGGGATTTCGTGCGCCGCTCCTGATCGAGCTCTACCAATTTCCGCTCGACCAACTCACGCTCGATGCGCAAAGCGTGTTCCTCGGGCAGGGAAATCCGAGCGAGCAGCCCGAGCATGCGACGGAGTACGAATTAGGCTTTTCGCAGCGCTTCTCGCAGGATGCGACGCTTGACGCATCGCTCTACCGCACCAACCTGCGCAACGCGATCGAGAACTTCTATCCGCTCGCCCTTGCGCAAAGCGGCGGATGCGCGGCGAACAGCGTCGCCAATCCGGTTCCCGGATGCGTGTCGTACCCGGTCAACGTCGGCAACGTCGTGTACGAAGGCGCGGAACTGCGGTTCGCTCAGCGCTTCCCGCGCGAGCATCTCTTCCTCAACGCAATGTACGGACTCAATATCGCGTATCCGTATCACTTCGGTACGACGATCTCGAATCCGACGTCGGGCGGAAATCTCGTCAACAACCAGCAGTTTCTCGGCATTCCGCAACAGCAAGGATCGCTGCAGCTCGATTGGGCCGATAAATCGGGCTGGCACGTGTCCGCGCTTGCGGCCTTCCGTGGAAATAATAACGAGCTCAACATCGGACCGTTCACGTGGATCGACGCGTCGGTCGGGGTGAAGATCAACCCGCTCACCGATATCTCGATCGTCGGCACCAACATCTTCAGCGCGGGATCCGGACGCTATCCGGTCTACGGCGGCGGCGTTCCGTATAACGGAATCGTTGGTCCGACGCCGACCGATTACGGTCCGATTCCGACCGACCGGCTCGTCACCAACCCGGCGAGCCTCAAGCTCGTGATTACCGTGCACACCTAGTCGTCGTATCCCGCCTCGCTCGCGTCGGAATACCGAATCCATTTCACGCGCACGGAGTCGTGCTGCGGTTTACCGGCGGCTTCCCGCATCGGACCGGTGTCGTCACCAAATTGGGTGTACGGAATGCGCCGGCTGACGGTCGTTGAGGCGTTGGAGCCGACCGTCATCCGTTCGTGCAGTTCCGTCGTCGCGATGCGGCGGCCGCCGCCGGATGCATCGGCCTCGAACGCAACATCGAATCGTGCAATCGGTTTTTGCGAGAGATTATGCACGACGAAGACGATGAGCATGAAGCGATCGCCTTCGCTTACGTGCAAACCGTCGACGCGCACGGCCTTTGCGATTTCGGCCCGTCGCTCGAGTGCCTGGCGATGATCTTCTTGCGCGAGCCGCGCGCCCACGGCTTGCGCCGTACGTGCGGAGTCGTCGCTGACGTCAACGTTCGCGGGCGCACAAGCAGCGAGGCTCGCCAGAACGGCGAGCCCCGCGAGGCCGTTGGTAATACGTCGCCTCAACATCCGCCGGAGACGAATTGGACGTCGAGCAGCGGATGCAATTCGATGCCGTTGGGAGCGACGCCAGTTTGGCCGTGCAGCGCATCGAACAGCGGAACCCCGGTGAAATCCGCGACGATGGTCTTGGAGAAGTTCGTAAACGAACTGGTCGGTTGACCGAAGCATGCGGTGAGTTTCGAACGAACCGCACTATAGACCGAGGCGAAGCCCGAGTCGCACGAACCGCTGCAGGTCGGATCGGGCGGTTCGATGATCATCGTGTTGTTCGGATTGTTCGGATCGGCGATCACGATGTGGAAATCGTGGTCCGTCTCGGTTTTCCAGCCGACGAGGATGGCTCGCACCCGGTAGGCTTGCGTCTCGGTCGGCGCGTACCGCGTCGTGTCGTTGTACTGGTTGTAGCCGCTGGGAACGGGAATGTTGCGCAACGTGGTTACACTGGCAACGACCGGCGTCCACGAAATCAGATGTTCGTCCGGATCGTCGAGCGTCTTGATGTGCCAGCGTTGAACGCCGCAACTCGTTCCGCACGTCGTTCCGCCCGGGCCGCTTCCGTTCGGTGTCGGAAACGGTGTGACGTTGCCGGACGGACTGGGTGTTGGGGTCGGCAACGGCGTTGCAGTCGGCAGCGGCGTGCTGCTGGCCGTCGGCGTCGGTGCCGGCGTTTTGGTCGGTGAGGGCGATGGTCCGGGCGTCGAGCTGCTCGACCACGCGACGTCGTCGACGTACTGATAGATGCTGCCGCTGCTGTAGCCGTCGGCGTGCACGCCGAAGTACAGCCAGACCGATTGCCCTGCATACGCGCTGACGTCGTACGTGCGTTGCACCCAGCCGTTCGTCGTCTTTGCTTCGGTGAACAGGTTGTCGAGCGTGTTGCCGTTCGCATCGAGAAGGTCGGCTTCTTGATAGGCGTACGTCGTTGAGGTTTCGTTCGTGCCCTCGTAGAGCCAGAACGTGATCTTCCCGCCGCTCGGAACCGTGATCTGCTGGCAAAGACCCGAATCGCCGTTGATCTCCGGCGACGAGACCTGTCCGTTGAGATCGCTATATGAGCCGCTGTGCGCGCGATACGTGCCGATGCGCGCATTGACGCTTCCGCACTGTTGCCACGATGTGTAGCCGCCCGATTCGAAACCGCCGTCTTGCAGTACCCCGTTGGCATCTTGCGCCTTCTTCGAGGATCGCGTCTTCGCCGACGGGAGCGACAGATGGTGAACGACGGCGTTGCGTCCGTTCGCGGATGTATCGTGCGACGGGAGGGAAGTATTTCCGCCGCCGCTGCTGCATGCTGCGGCGAGTGCGGCGATCGCGACGATCGCGCCGATGCGAAGGCTCTTCAACTACGGCCACCCTTTCTCGTAGATGCATTGTCGTGTGGAAGGAGTCGCTGTCATTCATTGTGCCGAGCGAATCGTTATCCGAACTTTAAGAACGCTAGAGGAAAATCGCATCTATTGCGCGTCAGAACTGCCTATGCCGACATCAATGAAAGCCGTCCGCCTGCACGAAACCGGCGGTCCATCGCACCTGCGAGTCGAGGAGATCGAACGCCCGCAGCCCGCTGACGGCGAGACGCTGGTGCGCGTACATGCGGCCGCGTTCAATCGGCGCGACGTCTTCATCACCCAGGGACTGTATCCGGGCATCGAGTTGCCGCGCACGCTCGGGTCCGACGGCGCCGGGATTGAAGAAGGTACCGGGCGTGAGGTTGTCATCGATCCGATGCTCGGCTGGGGCCGCGATCCGCAGGTATGGGACTCACGCGCGTCGATTCTCGGGATGCCGCGGGACGGGACGTTCGCGCAATACGTCTGCGTGCCTAAAGACAACATCTATCCGAAACCGGCGCACTTAACGACGGAAGAAGCGGCGGCAATTCCGCTCGCGGGATTAACGGCGTATCGCGCGACGTTTACGCGGGGTGAACTCAAAACGGGTGAAACGATTCTCATCCCCGGCATCGGCGGCGGTGTCCAGACGTTCGTCCTTCTCTATGCGAAGGCGATTGGTGCGCGCACGATCGTGACGTCGGGCAGCAACGACAAGTTGGATCGCGCAAGAGCGATGGGCGCCGACGTCGCGATCAATTACCGCGAAACGCCGGATTGGCACAAAACGCTCAAGCGCGGAGAGGTCGATATTGCGATCGATTCGTCGGGCGGTGAGACGCTGTCGAAGGCGATCTCGATTATGCGCCCCGGCGGCCGGCTCGTCATCTACGGCGGCACGCAGATCGAATCGACGTTGCGGCTGTTCCCGGTCTTCTGGAACCATCTCGATATCCGGGGAACGTCGATGGGAAGCCCGATGGATTTTGCGGCGATGCTCGCGTTTTTCACCGAGCATAGACTGCGTCCGGCGATCGATCGCGTCTATCCGATGAGCGACGTCGTCTCCGCGGCCGAGCGCATGGCGAATGCCGAACAGTTCGGCAAGATCGTTCTGCGCATCGACTAGCTCAGTAGCGAATACACGTAGATCTTATCGAGTTTGAGCATCGCGCCGAGCTCGGCTTCAACGAGCGGCGCATGCTCCGCTCCGACGATCGACTCCCAAGACGGGTTGAGGATGGCAGTCTCCTCGGGCGTCAACGGCCGTTCGAGCGCGCGTGCATGCACGACGTCTTCCTGGGTGAGTGCCATCAGATATGCGAGCAGTTGGCGCGCCGCCGCGGGCCACAAGATGCGGCGGGTTTCGCCGTAGATCGATTGGACGAGTTGCGGAATCGTTTGCGGGCCCGCGCGCAACGCTTCGAGTAACTCGTTCTGCCGCTGCTCGCGGTGCGCGATGTACTCGGCGATCTTCGCGCGCGCGTCCTCAACGACCGGGCCGTGTCCGCCGTAGATGCGCGCGGCGTCGGGAAACTCGTCACGCAAGCGCGCAAGCGTCGTCATATACGGGCGCATCGCCCCGCCGGGCGGCGCGATGACGACGGTTCCTTCGCCGAGAATGACGTCGCCGGTGAAGAGCGCGCGCTCACGCGGTTCGTAGAAGATCGCATGTTCGAACGTGTGGCCCGGCGCATCGATCACGTGCAGCGCCGTCTGCGCGATCGTCAGATCGCCTTCGAGCGGAAGGTCGGTATCGTGCGGCACCTCGGAATAGGGGTGCGCGTACACGCGCGCGCCGGTGCGCGCTGCAAGCGTCGCGGCGAGCGGAGCATGATCGGGATGTCCGTGCGTGAGCGCGATCGCGGTAATTCGGAGTTTGCGTGACGACGCGTTGGCGAGCAGTGCCTCGAGATGGCGCGCATCGTCCGGCCCGGGATCGATCACCAGTGCTTCGCCGTTGCCCGCATCGATAACGTACGTGTTGGTTCCAGTCAGCGTCATCGCCGAAGGGTTCGACGCGCGGACGAGAGCGATGCGGCTCACCACGCGCCCTCGAGATGCTCGGGCATGACGAACCCTTCCGACGGCGCGCGGTCGGGCATGATCGTCACGATCGGTTTGCTTCGCGCAAACGCGATCGCGTCGGCCGCGCGCTCGAACGCCGCGAGGCGCTCGAGATGTTTGACCGTCGGATAGACGAGATGCATGGAGCCGGCCGCGCCGCGCGCGAGTGCTTCCGCGGGTGCGATCCACTGTGCATCGTGCGTCTCGTGCGCGTCGGCCGTTCCCACGGCATCGGCGTCTGCCAGTGCCACGAAGAAATGCGTGTTGTAGCGCCGTGGCTCGGTCGGCGGCGTAATCCAGTGCGAAAAGAAGACGAGCGCATCACGGTCGACGTCGATCGCCGCTTCTTCGCGCAGTTCTCGCGCGGCCGCAACGACGAGCGCCGCGGCGTCCGCTGCATTCACGGGCGGTTCGGACGTTGGGAGCCCGGGATCGACGACCGCCCGAAATTCGGCCGGCCGGTCGCTTGCGGTGTGTCCGGTATAGTCGGGCTCGTCGACGGTCCCACCCGGAAAGACGAAGGCGTCGGGTGCAAAGCTGCTGCGGCTGCTTCGCCGGACCATGAGCACTTCGAGCCCGTGCGCTCCGTCGCGCAAGAGCATGACCGTTGCCGCTAAGCGCATCGAGGGAACCTTACGAGCATGAGTAGCCGTTCATCGGATATGAAATCGCGAGTTGTCGCCTGCGCCTGCGCCGTCCTCTTGATCGCGGCGACGCCCGCGCCGTCTCCATCGCCGTCCGCCGCGCCCATCACCGCGCCGTCGGTCCCGCCCGGCGCGGTCAACAGTGTGATCAACACGATCATTCAAAAAGTTACCGGCGACGTCGTTGCGCCGCTGGGCGTGGACCCCAATCACGTCCGCGGGCAAGT
>DASSZO010000273.1:0-18139 GCA_035702815.1 Candidatus Aquilonibacter sp. | reverse complement strand
GTTGCTCTCCTCAGCTACTTCGTACACACCGCGGGCATCCCGGACGGTTCGCTCTTTCGTGCGATGCGTGAACGACACGTCGCGATCGATGAAGCGGTCAAGCATGATGATGCCGCTCGAGTCACCGATGCCGCCCGCGTTGTTCGGATTGGTTGCGTTGAGCGTGCCCGGGGCTTTCCGTCCTTGCGAAACCTGGACGTCTTGCGCGACCTTCCAGGTCTTCTCGGGCTTGGCCGTTTGGGCCATCGGTTTGGTCTTGTACGCGCCCGCGCGCATCGCGTCGATCATCTGATCGATCATCTCGGGCGTGAGGTCGTACACGAACTCGAGATTGACTTGCATGCACGTCGCCCGGTCGCAGGCCGCCAGACACTCGACTTCTTCATATGAGAACAGTCCGTCATCGGTCGTTTCGAGCGTCCCGATGCCGAGCTTCTCGCGGAAGTACGCCATGATGTTCTCGGCGCCGTTGAGCTCGCACATCATGCCGCGGCAGACCTGAAGCATGTACTTGCCGACCGGTTTGCGGAAGAACAGCGTGTAGAACGAGACGGTCGACTCGACGACTGCCGGCGAAAGGTCGAGCAGCTCCGCGGCCGCGCGCATCGCGTTCTGCGAGACGTACCCTTCGTGATTCTGAAACAGGTGCATCATCGGCAAGAGCGCCGAGCGCTTCTGTTCATACTGCGCGATGAGCGCCTCGCACTGCGGCCGCAACTCGGCATACAGCTTCTCGAACTGCGCGTCCCTCGACAGGCTCGGGATGACAGCGCCGTGCGCCTGCATGCCGCTCTGCTCGAGATGCGGCTCGTTGACGTTCTCGATGTTTTGCGACGCCAATTTCCGATCGTTACTCGCCGCCATCGGCGGATTAGGACTATCGTGCATATTCCATCACCATGTGAATGCGTGCCGAGCGTGATGCGGAACGCGACGCCGGCAGGCAGCGGCTCTGAACGAGCCCCGAAGACAGGATGTCGAGAGGGGCGAGGAAGGCAGCAGCGATTTTTCCATGGATGGAAAAATCGTGAGCGGCGCTGTCTGCCGGTGTCGCGTTCCGCATCGCGCGCGCCACTAGCGATCAACCTCGCCGAAGACGGGATCCAGCGATCCGATCATGACGACCAAGTCGGCGATCAGATTGCCCGGAGCCATGCCTTTGAGACATTGCAGATTGTAGAGGCTCGGCGGGCGCAGACGCGCGCGATATGGGCGATTCTCACCGCTGCTCACGATGTAGAACGCGATCTCGCCGCGCGGCCCTTCGATCGGCGAATACACGTCGCCCGGAGGAACGCGGAAGCCTTCGCTGACGATCTTGAAGTGATGGATCAACGCTTCCATCGAGAGCGCAATGGTCTCTTTGGGCGGCGCGAAGATCTTCGGATCGTCGATCGCGACGGGTCCCGGCGTATCGAGCTTCTTACGCACTTGTTCGATGATGCGCATCGACTCTTCCATTTCGTCCAAGCGGACCAGGAAGCGCGCGTACGCATCGCCCTCGCTGCGCGTCGGAACGTCGAACTGGAACTGGTCGTAGCTGCTGTACGGGAACGCTTTGCGCACGTCGTACGCGACGCCGGATCCTCGCAGCGCCGGACCGGTAACGCCCCACTGCACCGCTTCTTCCGCCGTCATGACGCCGACGTCGATCGTGCGATCCTGGAAGATCGGATTGGCCTGCAGCAGTCCGCGCAGCTCTTTCATGCGGCCGGGGAACTTCGCGATGAGCGCGTCGAGTTTGTCGAGGTAGCCGTGCGGCAGATCGCCGTTGAGACCCCCGACACGAATGTAGTTCGGATGCATCCGCGCGCCGCCCGACGCCTCTTGCAGATCGAGGATGTTCTCGCGCAGATCGAAGCAGTAGAAAAAGCACGAAATCGCGCCAAGATCGATCGCGTGCGTTCCGAGCCACACGCAATGCGAGGCGATGCGCGTGAGCTCGCCCTGCAGCACGCGGATGTACTGCGCGCGCTCCGGAATCCGGTCGGTGACGCCCAGTAACTTTTCGACGGCAAGCGCGTAGCAGAGCGCATTGGAAGACGGTGCGAGATAGTCCATGCGTTCCGCATTGGTCTGCGCTTGCGACCAAAACAGATTCTCCATGTTCTTCTCGATGCCGGTGTGGAGATACCCGATCTCCGGCTCGGCCTTGACGATCGACTCGCCCTCGATCTCGAGCATAATCTGCAGAACGCCGTGCGTCGAAGGGTGCTGCGGTCCCATCGAAAGGACCATCGCGTTGCCCTCTTGCGATACGATCTCCGGCGTCAGCGGCGTCGTTGACATACTCATTGCGGATTCTCCGGTCCACGCGTTTCCGTGACGATCGCGTCGGCTTCACGCGCCTTTTTCACTTGCTCTTGGAGTGCTTCGAGCGTTGCGCCGGAGGGCGGCGTGCCGGCCTGGACGTTGCTCTTGAGCGCGAACGACGGGCGCGGCGAACGTTCCTGCGCCGGTCCGCGCAGCGGATAGTCTTTGCGCAGCGGATGCCCGACCCAGTCGTGCGGCATTTGAATGCGCCGCAGATCGGGGTGACCGTCGAAGACGATGCCGAAGAGGTCGAAGATCTCGCGCTCAGCCCAATCCGCGTTCTTCCACAGATCCATCACCGACGGCACGTGTTCGCCGTCCTTGACGCCGCAGAGCAAACGGTATCGCTGCGGTGCTCCGACCTGCGCAACGCCGCTTTGCTTCACCGGCATCTTCAGCAGATGGTAGACGACGTCGAAGCGCGGCTCGCGCGGAAGGTAGTCGACACCCGCGAGATCGAGCAGCATCGTATAACCGTCGGCCTTGAGTGCTTCAAGACGCGAGCGAACCGACTGCGCGTCGATTCGTTCGATAATCGCATCGTCGATCGCCGGGCGCACGCTCGGCGGATCGATCGCGGCACCCGCGATCGGCGGTGACTGGGTACTAGGCATGATTCGTTGTCCTTCGTCCTTCGGCAGGCTCAGGATGACAGGGGCTGGGTGATAAAAACGTTCGCTTACCGGCGATTAGGAACGGGCGAGAATGCCGCCTCGTCCACCTTCACGGATTTGCTGTTGGATCAGATTGACGGCGTAGAGTAAGCCGTCGGGCGTCGGCGGACAACCGGGAACGTACACGTCGACCGGGATGATCGTATCGACGCCTTGGACGATCGCGTAATTGTCGAAGACGCCGCCCGAGCTCGCGCACGCGCCCATCGAAATGACCCACTTCGGATCCGCCATTTGATCGTAGAGACGCTTGACGACCGGGGCCATCTTCTGTGCCACGCGTCCTGAAACGATCATCAGATCGGCCTGACGCGGCGAACTGCGGAAGACTTCCGATCCCAAACGCGCGATGTCGTACTCCGCCGACGTCACGCTCATCATCTCGATGGCGCAGCACGCGAGACCCATCGTCAGCGGCCACACCGACGAACTCTGCGCCCAGCGCGCGACATCGTCGAGACGCGCGAGCAAAAATTGGCCGGGACCTATCTCCACTGAAATCCGCCCTTCTTCCACACGTACGCATATCCGATCGCAAGCACGATCACGAAGACGATCATCTCGACCAGCCCGAAGACGCGAAGCGCGTGCATCTGCACGGCCCACGGATAGAACGACGCTGCTTCGACATCGAAGATCACAAAGAGCATCGCGATCAGATAGAAGCGCACCGGGAATCGGCCGGAGACCGCCGAGGTCGGCTCGACGCCGCACTCATAGGCATCCTGCTTTTGAGGATTGGGCTTCGCACGCCCGAGCAAGCCGGGCAAGAACGTAAAGAGGAGCGCCGCCGCGAGCGCGACGACAAGATAAATACCAACCGGTCCATAGGGGTTCATCGCTTGTGAAATTTTTCACAAGCGCCCCCGTTTACCTGGGTAATAAGTAATCCAATTCAGGTATTTGGACCGGTTAGACGCGGCGATTGGATGAGGAGACCGGACGCGGCGAACGACCGATAAATAGCATATGCGTATGCTTATTTTTGCACTAGCTGCGGTTTTGGCGTGTTCCCTCCGCCTCGACGCCGCTACCCCCGCGGCCGACCCGGCATCCGACGTGAGCCGAATGATCCGCGCGGCGCTGGTGCAAGCTCCGTCGGCCTTCGCCGCGAGCCGCGGGAAACGGCTCAGCGTCGCCGGCGACGAGGACGAATATGCCGTGGCGGGATCGCTGCGCGCCGCATGTCCGCCCTGCAAGCTCGCCGACGAATACGCCGACGAAGACTCGCACGAGCGCTGGGTGGCCAGTTTCAACTACTCCTTGCCCAAGGGCTGGTCGCAGGCACGAGCGGCGGAGTTCATCGCGACGGCCATCGGCCCGATCGTTCGGAACTACTCCCTTCGAACCGGAGCCGACGACGACGGTCGCACGTACTTCGATTGGAAACACGGGCGGACGTTCGTCTATGCCTACTCCTGGAGCACCAAGACGGGGCCGATTCTGCGCGTGCGCATCGGACAGTATCTGCCCAAGGACATTCACGTCGTAAAATACTCGACGCCTTTGACCGACGCGCAAAAGACGCAGCTCGATACCGACATCAAGAACTTACTGGCCGTCAGCCTCTCAAACGCGCAGCAGAATTTCGTGACGCTCCGCGGCAAGGCATATGGAAGCGACGTATTCGACGCGACCGTCCATTTTTCGATGCTCGGCAGCTGCCGCGTCGACGGCTGGGCAAAAACCGCCTCGATCTCGCCGAAATGGATTCTCAGTTGCGATACTGACGCGTTTGTGGACGGTAAAAACGTCCTGGAGCCGGCGATCGCCCACACGATCTGGATGGCGCTGCCCGGCTCGTTTCGAGAAGCGAGCGCAGCGGATCGCGGAAGTGACGACTACCGATGGGACGACGCATCCGGCGCGGTCTCGGTCATGCTCAACTCCCAGTCGTACGGCAAGCGCACCAACTACACGATCTCCATCTACCACTTTCTGGGCGACCAGTAGCGGGCGCGGGAACCTCGTCACAGGCCTTCCCGTTGAAGGGATGGTAAGGTATGAGCATGCGCAGACTGCTACTCGGCTTCGTCTTTCTTCTCACGGTTGCGGATAGCTGTAATAACGGCGTCGTCGGCGTCCAGGACTACGGCCAGGTCACCGGACGCGTCCTCGACGCGATGACGAACAAACCGATCGCCAACGCGATCGTCTCCGTCGGCTCGCTCTATACGGCGACGGCCGATGCGAACGGCGCGTTCACGCTGCCGCGGATTCCGATCGGACAGCAGACCGTTGCGGCGCGCATGCCCGGTTTCACGACCGATTCAACCCCGGTGCGGATCCGCAAGGATCAGACGGCGCAAGTCGGGTTTCTGCGCCTCGTTCCGATCACGAAGCCGGCATCGGTCGCGACCCTGCCGCCGCCGCCGACCCCGACGCCGCTCGTGACCGAAGAGCCGACCTATAATCCGGCGGCGACCCCGGCCCCGTCACCGGCAGTCTCGGCATCCGCCGCAGCTACCGCGCCGCCCGCGACTCCGATCCCAGGTACCTCACCGCAACCGTAGTTCCGCCAGATCCAGATCGTACGCGATGGAACGAAAGCTGTCGTCCGGGATCTCACCGGCCTGACGGAGCCGCGCAATCTCATCGCGCTCCGCTTGCAGCAACGCCCGCTGCAGCCGGTGGTCGACCGCGCTTTCGGTCTCTTCCTCGTTCTCGCGCGCGCCGTCGCGAAGATGCCCGCGCAGGTGCTCGATGCGGCGCTCGTACTCGTCGAGGAGCCGCGCGGCGACCTCCCATTCGTCCGAAGTATGGAAACCGGACTGCAATTCGTGCAAACGGCGAACGCCCGCTTCGAGCGCGCGAATGCGGATCTTCGTTTCACGCTGCTGCAAGTTGTGCGTTTCGCCGACGCCGAGCCACGCGATGATCGGCCCCAACGTCAGCCCTTGAAAGACCAGCGTCGCAACGATGACGCATAGCGTGATAAAGATGATCTCCGCGCGCCCGCGCAGCGGATGACCGAGCGCATCGGTGTACGGGAGCGCAAGCGCGGCAGCTAGTGAGACAATGCCGCGCATTCCGCTCCACGCAATGACGGCGATCCATCGCCACGACGGTACGGGATCCGTCGCTCGGATTCGCCGAAAGAGCGCGCGCGGCAGCCACGTGGCGGGATAGACCCAGACGATGCGAATCAGAATTGCGGCCACGCTGACGATAACCGCGTCGTCGATGAATGACGTCAGCGATGCGCCGAACGAGCTCACCAAGCGCGGCAGTTCGACGCCGATGAGCAAGAACACGAACGCGTTGAGCAGGAAGATCATGACCTGCCACACCGCCAAGCTCACAACGCGCGCTTCCGACGACATAATCTTCGTCGAGCGCCGGTTGAGATAGATGCCCGTCGTTACGACCGCAACGACGCCCGACACGTTGAGCGCATCGGCGGGAAGATAGGACGCATACGGTGCGATGAGAACGATCACGGTCGAAATCGTCGAATCTTCGAGATCGCCGCGCGCGAGCAGCCGCAATACGGCCTCGACGATGAAGCCGGTGAGCAACCCGATGACGAGTCCGCCGATCGCGACGATCGGAAACGACAGCAGCGTATGGCTCAGCGAAAACACGCCGCTTACCGCCGCCGCAAGCGCGACGCGGTAAAGAACCAGCGCGGTGGCGTCGTTGAGCAGCCCTTCACCGCTCAGAACCGCCATCACGCGCCGCGGCACCGACATGCGCTCGAAAATCGACTCCGCCGCGACCGCGTCGGGCGGCGAGACGATTGCGCCGAGCGTGAACGCCATCGTCCAATCCAAACCGAGGACGGCGTGGCCGATGACGGCGATGATGCACGTGCTAAAGAGCACCAGGCCGACGGCGAGCAGCGCGATCGGGCGCAAGTTGCGTTTGAACTCTTCGAGGTCGGTTTGCCAGCCGCCGGCATGAAGCAGCGGCGGTAAGACGAGCAGAAAGATCAACTGCGGATCGATCTTCGGCTCGTGCAGGTGCGGCACGAACGCAAGACCGATGCCGCCGATCACGAACGCGATCGGATACGGTATACCCAGGCGCTTGGCGAGAATCGCCGCCGCCACGGTGGCGCACAGGAGCACCACGAGCAGCAGCGCCGAAGTCATGATTCGATCGTTCTACCCAGCGATCGCAGATCGAGCGCGAAGCCGCAGACGACCAGATACGCGGCGTCCGCTTCGGCCGCGAGACGCTGCTTCATTCGTCCGAGAACGTCGCGAAACAGACGCGCCGAGGCCGCGACGGGGACGATGTCCCAACCGACTTCTTCAGCCACGACCAGGACGCGCGCGTCGCATTGCAGCATCGCGGTTGCCAGCTGCGCGGCTTGTGCG
This sequence comes from Candidatus Aquilonibacter sp., assembly GCA_035702815.1. Taxonomy (GTDB): domain Bacteria; phylum Vulcanimicrobiota; class Vulcanimicrobiia; order Vulcanimicrobiales; family Vulcanimicrobiaceae; genus JAMXLG01. The sequence goes on along the minus strand of DASSZO010000273.1, from coordinate 10,830 downwards.
TCCATCATCGCTTCGAAGCGGGCAAAGTCTTGTTCGAAGAGCTCGATGTGTGTTGCGATGCGAGCCGCAATCCACGTTCCAAGTGCATCGACGACGATGCACTCGTCGGGCGAGCATCCGCGAAAGACCTCGAGCAGCGCCTCATGACCGAGTTCCGCGGTTTCGACGCTCTCCCAGTTCGGCGGACGGTCCTGCATGTGCCGCTGTAGGCGCGTATTCCACTCGCCGTCGTCGGCATCGCGAATCGCGGTCGCCACGTAGCGGACGCGCCCCTTGACCGGGCGCGCAAGTTCGAGCACGTAGCGGCTCTTTCCCGAGCGAACGGGTCCCGTCACGAGGGTTACCGGCATACCGCATGCGTTCGGCGCGGCCGCGTTGAACCTTTGCCCGCATGTTCGAGCGTATCGCGCTGACGGTAATCGGCATCGTGCTCGTCGTTCTGGCGCTCAACGACGTTTTTCAGTCGGTGATCGTTCCGCGCGCCGTCGGACGCGGCTTTCGGGTCAGCTACCTCATTTGGCGCGGCGGCTGGCGGTTCTGGCCGCCGCTCTCATTCCGGCTCCACGCGTCCAACCAAGAAGCGCGCGAGGACTTTCTTGCCGTCTTCGCGCCCATTGCGTTGATCGCGCAATTGATCTTGTGGTCGCTGTTGCTCGTCACCGGGTATGGACTGATTTTTTGGGCGGACGCAAACGCAATCCGGCCGCCGATGCACTCCTTTTTCCAAGCGCTGTATCTCGCCGGCGCTTCCTATTTCACGATCGGGTTCGGCGATTTCGTCGGCGGGTCCGGATGGACGCGCATGTGGACGATCATCGCGGGCGCGTCGGGATTCGGCGTCGTCGGCACGACGACGGCCTTTCTGTTCGCGGTCTTTGCCTCATTTCAAACGCGCGAGCAGTTCGTCGTCACCGTCGGCGCGCGCGCGGGCATGCCGCCCAGCGGCGTAGCGCTGCTCGCAATCGCATCGCACGCGCGCATTATCGACGGCTTACCCGGTCTCATGCGCGACGCACAAGCGTGGTGCGCGCAACTCATGGAGACCCATCTCGCGTATCCGGTTCTTGCCTATTTCCGCTCGAGCCACGATTATGAATCCTGGGTCGGCACGCTCGGAACACTCCTCGATGCCGCGACGCTGATGATGACCACGGTACAGAGCGACTCGGGCGAAGCGCGCATCTTTTACGAGATCGGGCGCCACGCAACCCGGGATCTCTCGCGCTACTTTGGATACGCGGCGGCGGACGAACACGACCTCGTGGGCATCACGCGCGAGGAATTCGATCACGCATGTGACCGGCTCGCGCATGCCGGATACACGCTCCATGAGCGCGAGCGCGCCTGGAAGAACTTTTCGCTCTTACGGCGCGCCTACGCGGCGCCGCTCAACTGGCTCGCGCATCGCTTCTCGATTCCGCCGCTGCAGTGGATCGGCGATCGTTCCGAGGTTCGATCGAACCACTAAAACCCGTGCTGCGCGTCGACCTTGTGCAGAAATGCCTTGGCGTCGTCCACCGGAAGCGCAAATCCGATCGAGTGCTCGTCGTCGAATCGCGATTCGGCCATGCCGATCACCTCGGCGGAATCGATCATGAAGACCGGCGCCCCGCTCTCACCCGGAACGATCGGCAGCGAAACCTCGAGCGCATCCTTGCGCACCGACGAGAGATGCCCGGTATTCAGCGACGACGCCAAGCCCAGATCTTCATCTTCGAACTCGTCGGGAATCGGGTAGCCGATGAGCGCGACGTCGCGGCCGAGCTGCGACGTCAATCCGGCGGAGGACCCAAGCGCAATGGGCGGCAGATTCGGATGGGTGGTACGCAGCAGCGCGACGTCGAGATCTTTATTGCGCGCGACGAGCGTAACCGGAATCTTCGTTTTGTCGTCGATCGTCGCCATCATGTGCCAGGCGCCTTCGACCGCATGTGAGACGGTGAGAATGTCGCTTCCCCATGCACCGCTCGCGACGACCATGCCGGTCGCGAACTCGTCGTCGTACTTATCCGCCTTATGCTCCGGCGGTACCCTCATCGTGAGAAGCACGACGGACGGGCGCACGCGGTCGGCCGCGCGCACGAAACGATCGTCGGGATCGCGCGACGCGCACGCGGTGCAGGCGAAGAACAGGACGAACGCGAGCGCTCTACGCATCGGCGACGGTACGTTCTGCAATCGCCCCGCGCAGACGGTCCAGTCCTTGGCCGCTAAACGCGCTCACGCCGAGCGCCGGTTCGGGAGGTTCGTGCTGCGCGACGGCATCGATTTTATTGAAGACCAGCAGTTTAGGCGTCGCATCCAACTCCAGTTCGTGCAGAATTGCGTCGACCGCTTCACGCTGGCGCGGCCAATCCGGATTCGATGCATCGAGCACGTGCACGAGCAGATCCGCCTCGCGCAACTCTTCCAGCGTGGCGCGAAACGCATTGACGAGATCCTTCGGAAGATCGGTGATGAATCCGACCGTGTCGGCAAGACGTACGTACCGGCTATCTCCCAGAAAAACCCGGCGGATCGTCGGATCCAGCGTCGCAAACGGCTGATTGGCCACAAACGCGTCGCTGCGCGCGAGCGCGTTGAGGAGCGACGATTTGCCGACGTTCGTATAGCCGACCAGCGCGACGAGCGGTTCGCGATGCGGTGCCGCCCGGCGCGTACCGCGCTGACGTTCGACCGTTTCGAGCTGCTTGCGCAACACGCTGATGCGCCCACCGATGCGGCGACGATCGATCTCGAGCTTCGTTTCGCCGGGTCCGCGGGTACCGATACCGCCGCCAAGGCGCGACAGATCCGCTCCGGCGCCGATAAGGTTGGACTGCCGGTAGCGCAGCTGCGCGAGTTCGACTTGCAGTTTGCCTTCACGGCTGCGCGCATGGCGCGCGAATACGTCGAGAATCAACATCGTCCGATCCACGATCGGAACCGGAATGATCTTCTCGAGATTTTTGCGTTGGCGCGGGCGCAGGTCGTTGAGCACCAAGACAAGCGCCGCCTCACGTTCGCGAACCAGTTCCGCAATCTCGCGCGCTTTTCCGGATCCCACGAGCGTCGCCGGATCGACGTGCGCGCGCTTTTGCACGACGCGATCGACGAGAATCGCGCCCGCCGCCTCGGCGAGCGCTTCGAGTTCTATGAGTTCGGGCTCGAGCGGCCTTTTCGGGTCTTCGGTGTCGACAGCGACGACAATCGTTCGATCAGCCAGCGGAGTCCCTCATTATAGCGTGGTCCAGGACGATAGAGCGCGTTGGCTATCCGATCGTCCGAAACGGTGAAGACGTGACCTTCGCGCACGGCCCGTAAGCTCCGCCACGGCTCTCGACCGAGAACCGACTGAAGATTCGTTTCGTGCCCGGCGACGATGACATCCGGTTGCGCGCGCAGCAGCGCTTCCTCGCTGTATTCCCCCCACGGCGCCGGCAAGTCGCCGGCCGCATTTCGGCCGCCGGCGATACGGATGAGCGTCGCAAGATACGAATGTGGTCCGACGGTCCAGATCGGGCCGGTGCCCAGCGCAAAGAACACCGAGGGTCGCGGTCCGCGTTTAACCGAGGCTTGCAGCACCGCGGTCTGCCGGCGCAACGATGCGATCGTCTTCTCCGCCTCTGCGCTGCGGTCACTCAATTGGCCGACCGCGCGCAAATCCGCGAAGATGTCGGCGAACGAGTCGTCGGGCATAAGAACGACGCGAATCCCAGCTCGCCGCAACGGTTCGGTCAAGCGAGCCTGCGACGGGATGCCGATCACAACGTCGGGATGCAACCGAATAATCGTTTCGACGTCGACGCTCGCAAAGTCGGCGACCGTCGGAAGCGCGGCCGCTTGCGGTGAATCGTTCGTGAACTTTGAGACGGCGACGACGTTGGCGCCGACCGCAAACGCGTCTTCGGCGAGCGACGGTACGAGCGCGACGAGGCGCGGCGCGGGCCGGGCGACGCCGCCCACGAGCAGCGCCAACAGGAGCACGAGGAGACGATTCACGGCGGCGCTCTTTCCAGAAGGTCTGCCGCGCCGCCTGTGCCAATGACGGCGGCTCAGGTCTGTGCGCGGGAAGCCGGTGAAATGCCGGCACGGTCGCGCCACTGTATGCGGGGAGCCGCTCCTTCGTCACAGCTCACGTGAGCCGGAAGGCGAGGAGCACATGGCATCGATCCGCGAGTCAGGATACCGACACGGACCGCAGCATCACGTTCCTCGCGAAAAGGAAGACAGGATCGCATGTTCGTTTTCGATGCGCTGCGCGTCATGGCCGCAGCCGCCGTTGTCGTTTCCCCCTCGCCCTCACCCTCGGCGTCGCCGCCGCCGGAAATCACGCACGTCGTAACCGCCGACCGTTCCGAGTCGACGCTTCACAACACCACCCGTACCACCTATGTCGTTACCGCTGCGCAGATCGCGCAACGCGGTTTCCGCACGGTCGGCGATGCCCTTGCCGACGTGCCCGGCGTCGAGATCGACCGTTACGGCGGCATCGGATCCAACGTTTCGTACGGCATCCGCGGGAGCAGCTCGGCGCAAGTTCTCGTGCTCTTCGATGGTATGCCGGCACCGGGGACCTTTGCCAACAGCGTGCAGTTCGGCACGATTTCGACCGCCGGCGTGCGGCGCATCGAAGTCGTTGAAGGCGGCGGTTCGACGCTCTACGGCACGGGGGCGATCGGCGGCATCATCAACATCATCACCGATTCGCAAACGGCGCGAGCGAACGCAAGCGTGCTATACGGAACGTACGGCGACGTCGAATTGCACGCGCAGGGTGAAGGCTTCACTCTCGACCGAGTCGTTTCGCAGAACACCTATCGCACCAACAGCGATTATCAGTCCACGACCGCGCGCGCCGGTTTCGATCGCAAGATCGGACGCGTCGACGCCGGTTTTCGCGGCAGCCTCGAGAACGACCACCTGGGAGCCCCCGGGCCTCTTTCGTTCGAATCACCGACGAGCCGCGAAGGCGACACGAACGGCAGCGGATCGCTGATCTTCTCGATGCGCACCGCACATGCGTTCCCCACCCTGCAACTCGGCGCCTCGCATCAAACGATTGCGTTCGGATGCGATGCATCGGGCGCCGATCCGAATTGCTTTCTGGCGACGCAGGCGGTGAGCACCGAGAATCGGGTCAACGCCAGTTTCCGCAATACCGTTTCGGCCCGGGCATCGCGTTTGATCTACGGCGTCGATCTGGCGCGCGGCATCGTGCGCGCGGACGACGGCAACGGCGACATCGTGTATGACGCGCTCGCGCAGAGCGCGGCATACGTGCAGAATAACTGGGCGCTGCACAACGGCGATCTCTACTTCGGCGTGCGAGGCGAGCGCGATGGGTCACTGGGCGGCGAGATTTCACCGTCGTTCGGCTTGCGTGAAGAGCTTCGCGGCGGAGTGACGTTCAAGCTCAATGCCGCCTCGGCGTTTCGTGCACCGAACGCAAGCGAGTTGTATTTCCCGAACTACGGAAATCCGAACCTCGCTCCGGAACGCGCGCAAGTCGGCGACGTCAGCCTCCATTTTTCACGCGCGCTCGGCGGCGTGAGCCTCGGCTGGTTCACCAATTATACGCACGATCTCATCATCGCCGATCCGAATAACAACTACGCGCCGCGCAACGTCGCGCAAGCGCGCATGCAAGGCCTGACGTTCGAAGCCCGGACCCTTCCGCTCAACGGGGTCACTTTTGGGCTCAACGCAACCGATCTGTATCGCGCCGAGGACCTCTATCTCCAGGAGCGCTTGCCGAACGATCCCGTTTTCACGGTGAACGGGCTGCTCGAATTCACCGGCCGGCCTACCGCGCTGGTCGCCGGCGGCGGAATCGCCGTTCGAATTGCCGGAGTGCGCGAGCCGCTCGACCTGACCGAGCCGGCATTTGCGCAGTCGTCGCAATACAGTACGAGCGATGCATTCGTGCGCCTGCGCGTCGCGCCGCGCGCGCTTCTCTCGTTGCGTGTGAACAATCTGGGCAACGAACGATACGCCGAAGTGAGTGGTTATCCGATGCCCGGGCGCAGCTTCACCGTCACGCTCTCGACGCACTGATGATCGTGCGGCTCGCAGTGCTCGCACTTTGCGCGCTCCTCGCGTGCGGGGCGAGCCTGCTTGCCGGCTCGAGCTTTCTCGATCCCGCCGCCGTCTTTAGCGCGCTGCTGCATCCGCACGCCTCGTCGGACGTGACGACGATCGTTTGGCAGCTTCGTTTTCCACGAGTCGCGATTGCCGCAACCGTCGGCGCCGCTCTCGGCGTGGGTGGCGCGCTTCTGCAGGGCATGTTGCGCAATCCGCTCGTCGATCCATACCTCACGGGCGTAAGCGCCGGCGCGGCCGCGGCAATTGCGCTTGCAATCTTGGCCGGCGTCGCAACCGGCTTGTTGCCGGCACTGGGTTTTGCAACCGGACTCGCGACCGCCGTTATCGTTGCGGCGCTCGCACGGCGGGGAAGCGGACTCGACGCCTATCGTTTGATCCTTGCCGGCGTTTCGATCTCCGCGTTCTTTTCCGCCGTCGTCGCGCTCGCGATCGCGCGCAGCACCTCGATCGATGCCGCGCAGCAAATCCTTGCGTGGCTCGCCGGCTCGATGGCCGGCCGCGGCTGGAGCGATCTCCTGTTTACCACGCCTTACCTGATCGCCGGCGGCGCGCTCGCCGCGCTCAGCGTGCCGGCGCTCAACGCCCTGCGCATCGGTGACGTTCGCGCACGCACGGTGGGACTCAACGTCGACCGCGCGCAGTGGATCATCCTTGCGTCGGCCTCGCTCCTTGCGGCGGCGAGCGTCACGCTCGCCGGAATGGTCGGCTTCGTCGGCCTCATCGTCCCGCACGTTTCGCGACGGCTCGTCGGATCGGATGCGCGTGTGGCGCTCGTAGCATCGGCGATTATCGGCGCCGCCTTGTGCGCGGTCGCCGATGCGATTGCGCGAACGATCGTCGCACCGTCGGAATTGCCGATCGGCGTGCTCCTCGCGTTCATCGGCGTTCCCGTCTTTCTCTATCTCTACCGGCAGACGGAACGTCAAGCATGATTGCGCTCCAGGACCTCACGATCGCCGCCGGCGGACGCACCTTAGTCCGTGAGATCGACGCCGCGATCGCTCCGGGCGAATTCGTCGCCGTTCTGGGACCCAACGGCGTCGGCAAGACGACGCTGCTTCGAACGATCGCCGGTATTCTTCGCCCTGCGGACGGAGCGGTCTGCGTCGCCGGCGCACCGCTCAAAACCCTTACGGCCGTCGAGCGAGCGCGCGCGATCGCCTACGTCACGAGCGACGACGTTCTCGCCGAAGCGCTGCGCGTTCGCGACGTCGTAAGCATCGGGCGCTTCCCGTATCACTCATGGTGGCAATGGCGCTCGACCGTCGGTGATGACGACGCGATCGCGCAAGCGCTGGCCGACGTGCATATGACGCCGTACGCGGATCGCCTATTCGGTACGCTCTCGAGCGGCGAACGTCAGCGCGTATGGATCGCGATGGGTCTCGCGCAAGCGACGCCGGCGATTTTGCTCGACGAGCCGACGAGCCATCTCGACGTGCGCGTCGCGCACGAGATTCTCTCGCTCTTACGCGGGCTCGCCCGCGCGGGCCGTGCGATCCTCTGCGTGTTGCACGATCTCAACGACGCTGCGGCATATGCCGATCGCTTGATGTTGCTCGGATGCGAACGGATGTTGGCGTGTTCGACGCCGTCGGACGTGCTCGTTCCGGATCTCATCGAAGCCGCCTACGGAATCGGCGTCGAACGCATCGATACCGCGTCCGGGCCGCGCATCTTTGCTAACGTGGCGCTTTAGGCATGCCGCGCAGGCTCGATCCAAGCACCCATCCGCGCTGACCGTGCAGAGGCCCGCCGACGATACGAATGCCGACCGCGTTGTCGGGTGTGGAGAGATACTTCGACTGCACGAAGTTGCTCACGCAACTCTCGACGACGGCGCGCGTTCCGGGGCGCGCAAGCACTGCATGCGGCAAGAGCGCGTTCATTTGATCGAACGAGCCGCCTTCATAATCGCGTAGCCGAAAGCGCGAATCCCAAATGAAGACGTCCGGATCATCGGAGGTTCCGTAGAGCACCACCTTGTCGCCTTGATGGATGCTGCAATCGGCGCTCGCCCACGCAAACGCGGCGAGAAAGAGCACGAGCAGTGCGGCTAGGCTACGCAAGCGCATCGCCGGCCTCCGGTTCGTGCACGCGAATGGCGAGCACCGCCAGATCGTCACGTAAGCGGTTTCCACCGAGCGCGCGCACGCGAGCGACGAGTTCGTCGGCGAGCAGTTGCGGCTGCGGGCTGCTCGTCTGAATAAGCCGGATCGCTCCGGCTTCTTGGAGTTGCACGCCGCTGGGGTCGCGAGCTTCGGTCAACCCGTCGGTCGCGAGCACGAGACTGTCGAGATCCTCGAGATGAAGGGTCTTTGTTTCGAAGGGCTCTTCCATGACGCCCAGCACGGGGCCGGTCACGGCGAGCTGCTCGGTCATACCCGAAGAACGTCGCAAGAAGGCCGAATCGTGCCCTGCACTCGCATATCGCAGCTGTAAGGTTTCGGTGTCGAGCACCGCGACGAACATCGAAACGAAGAGATACGGGTTCTCGACCGTCTGCGCGAATGCCGTATTGAACTCGGCGAGCATCGCGCCGGGATCGCGCCGGCGTAAAGCGATGCCGCGTATCGTGAACTTGATGAACGCGGTGAGCACCGCGGCGTCGACGCCTTTTCCGCTTACGTCGGCGATGAAGACGAGCGCCAACGTGTCCGAAAGACGATACACGTCGAAGACGTCGCCGCCGACGGCCAGGTGGCTGCTTGCAGCCAAATAGGCGCTGCCGACTTCACAGTTGGGTAGCGGTACGTGCTCGCTGCGAAACGCCTTCTGGAGCGTTTCGGTCGTCGTCCGCTCTTCCTCGAGTTCGGTGACCAGGCGCGATCGAAAGCCGTTGAACAGAATGGCGAGCAGACCGAGGACGATGAGCCAAAAGGCACGCGTGTAGGCGTTGGCGTTGACCTGCTCTTGGGCGGTACGCGCCAAGCGGTCGTTCGCGTCGGCGAGCGTCGCGCGGATCAGTTGGACCGAGCGGTTCTCGACGTCGGTAAATGCTTTATTGCTCTTGTCGAGCGTGACCGCGTCCGTGCCGCCGTCGGCAAGCATGGGCTCGGCAACTTTGCGCCGCCAGTTTCGCTGAAGCGAGATGTAGTCGTCCAGCGATCGCACGGCACCGATCAGTCCGGCGCCCATCATCGTTGCGCGGACCGAGGCCGCTTTGGAATCGAATTCCGCCTCGATGGTAGCGTATTGCTGGCGATAGAACGGGTCGTGCGTGAGGGAAAATCCGCGCACGGCGCTCTCGGCATTGATCTGCAAGCGGCGCATCTCTTCGAGCGAGAGCTGCGCGTGGACGATCTCCGATTGGCGCGCGAACGTGCCGGCCAGCTGGGCCCGCGTTGCGAACGCCCCCTGCACCGCCACGACGACGGCGATAACCAAAAATGCCGTCAAGACAAACGGCACCGACCTACGTCGCAGCTGAATCATCGCTCGGTTAGGGCACCGTAGGTAACGACATTCATCCTTCCGAACCGGACTAGAGCCATGCAGATGCAGATAAATCCGGGCTTGTTCAAGTCCTACGACGTCCGTGGAATTTATCCGTCAGAGATCAACGACGACATCGCGTACCGCATCGGGCGCTATTTCGTCCCACTCGTCGGCGGAAAGCGCATCGTCGTCGGCCGTGATATGCGGCCTTCCGGCGAACGTCTCTACGAAGCCTTCGCGCGCGGTGCCACGGAATCCGGCGCCGACGTGACCTACATCGGCATGGTCTCGACCGACGCGCTCTATTTCGCCGTGGGCAAGTACGGGTTCGACGGCGGGGTCATGATCACCGCATCGCACAACCCGGCCCAGTACAACGGCATGAAATTCACGCGCGCCAAGGCCGAAGCGATCTCGCTCGAGACGGGCTTGGCCGAGATGCGCGATGCCATCATGTCAGGGCAACTGCCGCCCCCCGCGCAGCAGGTTGGACGCATCGAAGAGCGCGACATCCTCGACGACTTCGCCGAGCACTGCCTCTCGTTCGTCGACCGCGCGAAGATCCGCCCGTTCAAAATTGCAATCGACGCCGGCAACGGAATGGCCGGCGAAACCGTACCGCACGTGTTCAAGCATCTGCCGTGCGAAGTGGTTCCGCTGTATTTCGAGCTCGACGGAACCTTTCCGAATCATCCGGCAAGCCCCATCGAGCCGGAGAACATGGTCGACCTGCAAGCCGCCGTCCGCAAACACGGGTGCGATCTCGGTGTCGCGTTCGACGGCGACGCGGACCGGATGTTCATCGTCGATGAAAAAGGCGACCTCATCGACGGCAGCACCGTTACGTTGCTCGTCGCACTCAACACGCTCAAAAAGCATCCCGGCGCGAAGATCCTGTACAACCTCATCTGCGGCCGCAGCGTGCCCGAGCGGGTGGAAGCGGCGGGCGGGATTGCGATTCGCTCCAAAGTCGGCCACTCCATCATCAAAAAGATGATGCGCGAACAAGACATCGTCTTTGGAGGTGAGCATTCGGGGCACTTCTACTTCAAAGAGAATTGGTACGCCGACTCGGGCATGATCGCCCTCATGCAATGTCTCGAGGTGTTCAGCGAAACGGAAAAACCGGTGAGCGCCGTCATCGCGCCGCTCGATACACGTTTCCGTTCCGGCGAAATCAACTCGCACGTTGCGGACATTCCGGCGACGCTCGAGCGTTTGCAAGAGCAGTACAAAGATGCGGCGGTCGATCACCTTGACGGCATCACGATCGCCTATCCGCATTGGTGGATGAATATCCGCGCTTCG
>DASSZO010000222.1:0-2397 GCA_035702815.1 Candidatus Aquilonibacter sp. | reverse complement strand
CCTGAACTCCCTGAAGTCGAGACAATCGTGCGCGGCTTGCGGCCCGCGATCGCCGGCAAAACCATTGCCGCCGTCAACGTCACTCTAAAGAAAATGGCCGTCGCGCCCGCGGGCAGCGCGTTCGAGAGAGCGCTCAAAGGCGAGCGGATCGAGGCGATCGATCGGCGCGGAAAATATGCCGTTTTTACGCTGCGATCCGGCCGATTGCTGGTGACCAGCCTGCGAATGACCGGGCGCTTGGTCGTGCTCGGCCCTGGGGACCTGCCGTACCCCTACACCCACGTGGAACTCCGTTTTTCCGACAAAAGCCGCTTGGCATTCGCCGACGTGCGGCAGTTCGGCCGGATGCGCCTGGTGGAGGCGGGCGAGCCTTGGGACGCGGATCTTGGCGTGGAACCGCTTTCCGGGAGCTTTACTCCGGACCGCTTTATCGGTATGCTTTCGGGGCGGACAACGCCGGTCAAGGCTTTTCTCCTTGATCAGCGGCGCATCGCGGGCGTTGGCAACATCTACGCATGCGAGGCGCTGTGGCAAGCCGGGATTCGTCCCGGAACGCCCGCGAAGCGGCTGACCAAACCGGCCGTTCGCCGACTGCACCACGCACTTGTCGAGGTTCTCCACCGCGCCATCGGCATGCGGGGAAGCAGCGTCGACGATTACGTCGATGCGCAAGGACTGAAAGGCGGGTTTCAAAACGTGCTTTCGGTTTACGGGCGAACGGGAAAGAGTTGCATAAGATGCGGCGGCTCGATCGTCCGCACGGTCATCTCGCAACGCGGAACCTGGTGGTGCCGCACGTGTCAAAAATAACTGCCGTAAAGTAAAAATATTTCGAAAGGTTAGGAACTACAACATCTCTACGACTGACATCGCTCCAGTGCAACACGAAGAAGAGGATCAACTCGCACTCGAGCAGCGCCTCTACGAAGAATCGCTCAAAGTCCTCGACGAAGGACAAGTCCTCAACGGCCTCATCGTCGCCAAGTATCAAGACGAATTGCTCGTCGACATCGGCGGCAAATCCGAAGGCATCCTCCCGTTCCGCGAACTCTCACTCGCGATCGAACCCAAAGAATTGAAAGTCGGCGACACGCTGGAAGTCATGATCCATCGCATCGACGACCAGGACGGTTCGCTCTTTCTCTCCGAGCGCCGCGCTCGCGCGCTCAAGACGTGGGAGAAAGTCATCGAAGCGCACGATCGCGACGAAGTGATCGAAGCGACGGTGACGCAAGTGGTCAAGGGAGGCGTTCTCGTCGACCTGGGCATGCGCGGCTTCGTACCGGCCTCGCAAATTCGCCGGCAGCCGGTCGGCAATCTCGACGAACTCGTCGGCAAGAAACTCCGGCTCAAAGTCATCGATCTCGATCACAAGCGCCATCGCGTCGTGCTCTCGCAGCGTCTGGTTCTCGAAGAAGAACTCAACGCCAAGAAGCAAGAGCTGCTCGGAACGCTTGAAGTCGGCCAAATTCGTGAAGGCGTCGTCGTGCGTCTTGCGGAGTTCGGCGCATTCGTGGATCTCGGCGGCATCGACGGCCTGATTCACAACAGCGAGTTGAGCTACGCGCGGATTAAGCATCCGTCCGAGGTCGTGAAGATCGGCGACGTCGTCAACGTGGAGATCATGAAGTTCGACGCGGAGGCCAAGAAAGTCAGCCTCTCGCTCAAGCACACGCTGCCCGATCCCTGGGACGAGCACGCGGACAAACTCTACGAAACCAACAAACTCACCGCGCAGATCGTCAAAGTCACGCCCAACTATCTCCTCGTGGAGATCGTCCCCGGCGTTCTGGCGATGGTGCCCAAGGGTGAATTCGATCCGTCGGCGCAGTTCAGCCCCGGCCAGGAAGTCGAAGTCACGCTGCTGACCATTAACCATGCGACTCGCCGCATCACCGCGTCGATTCAGCATGTCGCCGACGTGCCTCTCGAAGAGATCGAGAGGTACGCAATCGACGAAGAGGTCGGACTGGCCCCGGTTGCGGCGGAGAACGTTCCCGCCGCCGAGTAAGCGCCCGGCGCTCCGAGAGTAAAGAGAGCCGTCGCTCGCGAAGCGATGGCTCTCTTTATTATGCGAGTTGGACTGACGGGCGGAATCGGTTCCGGTAAAAGCGAGGTTGCGCGCATCCTCGAATCGCTCGGCGCGTATGTCGTCGACACGGACAAACTCGCGCGTGAAGCGGTCGCGCCCGGCAGCGACGGTTTGCGTCAAATCGCGCGCGTGTGGCCGTCGGTCGTACGCGACGACTGCCTGGATCGCGCCGCGCTCGCGCAAATCGTCTTCAGCGATCCGAACGCGCGCGAACGTTTGAACGAGATCGTCCATCCGCACGTGCGCCGTCTTGCCGATGAATGCGATCGCTACGCGAGGCCGGGCCAGCTCATCGTGCACGTCGT